>NZ_JBFUET010000005.1:0-346760 GCF_056403815.1 Mesorhizobium sp. P2_E9
AAGAGGTTCAGCAGGACTCTGCCGCCCACGTTTCTCTTTCTTCATTATTCAATTTTCAAAGAACAGACGCCGCATACGCAGTGTCGTGGCCCGCTTCGCTTTTGGCTCCGGGGCCGTCCGAGTGTCGCTTACGCGGCTCTCTTGAATTTCGCAGAGGGCAGACCTAGAAGCAAACTTCTTCGTCGCCAGCGGCGCACCGCCCTCGTTCGTGAGGCGTATATAGTCGCCACCTCGGCGAACTGTCAACACACCATTCGAAAGTTTTTGAACTTTTTGCGACAGAAATTTCGGGCTCGCTTTGTCGATAGCCGGCTGCCCCAGGGGAACAAAGGACAACACGGGGCCGGCCACGAAGGAGCCCTATTGCCGCCGCATTGCCGTTCGACACCAAGGCCAACAAAGCGGCCATGGCACAGCCGTGCAATGCCCTCTTTTAAGAGCCTCATAAGAGAGAGCGCGATGAGCCTTATAGAGAAGGCACGCCGCCCACTTTGCAGAGCGCTCTATAAGAGAAGTGCGCGGGGGGAATTCGACCGGGGCCTGAGGCTTCGTTGACTTAACCTGCCGTGACAGGCAAATGTCATGGCCACAACAAAAGCGACAAGCCGTTCCGCCCGGGGAAGAAGCAGCCTTTCTGGATGCCAGACACGGAAGATGTCATAGCCGAACTCGGCAATGAGCCGCCGCTTATCGCGGACGGCCGCAGCGGCCCGCCCGATCGGCGTGAGGTTTCTGCGCGCTGGCTGTCGGGCACATTCCTGACCGGCGTGACCTCGAGCGTGCTGATGGGCGTGGCGCTGTTCGCCGCCCTGGACGGGCGCCAGCAACTGGCGACCCCGCCCGAGATCGCCGAACTGATCGGCCTTGCCAGCAATGGCGATTCCGGCGAGGTGGCCAAGACGACCAGGCTGGTGGCGCCGCGACAGATCGCCAAGGCCAAGGACCGCCGCCGCATGGAAGTGTCGATGGTCACCAAGGTCGGCGACCGCGATGTCATCCACACCATGCCTTTCGTGCAGATCAAGATGGCGCTGGCGGCCGGTCATACCACCAGCCGGCCCTACCCGCCTTTCGACCCGATGCAGGTGTTCGGCGATGACGGCGACGACACGCCGGCGCAGCCAGCGACAGCATCGGCCGCGTCCGGTCAGATCTATGGCGCCAAGGTCGAAAGCGAGATGAGCCTGAAGACCGTCGATTTCCCCATCGAGACGGCCTCCTTCGACGAAAAGAACGACCTGTCCGCCGACGAGGTGGAAAAGGTGGTGCGGGAGGCCGGCACCGACCTCAGCGACGGCGCCGTGCAGGTCGCTTCGCTCCATTATGTCGACCCGCAGCGATTCGGCGAAGCCTTTGCCGAGAGCATGGCCGGCTCCTACGACGTCAAGATCGTGCCGGAAAACGTCTCTGTGTCGCCGCGTGCTGTCACTGACGACAAGGCGCCGGCTTTCGCCGAGGAAATCATTCCCTTCACCAAGGACACCGACCTCACCGAGGCCTTTGCCGATTCGGGCTATACGGGCGACGACGCCACCGGCATGGCCGAAGCGATTGCCAAGCTGTTGAACGCGCCGACGCTGAAAGCCGGGACGGTGCTGCGCGTCGGCCTCGAGGTTCACGGCGATGCCGCCAAGGTCGTGCGCACAAGCGTCTATGACAAGACCACGCATATCGTCACCATCGCGCTCGACGATCGCGGCCAATACGTGCCGGCGCAGGAGCCGGATCCGAATCCCGAACTTTTGACCGCATTCGATGACTCGTCGGCACCCGTGGTGGTGCGCGGCAATCTGCCCAATGTCTATGACGGCATCTACCGCACCGCCTATTCCTACGGCATGTCGAAGAAGATGACCCAGCGGCTGATCAAGCTTCTGGCGTCTGGCGTCGACTTCCAGTCGCGACTCAATCCTTCGGATCGCCTCGAAGTGCTGTTCTCGCAGCCCGACGGCGACGACCAGACGTCGGACAGTTCCGAGCTTCTTTATGTCTCGGCGACCTTTGGCGGCCAGACGCGCAACTTCTATCGCTTCCAGATGCAGGATGGCAGCGCCGACTATTTCGACGAGGATGGATCGAGCGCCGAGCAGTTCCTGTTGCGCAACCCACTGCCAAACGGGAGATTCACCTCCGGGTTTGGTGCGCGCAAGCATCCTATCCTCGGCTATGTCCGCATGCACACAGGCACCGATTGGGCCGCCCCGATCGGATCGCCGATCATCGCCGCCGGCAATGGCGTCGTCGAGAAGGCCGGCTGGGCCGGCGGCTATGGCAAGCAGATCATCCTGCGCCATGCCAATGGCTACGAGACATCATACAATCACCAAAGTGCCTTTGCCAAAGGCATCGCGCCGGGCGTTCGGGTTCGTCAGGGCCAGGTCATTGGCTATCTCGGCCAGACCGGCCTCTCCACCGGTCCGCATCTCCACTACGAGCTGATCGTCAACGGCACCAAGGTCGATTCGATGCGTGTTCGGCTACCGGTCGGCAAGGTGCTGAAGGGCGATGACCTCGTCGCCTTCAAGCGTGAGCGCGAGCGCATCGACGACCTGCTGAAGCAGGAAGATGGCAATTCACTGAAGGTCGCAAGCGCCAAGATCGACGGCTGACCCGTCGGCTTTTCAGTCCTGCCTGGATTCGGCGCGCCGCGACCAAGGCAGTGGCGAGCCCGAAATTGTCGTCCACGCGATGACGGCGGAAAGCAGGCAAAGCAGCGCCGTCACCGAAGAGACCGCCGAAAAGGCGGCGTCGCTGGCGGCGAGCCTTGCCGCATCGAGCGCCGGCGCAAGGTCGGTCGGCGCCGGTTCACCGAAGCCTGGCACGCCTGATATCGCACTCCCGTCCAAGGCATTGGCGTAGACCCAGGCGGCAAGCGATCCCATCGCCGCCACCGCGATCAGGCCGCCAATGCGCGAGACGGCATTGTTGATGCCCGATGCTGCCCCCGTATCCTTGTCGTCCACCGCTGTCATGATCGCGGTCGATAGCGGTGACACGACCAGCGCCATGCCGAGCCCCATCAGAGCCATCAACGGAAATGTTCCCGTCCAGAAATTGTGGATGCCGGCATAGGCGAGCAAGGCAAGTCCGGCGAAGGCGAACGCCACGATCAGGCTGCCGCATGCGATCGGGAAACGCGGCCCGATCCGGTCCGACAATTGGCCGACTGGTCCCGAGAGAAGCGCGATCGATGCCGACAGCGGCAGGAAGATGAAGCCGACTTCGGCCGTGCTCAGCCCCCAGCCGGCGATCAGCAGCATCGGCAGATAGAACAGATTGGCCGACAGGGCGAAATAGAGGAAGAAGGTCGCGAGATTGGCGCCAGCGAAAGCACCGATGCGAAACAGGCTAAGGTTGATCATCGGCTCGCGCTGCCGCTTTTCGAACAGGATAAAGACGACAAGCAGCACGACGCCGGCGCCGATGCTCGGCCCGGCCATACGGCCCTCGCCGCTGGAGCTCATCGAGGTCAACCCATAGGCGAGCGCGCCGAAGGCCAGTGTCGCCAGCGCCCCACCGCCGAGATCAAGGCTGCGTTTTTCGGTCGGCGCATCGGCCGGTATTTTGGCAAGCAAGAGATAGATCGAGATCAGGCCGAGCGGCAGGTTGACGGCAAAGATCGCCCGCCAGATGCCGCCGCCGAAAGCCGACAGCACCAGGCCGCCGAGCACCGGGCCGAGTGCCGTCGTCAGTGCCGAGGCCGCCGCCCAGATGCCGATCGCGCGGCCGCGCTCTTTCTTCGGGTAGGCCTTGGCGATGATGGCGAGACTGCCCGGCACCATGATCGCCGCACCAATGCCCTGGACGGCGCGAAACGCGATCAGCACGACAGCATTCGGCGCCAGCGCGCAGGCGAGCGACGCGGCGACGAACAGCACAATGCCGGCGACGAAGGCGCGGCGCAGTCCGAACCGGTCGCCGGCGGCGCCGCCGGCAAGGATCAGCGCCGACAGCGTCAACGCATAGCCATTGGAAATCCACTGCGCCTCGGCAAGACTGGCGCCGAGGTTGACGCGGATCGCCGGCATGGCAATGGCCAGGATCGAACCGTCGATGAAGCCGAGCGCCGAGGCCAGGATCGCCGCGATCAGCACGAATCGCCGTTGCGATTGCGGACAGAACGTCCCGTTGGCAACCGGACTGGTCAGCGGGACGGCGGCGGCTTCGCTTGGTGAATGCATGGCACCCTGCTTAGACCCCAAGCGCGGCGGCAACAACCGGCCAGCAGCTTGCAGTCATTGAAACCAGCCAGTTGGCCAGGATGCGCACACCCCGGATGCAAACGGCGGCAGTCATGCTAAGTTTTCCGGAAAGCGGCAGGCGGGAAGAAATCGATGAAGCGTCCACTTGAAGCATCGGCGGAGGGACGCGGCCGCATTGTCGGCATCACCGACGGCGTGTTTGCAATCGCGCTCACGCTCATCGTGCTCGAGATCAGGGTGCCGGCGCATGAGGCAATCCATTCGGAACACGATCTGCTTGCCGCGATTGCGGGATTGGCGCCGCGTTTCCTGACCTATGCCTTGAGTTTCCTGACCCTGACCATCTTCTGGTTCGGCCAACAGGCGCAACATGGACTCATCGCCAAATCCGACAGGCGGCTTGCGACGCTGAATCTTTGCTTTCTCGCCTTTATCGCCCTGCTGCCGTTCTCGACCGACCTTCTGGCCGACTTCCTCGAATTCAGAACCGCGGTGCTTGTCTACTGGCTCAACCTGCTGATGCTCGGCGTCACTCTATTTGCCAGCTGGCGCTATGCGGAAAAGAACGGCTTTGTCGCGGAGGATGTCGACGCCGAAACCAAGCGCACGGTCTATCTGCGCATCGTCAAAGCGCAGATCCTGTGGGCGATCGGCGCGCTCCTCTGCCTGATCAACCCGTTGCTCAGCGTCGGCTTCATTCTGGTCGTGCAGTTGATCTATGCCGCTGCGCTGCGCGGCTCATTGCTGCGCAACGTCATCGGCTGAAGGTCCGCCAACGAACTCCACGGTGACGCCTGGCGACACCAGCTTGGCTAGCTCGCGAGCGTCCCAATTGGTCAGGCGCACGCAGCCATGACTTTCGGTCTTGCCGATCTTCGACGGTTCCGGCGTGCCATGGATGCCGTAGGTCGGCTTGTCCAAGGCGATCCAGACCGACCCGACAGGTCCGTTGGGGCCTGGCGGAACGGTCAGAATCTTGTCGTTCTGGCCCTGCTTGAAATTGATGTTCGGGTTGTAGGTGTAGTTCGGGTCGAGCGCGATGCGCGACACGGCGTGGATGCCGGTGGGCGACGGCGTGTCGGCCGAGCCGATGGTCGCGGGATAGGCTGCGACCAGCTTGCCGCCCGCATCGTAGGCGTACACTTCTTTCTTGGTCTTGTCGGCGACGATGCGCGCGACCGGCGTCGACACCAGCTTGCCGAAATTGGCGACCTTGATGATCGTGCCGGGGCGGTTGAAGTCGAGGCCCTTGTTGATCGACTTCAGATAGTTCTCATCCATATGGAAGCGCTCCGCCAGCGCCTCGGTGACAGAGGTGTAGCACATGCAGTTGAGCTGCGCCTTCTGGCTGTAGTCTTCCGGGATCGAGGCGACATAGGGGCCGGCCGCGTCTTCAGCCGTGATGGTGTAGTTGGCGAAGGCATCGCCACCGGACTGTGCCAGTGCTGCCTGGATGCCGACCGCATCTGTCGACTTCAGATTGCTGCCGGTGATCTCATTATAGGCAGCAAGCGCCTTGTCGACATTGGAACCGAAGCGACCGTCGATGACACCAGGCGAAGCGCCACCGCGGTCGAGCAGCACTTGCAATGCCGCGACATCCTGGCGGGCTCCGAGCGACAGCGACGGATCGACGGCGGCCTTGCCACTGGTGTCCGGCGGCAGGGCCGCCTGCGTTTCCGGATTGGCCTGCTGCACGTCCGGCTGCGCCGGGTCGATCGCGGCCTCGTTGAGCGGCTGGCGCTTGATGGTGCCCGGCTTTGCCGACTGCGGCGCATCGGGATAATTGTTGTCGTAACTGCCGTCGTCCTGCGGCGCCGGCGGATAGGCCTCGACGGAATTATCACTATTGGGATCGTATTCATCGGCCGGCGGCGGGATGACCCGGCCTTCCTCTTCCAACTGCTTGCGGCGGAACCGCGCCATGTCTTCCGGATCGTCGAGATAGTAACGATCATCGTCGGCGGGAGCCCTGCCCAACTCGCGCAGCCTGGTTTCGCGGCGCAACGCGCGACGGTCAAGCCGTGTCTGGGGCGGCTGGATGGCGATGACCTTGCCGGTATCGGCATCGACGATGACCCGGTTGCCGCGGGCGTCGTAGTAGATGTCTAGATTTCCGTCCTGGGCAACGAGAATGCCGCCATCACTGGCGGCGCGGGCAACCCTCGATGCGTTGTCTTGCGTCGGCGCGGCTAACGCGCCGGAGGACACAAGCCCGGCGGCGAGCGCCGAAAGGGCAAAGATCGTGCGGAACATCGTGGCCAAACTCTCCGGTCCGTAAATTGCCGCCGCCCGGCAATGGTGTCCCTGTAAGGCGAACCCCTTCGCCAACAAACCAGTTACCCACCATATGGTTCCAACATGAACCGGGCATGAAGATGGCGGTTTTCCGGTGTATCGACGAATATTAGCTAGCTTGCGGCGAGCCCCAATTCCTTGCGCACCTGCCTGGTCAGCTTCAGGGCGACAAGGCGATGGCTCTCGCGCAGATAGTCCTTCAACGCACCATCATCCATGCTCTGGCTTGTCCGACGCTGGATCCATGTCATGCCGCGCGAGGCAAGATAGGGCGCGGGCAGCAGTCCCGGCTGCTCCTTCAACACATCATAGGCGATGTCGGAACATTTGAAGGTGACGAAGAGCTGCTGGCCCTGGCCCCAGCCGCCGATCGCAAACATCTTGGCCCCGACCTTCCAGACATGGGCGCCGCCCCACTGGACGACATGGTTTGTCGCGGGCAGCGAGGCGCAGAAGCCGTTGTAGTCGTCCAGCGTCATACGCGCCCCACCATCACTATGAAAACGCCGCGCGTCCAGCCTGGACGCGCGGCGTTGAATCAGGCCGCCGCTTCGGTCACGACGACTGTCGGCTTCGAGCGGAAGTTCAGCCGGTCGGAACCGGACGTGACCTTGACAGTCGAGCCGTCGAGTATCTCGCCGAGCAGGATCTTCTCCGCCAGCGGATCCTGCAGTTCCTTCTGCATCACCCGCTTCAGCGGCCGCGCGCCATAGGCCGGGTCATAGCCCTTGGCCGCCAGCCACTCGATCGATTCGTGATCCAGCGACAGCGTAATCTTGCGATCGACAAGCAGGCTTTCCAGCCGCTTGAGCTGGATCTCGACAATGCGGTCCATGTCCTTGCGGCGCAGCCGGTGGAACAGGATCACTTCATCGACGCGGTTGAGGAACTCCGGCCGGAACGACGCCTTGACCACATTCATCACCTCGTCGCGCACGGCGTCGACATCCTGGTCTTCGCCGAGATTGACCAGATATTCGGCACCGAGATTCGAGGTCATGATGATCAGTGTGTTGCGGAAATCGACCGTGCGGCCCTGCCCGTCGGTGAGCCGGCCGTCATCGAGCACCTGCAGCAGCACGTTGAAGACATCGGGATGTGCCTTCTCGATCTCGTCGAACAACACCACCTGATAGGGCCGGCGCCGCACCGCTTCGGTCAGCGCACCGCCTTCCTCATAGCCGACATAGCCGGGAGGTGCACCAATCAACCGGGAAACCGAGTGCTTCTCCATGAACTCCGACATGTCGATGCGCACCATGGCGCTGTCGTCGTCGAACAGGAAGCTTGCCAGCGCCTTGGTCAGTTCGGTCTTGCCGACGCCCGTCGGTCCGAGGAAGATGAACGAGCCGATCGGCCGGTTCGGATCCTGCAGGCCGGCGCGAGCCCGGCGTACAGCCTTGGAAACGGCCTGCACCGCCTCGCCCTGGCCGACAACACGCTTGCCGATCTCGTCTTCCATGCGCAGCAGCTTGTCGCGCTCGCCCTGCAGCATCTTGTCGACCGGAATGCCGGTCCAGCGCGAGACGATATGGGCAACGTGGTCGGGCGTGACCACTTCCTCGACCATGCCGACCTTGCCGTCCTGGGCCTCGGCCTCCTTCAGCTTCTTTTCCAGTTCCGGGATCTTGCCATAGGCAAGCTCGCCGGCGCGTTGGAATTCACCCTTGCGCTGGGCAATGGCGAGGTCGTTGCGTGCCTCGTCGAGCTGCTTCTTCAAGTCGGCGGCGAGCCCGAGCTTCTGCTTCTCGGCCTGCCACTTGGTAGTGATCTCGGTCGATTCCTCCTCGAGGCCGACAAGTTCCTTTTCCAGGCGGGCGAGCCGGTCCTTCGAGGCCTCGTCCGTCTCGACCTTCAGCGCCTCGCGTTCGATCTTGAGCTGCATGATGCGGCGGTCGATCTCGTCCAGCGCCTCGGGCTTGGAATCGACCTGCATCCTGAGCCGCGAGGCGGCTTCGTCGACCAAGTCGATCGCCTTGTCCGGCAGGAAGCGGTCGGCGATATAGCGGTTGGACAGCGTCGCCGCCGCCACCAGCGCCGAGTCGGAGATACGCACCTTGTGGTGCTGCTCGTACTTCTCCTTCAGGCCGCGCAGGATCGAAACGGTGTCCTCCACCGTCGGCTCGTCGACAAAGACCGGCTGGAAACGGCGGGCAAGTGCCGGATCCTTCTCGACATGTTTTCTGTACTCATCGAGCGTGGTCGCACCGACGCAGTGCAGTTCGCCGCGCGCCAGAGCCGGCTTCAACAGGTTCGACGCATCCATCGCGCCATCCGCCTTGCCGGCGCCGACCAGCGTGTGCATCTCGTCGATGAACAGGATGATCCCGCCGGCGGCGGAGGTCACCTCCGAAAGCACGGCCTTCAGCCGCTCCTCGAATTCGCCGCGATATTTGGCGCCGGCGATCAGCGCGCCCATGTCGAGGGCCATAAGCTGCTTGTCCTTCAGCGATTCCGGCACGTCGCCATTGACGATGCGCAGCGCCAGGCCTTCTGCGATCGCCGTCTTGCCGACGCCCGGTTCACCGATCAGCACCGGATTGTTCTTGGTGCGGCGTGACAGCACCTGGATGGTGCGGCGGATCTCGTCGTCGCGGCCAATCACGGGGTCCAGCTTGCCCGCGCGGGCATCGGCCGTGAGATCGCGCGCGTACTTCTTCAGCGCGTCGTAGCCCTGCTCGGCACTCGCCGAATCGGCGGTGCGGCCCTTGCGGACATCGTTGATGACCTGGTTCAGCGCCTGCGCGGTGACGCCGGCCTTGGCCAGGATGTCGGCGGTTTTTGCCGACTTCTCCATGGTGAGCGCCTGCAGCAGCCGCTCGACGGTGACGAAGCTGTCGCCGGCCTTCTTGGCCAGTTCTTCCGCCGTCGAGAACACCTTGGCCAATGGCTGCGCCAGATAGAGCTGGCCGTTGCCGCCTTCGACTTTCGGCATAGCCTCGAGCGCCGTCTCGACGCCAAGCTTGACGTCGCGGACATTGCCGCCGGCGCGCTCGATCAGCGACGCGGCCAGGCCCTCGTCATCGTCGACGAGGACTTTCAGAATGTGTTCGGGGGTGAATTGCTGGTGATTGCGGGAGAGCGCCATGGTCTGCGCGGACTGGATAAAGCCGCGCACGCGCTCGGAGTACTTCTCGAGGTTCATATCTGTCTCCTTCCATCACCGGCCCGCTTTGCGGCACCGGATCAGATTGCGGTGACGGACCCGCCCATTCGAGCCGGATCCTGTTCAGCCGAGATATGGTGCATGGGCCATGCCGTCTCAAGACGCCTTGATATCGGTCAATGCATAATATTCCACGTCAGCCCAAACGAAAACGGCGGAGATTTCTCCCCGCCGTTCGCCGTCTTGAAGTGCTGTTCGATCAGTTGTCGATATCGACAATCACCGGCTCGGCATTGCCGCTGTCGACGGGGCTGGCTGCCACCTCGCCCGCATCGGCGTTGTCGCTACCGCCATCGGCCTGATCGGCGTTTGTGCGCGGGCGGCGCGGACGGCGCGGGCGACGGGCAGCACCGCTCTCGGCGGCCGCCTCGTTGAGCTCGGCCTGGGCGGCAAGAGCCGCCGGCGAGAAACTCTCGAACAGCGGAGCCGGCTCGGCTGCCGCAACGGTCTCGACCGCTGAAGTGGGCTCTACCTGTGCGTCTGCCTGGACCGGGGCCTCGTTGCGCTGCTGGCCACCTTGATCGGAGGACGAAGCAAAGTCGCGCTGGCCGTTCTGGCCGTAGCCGCCATTGGGGCGACGATCACGATGGCGCCCGCCATTGTTGTCGCGGCCGTTGTTGCGCCCATTGTTGTCGCGCCCACCATTGTCACGATTGTCGCGGCCGCTTTCCCGGTTCAGCGCGACCTCGGCCGGCATGCCTTCGATGACCGGCTGCGGTCCGGCGCCATGATTGGCCACCGGGATCTGGGCATCGGAAACATTGTTGTTGTTGCCGGAATTGTCGAAGTCGTCACGATCCTCGTCGCCGTCATCGTCGAAATCATCGCGATTCTGTTGCGCATTCTGGATCGGCATCTGCGCCTGCGCGGCGGCAATGATGCGATTGTAGTGTTCGGCGTGCTGGAGGTAGTTCTCCGCCATGACCCGATCGCCCGAGCTGTGCGCGTCACGGGCCAGGGTGGCATATTTTTCGGCGATCTGCTGAGCCGATCCGCGGATCTTCACGTCCGGGCCGTTGCTCTCGTAGTTGCGCGTCAGGGGATTCGGTCCCTTGCGGTTGTTATTGTTATTATTGTTGTTGCCACCGCCGCCGCCATTGTTGTTGCGACCGCGCATGCGCCTGTTCTGCTGTTGTGGCCTCATTCGACTCTCTTCATTTTGAAATTTTTGAAAACTCGTCACGAACGGTGGCGCTCATGCAGCCAGCCGTTTGGTTTCTTCACCGGCGTTCGCCCGCATCAATTGCGTTGGCGCCACGTGCCATCCTGTTCCGGTTACATCACTTGCCGGACGATTCCCGCACGAAGCTTGGGCGTCGTTTGCGCAAGAAGGCAGCTATTTCCAAGGAGGACCGAATCGCTAAGAGCACTGCCTGCTTCGTCTCATCCGGTTGCGGCGACCCTAGCCGCATTCCCTGGTATTGCCAAGCGGTTTTTTCGCAGTGCGTCAAGGCTTATCCCCATTGAAAGACAAGAACCCTGTCGTTTCCGCCGAGATCGCGGAAAGCAGCGGCTGATGCATAACCTGCCGCCTTGAATATATCCGTAACCTCGTTGCGTTGCGTGTGGCCGATCTCGACCGCAATCCTGCTTTCGGCTTCAAGAAACCGTGCCGCCTCAGCGGCAATGATCCTGTAGGGGTTCAGCCCATCCACACCGCCATCCAAGGCCAGGCGTGGGTCGAAATCGCGGACCTCGTCCTGCAGATTTCCAATGTCTTGTGAGGGTATATAGGGAGGGTTTGCGGCAATTACATGGTATCGGCCGGAAACTTTTTCGAACCAGTCCGACTGAACTGTCGTGAACCGGCCACCGAACCCTAATTTCCCGGCATTGCGGGCCGCCGTTGCCAGCGCGCCGGCGGAAATGTCGACACCGGTGGCGGTCGCGGCCGGCACCGCGCTCAGCAGCGCCAGCGCGATCGCCCCCGTCCCGGTGCCGAGATCAAGGATGCGGCAGGCACCCTCCCGCGCCGCCATTGCCTTGACGAAAGGCAGCACCGCCTCGACCACCGTCTCGGTATCCGGCCGCGGCTCCAGTGTTTCCGGCGACAGCGACAGCCGCAAACCGTAGAATTCGCGGTAGCCGAGGATGCGATGTACCGGTTCGCCACTGGCTCGGCGCCTCAGGGCGGCGTCGATCGCGGCGATGGCCTTCCTGTCGATCGAGCGTTCGGGTTCGGCAATGGCCTGCGTGCGCGTCGTGCCGGAAAAATGTTCGACGATGAGCCGCGCGTCGAGCGCCGGATCGTCGACCGCGGTCGCCGCAAGCATGGCCCGCGCTTCCCGCAGCAGCAGCCCTAGCGCCTCGGGCAAAGGGTCAGCCATCAAGGCCGATATCGGCCAGCAGCTTCGACTGGTGATCGGCGATCAGCGCGTCGATGACTTCGTCAAGCTCGCCCATCATCACCCGGTCGAGCTTGTAGAGCGTCAGGTTGATGCGATGGTCGGTGACGCGGCCTTGCGGGAAATTGTAGGTGCGGATGCGCTCCGAGCGGTCGCCGGAGCCGACCTGGGATTTGCGCGATTCGGAACGCTCCTCGTCCGCCTTGCTGCGCTCGAGATCATAAAGCCGGGCGCGCAGGATCTGCATGGCCTTCGCCCGGTTCTGGTGTTGCGACTTTTCCGCCTGCACCACCATGATGCCGGTCGGCAAATGGGTGATGCGCACTGCAGAATCGGTGGTGTTGACGTGCTGGCCGCCGGAGCCCGAGGCGCGCATCGTATCGATGCGGATGTCTTCGGCGCGGATCTCGATGTCGACCTCTTCCGCTTCCGGCAGCACGGCGACGGTCGCGGCCGAAGTGTGGATGCGCCCGCTGGCCTCGGTCGCCGGCACGCGCTGCACGCGGTGCACGCCGGATTCGAATTTCAGATGGGCAAAGACCCCTCTGCCGGAAATGGTGGCGATGATTTCCTTGAAACCGCCGGCGTCGCCGTCGCTGGCCGATACGGTCTCGAACCGCCAGCCGCGCTCGGCGGCATAGCGCTCATACATGCGAAACAGGTCGCCGGCGAAAAGAGCGGCTTCATCGCCGCCAGTGCCGGCACGGATTTCGAGGATGGCGTTCTTGTCGTCGGCGGCATCCCTGGGCAACAGAAGGACCTGAATGTCCTTCTGCAGCGCCTCGATGCGCTCCTCCACCCCGGGCAGATCCGCCTCGGCGAGCGCCCGCATCTCGGCGTCGGTGCCCTTGTCGGCGAGCATCGCTTCGAGGTCGGCCTGCTCATGCTCGGCCGAGCGCAATTCCCTGACCTTGGCCACCATGTCCTGCAACTCGGCATATTCCGATGCCATTTTCACATAGGCATCCGGCGCCGGGCCGGCCGACATCTGCGCTTCGAGCATCTCGAAACGCTTGACGACTTGATCCATACGATCGCGGGGCAAATTGACCATGATGAGGGCCCTACAACGGGATCGAACGATCGTCGGCGAAGGCCTGCAGCAGCGCCCGCATCGGCAACCCTTGCGCCGGTGCCATCAGATTGTCGTCGAAGAACGCCGTCAGCTCGTCCAGCGGCAGCTCCGTCAGCATCGCCTTGACCGGACCGATCGAGGCCGGCGACATCGAGATCGAACGGAAGCCGAGACCGATCAGTGCCATGGCGGAAATGGGTTTTCCGGCAAGTTCGCCGCACAGTGTCACCGGCGTGTGGTTGCGAATGCCGGCATCGGCGATCTGCTTGAGCACACGCAGGAATGGCGCCGACAGCGTGTCGAAGCGGTTGGCCAGTTGCGTGTTGCCGCGGTCGACCGCCATGACGAATTGGAACAGATCGTTCGAACCGACCGAGACGAAATCGACCGCTTTCATCAATTCGTCGAGCTGGAACAGCAGCGATGGCACTTCCAGCATCGCGCCCAGCTTGAGGCTGGTCGGCAGATGATGGGCAAAGCGCGACAAATGCCGCACCTCGCGATCGATGATCTCGCGCGCCTGGGCGATCTCGCCAAGCTCGGTCACCATCGGCAGCATCAGCTTGAGCTCGCGCCCCCCGCTGGCCTTCAGCAAGGCGCGGATCTGGGTGCGCAGCAGCCCTGGCCGGTCAAGCGTGAGCCGGATCGCCCGCCAGCCAAGCGCCGGATTTTCTTCCTGGATGGCGCCCTTGAAGTAGGGCAGCACCTTGTCGCCGCCGATATCGATGGTGCGGAAGGTGACCGGCTTGCCGCGCGCCGCCTCGAGCACGTCGCGGTAGAGTTTTTCCTGGGCCTCTGCACGCGGAAAGGTCGAGGCGACCATGAACTGCAATTCGGTGCGGAACAGGCCGATACCGGCCGCCCCCGCCTCGGCCAGTTGCGGCAGGTCGACGGCAAGTCCGGCATTCATCAAGAGATCGACCTGGACGCCGTCCCTGGTCGTCGACGGCTTCTTGCGCAGCTCGCGATAGACCTCTTGCCGGCGCGCGCGGAACCGCACCTTTTCGGCATAGGCGGCTTCGAGATCGGACTGCGGCCGCAGATGGATTACGCCCTCCTCGCCGTCGACGATGATGGCATCGCCGTTTTCCGCCATGGAAACGGCGCCCTTCATCTGGCCGGCGACGGGAATGCCCATGGCCCGCGCGACGATGACGACGTGGCTGGTGGCAGCACCGTCCTCGAGCACCAGCCCGCGCAATTTGTCGCGGGGATAGTCGAGCAGTTCGGCGGCTCCCATCGAACGGGCAACGATGATGGCGTCCTTCGGCAGCGAGTTGGCAACATCCTCCGGCCCGCGGCCCATCAGCTGGCGCAGCAGCCGGTTGGCGAGATCGTCGAAATCGCTCATCCGCTCGCGCAGATAGGGATCTGTCATGTGCAGCATGCGCGCGCGCATGTCGCTCTGCACTTTTTCCACCGCCGCTTCCGCCGTCAGGCCGTTGCGGATCGCCTCTTCCAGGCGCCGCACCCAGCCGCGGTCATTGGCGAACATGCGATAGGCTTCCAGCACCTGACGATGTTCGCCCTCGAAGGCGACGTCGCGGCGCTCCAGCATGTCATCGATGGAGAGCCGCAACGAGCCGAGTGAGGTCTCGAGCCGCCGGACCTCTTCCTCGCTGTCCTCGTTGAACAGATTGGTGACGACGATGCGCGGTTCGTGCAGCACGACATGGCCAAGCCCGACGCCGTCATTGAAGGACAGGCCGGTGAAGCTGACAGGCCGGCGCAGGTCGAGTTCGAGGCCGGGCCGGGTCAGCCGCGCCAGGTCGCCGGTGGCGATCATCTCGGCGATGACCATGGCGGTGGTTTCCAGCGCCTCGACCTCGTCATCGCGGTAATGGCGCATGGTCTTGTTCTGCACGACCAGCACGCCCAGCGTGCGCCCTGCCCGCAGCACCGGCACGCCGAGGAAGGAATTGTAGATCTCTTCCCCGGTCTCCGGCAGATAGGCGAAGGCAGGGTGTTCCTGCGCGTTGGAGAGGTTGAGCGGCCGCGCGCTTGCCGCAATCGTGCCGACCAGGCCTTGCCCGAGCCGCAACTGCGCCAGGTGGACGGCGTTCGGGTTCAGACCCTCGGTGGCGTAGAGTTCGAGCACCGAATCGGCGCGCAGCACGTAGAGTGAGCAGACTTCGGCGACCATGTTGGAGGCGATATCGCGCACGATCCGGTCGAGCCGCTCCTGCGGCTCCAGCGGCTCCTGCATGAGCTCGCGGAGCCGTTTCAGCAAAACGCGCGGGCCACTGGCCTGGTCACGCATCGCGGCTTCTTCTCCAATGGGCATATTGCCCGCCGCAGTTTCCACTGCGACCGGCGCACACGCAACAACTCAAATCGTTCTCGCTACTGCTTATCCAGACCGTAGACGGAATGCAAAGTGCGAACCGCGAGTTCTGTGTACGGACCGTCGATCAGTATCGAAATCTTGATCTCGGAGGTGGTGATGGCGCGAATATTGATCGCCTTGTCGGCCAGCGCCTTGAACGCGGTGGCTGCGACACCGGCATGGCTCCTCATGCCGATGCCGATGACCGAAACCTTCGACATGCCGGCTTCCGACTGCACGACATCGTAGCCGATCTCGGCTTTCAAGCGCTCCAGCACGACAAGTGCCTTGTCGACATCTCCGGAAGGCACCGTGAAGGTCATGTCGGTGAACTTGCCGTCCTCGGAGATGTTCTGGACGATCATGTCGACATTGATGTTGGCCTCGGCCAGCGGCCCGAAGATGCCGGCGGCGACGCCTGGGCGGTCGCCGACGCGGCGCAGCGAAATCTGGGCCTCGTCCTTGGCGTAGGCAATTCCGGTGACGACCTGCTGTTCCACGATCTCTTCCTCGTCGCAAATGAGCGTTCCCGGAGGATTGAGCAAATCCCCCATTCCGGGCGCGTCGGGATCGTCGAAGGACGACCGCACGAAGGTACGCACCCTGTGCACCATGGCAAGCTCGACCGAACGCACCTGCAGAACCTTGGCGCCGAGCGAGGCCATTTCAAGCATTTCCTCGAACGAAATCTTGGCCAGCCGCCGCGCCTTGGGCTCGATTCGCGGATCGGTGGTGTAGACCCCGTCGACGTCGGTGTAGATGTCGCAGCGGTCGGCCTTGACCGCCGCGGCGATGGCGACCGCGCTGGTGTCTGAACCGCCACGGCCAAGCGTGGCGATGCGATTGTCCGGTCCGATGCCCTGGAAGCCGGCGATGACGGCCACCTGGCCCTCGCCGAAGCGCTTGATCAGGAAGGCGCCGTCGATATCGAGGATGCGCGCCGCGCCATGCGCGTTGTCGGTCTTGATCGGGATCTGCCAGCCCTGCCAGGAGCGCGCATGCACGCCCATATTCTGCAAGGTGATGGCGAGCAGACCCGCCGTGACCTGTTCGCCGGAGGCGACGACCGCGTCATATTCGCGTGCGTCGTGCATCGGCGAGGCCTCGCGCGTCCAGCCGACCAGTTCGTTGGTCTTGCCGGCCATCGCCGAGACCACCACGGCCACCTCATGGCCGGCGTCGACCTCGCGTTTGACGTGACGCGCCACATTGCGGATGCGGGCGATGTCGGCGACGGAGGTTCCGCCGAATTTCATCACGATACGCGCCATGGAAGCGAAATGCCTTTGACTGAAGCCGGCCTGGAGCCGAAAACGGAGGAAAGCGCCCGGCTCTCGCCCGCCGCTGAATGCGCGGCCTCCTTAGCCAAATGCTTTCGGTTTCGCAAGGCTGGCGGCGGAATGCCGGCTCAACAAGACGGCATATTGCCTTCCGGGGCCGTGCCGCTTACCAAATGCTGCCCGCGGGGAATTCCTTTTGGTTCGGCATAACAGATGATTGCTCGTCTTCGACGCGCCATGCGACTGCAATCGCTGCCGCTTACCGCCGGCTTCGCCGTGCTGGCGCTGATCGTCGGCACCCGCGCCCTGCTGGTCGAGGGCCAGCGGGCCAATCGTGCTGCTGCACGCGAGACAATCGAATACCAGGAACAGCTTTCCGGACTGCTTTCATTGGCGCAGGACGCCGAGAGCGGCCAGCGCGGCTACCTGCTGACCGGCGAGAAATCCTACCTCGAGCCCTACCAGAAGGCTGTCGATGCGATCCCGGGGCAACTTGCCCACATTGATGCCATGACCGCCTCGAACGATCAGCTTGCCCCGCAGATCAGCCACATCAAGGACGCGCTGGCGCAAAAGCAGGCTGAACTGGCGGAAACGATCGCTCTCTACGACAAGGGCGACGCGACCGGGGCCTTGCAACTGGTCCGCAGTGGCCAGGGCAAGGCCGCCATGGACGAAATCCGCGCCAGCATGGATACGATCAGGCGCATCGGCGCCGCCGACATCGCCGCGCGCGATGAGCACACCGACCAGGTCGAGGCCTGGCTGCGCATCGGTTCGCTGGCGGCCCTCATCGCGATCTTCCTGCTCGGCGCTTACACGATCCGCCAATCCCGCCGCCGCTTCCGCGAGGTCGTCACCGCCCAGGAAGAGCTGATGCGCAAGAACATCGAGCTCGGCAGCGAGATCCAGACACGTGAAAAGGCCGAATCCCAGATACGCCAGATGCAGAAGATGGAAGCCGTCGGCCAACTGACCGGCGGCATCGCCCACGATTTCAACAACATGCTGGCGGTGATAATCAGCGCCATGAACCTTGCCCAGCGCAAGCTGAAGCGCGGCGAGAATGATATCGAGAAATTCATTGAGGCCGCGACGGACGCCGCGACACGCGCGGCCAATCTGACCGGCCGGCTGCTTGCCTTCTCCCGTCAGCAACCGCTGGCGCCGCAGATCGTCGACACCAACCGTCTGGTGACCGGCATGTCCGACCTTCTGCACCGTGCGCTCGGCGAAGGCATCCGCATCGAAACGGTGCTGGCGGGCGGCCTGTGGAAAACCCACGCCGACCCCAGCCAGATCGAGAATGCGATCCTCAACCTGGCGGTCAACGCGCGTGACGCGATGGGCGAAGAGGGCAAGCTGACCATCGAGACCGCCAACAGCCATCTCGACGACAGCTACGCTGCCACCCATGCCGAGGTGATCGCCGGCCAGTATGTGATGATCGCGGTCAGCGATACCGGTGAGGGCATGTCGGCAGATGTGATGGCCAAGGCTTTCGAGCCTTTTTTCACCACCAAACCGGTCAACAAGGGCACGGGACTTGGGCTGAGCCAGGTGTTCGGCTTCGTCAAGCAGTCGGGCGGCCACGTCAAGATCTACTCCGAGCCGGGCGAAGGCACGACGATCAGGATCTATCTGCCCCGGTTTTTCGGAGCTGAGGAGCCGGCAGCGCCCGCCGGGCTTGGCAAGAACCCTGCCAAGGTCACCGAAACCATCCTCGTCGTCGAGGACGATGTCCGCGTGCGGGCCGCCACGACAGACGCCATGCGCGAACTCGGCTACACGGTGATCCACGTTGGCAGTGGCCAGGAGGCCCTTCAGAAGCTGGCGGAGACACCTGGCATCGCCCTGCTTTTCACGGACATCGTCATGCCGGTGATGAACGGCCGCAAGCTTGCCGAGGAAGCGCTCGCACGCCAACCCGGCCTGAAAGTCGTCTTCACCACCGGTTTCACCAGGAATGCGGTCGTCCACAACGGCGTGCTCGACCATGACGTGCACTTCCTGGCCAAGCCGTTCACCATCGAGCAGCTCCAGGCCAAGCTGCGCGACGTGCTGGACGCAAAAGGTTAGCTGGCGCTTCTGACGAGCGCTCCCATGCGCGCCATCGATCCCGCCAGCGTCGACATGCGAGATGCCGAGCTCGTTGTGTCGAGTTAACCCACGCTTTGGTTGGCAGTAGGAAGGTCCCATTGGGGATCGGCCCTGCCCAATCCGGCAACGACACGGTCGCGGCCGTCCGCTTTTGCCTGGTAGAGCGAACGATCCGCGGCGTTGACGATTTCGGCCCATGACGCGCCGAGTTCCGGGAAAGCGGACACGCCGAACGAGGCGGTGATGGTTCCAAGCGTGCGGCCGCGATGCGCCAGATGCAGTTGCTTGATCGCTTTTCGCAGCGCCTCGGCGCGCTCGGCGGCATCGGCGAGCGACGTCCCAGGCATCATCAGGGCGAATTCCTCGCCACCATAGCGCGACACCACGTCACTTTCCCTGGCATGGTCGAGCAGCGTGGCCGCGACCTGCTTGAGGACGAGATCGCCGGCTTCATGGCCGAACGTGTCGTTGAACTGCTTGAAATGATCGACATCGAGCATGATCATCGCCAGGGGCTGTTCGGCACGCTCCATACGCCTCAGTTCGCGACTGCTTGTTTCCTCGAGATAGCGGCGGTTGTAGAGCCCGGTGTTCGGGTCTCGGATCGATTGTTGGCGCAGGGTTTCGCGCAGGCGCAGATTGGCCAGTGCCAGGGCCAGAGTGTCGACGACGCCGCGCAGGATCTGCTGCCGCTCGGTCAGCCAGTCCGGCTTGCCGGCAGCGTCTGGTTCGCACAGATGCACGATGCCAAGCGTCTCCCCCTGCGCCGCCAGAGGCATGCAGACATAACCGCGGCCGCCATTCTCGGTGATGTGGTTGCAGCGCGGCGTCAGCATGCCGGGGCCGGCAACATGTTCCTGGCCGCGTCGCAGCGCCCAGCAATCTTCCGGCGCAAACTGGCCAACGCTCGAACGCACAGTGCCCCAATGCGCCATTTCCTCGACCAGGTTGCGCGAGGCACTGGTCAGATGCACGGTTCCGCTCAATCCGCCGAAGAAATCGGGCATGGCCGAGCCGACGACGGAAAAAGCCTCCTGGAAGGTGACGCAGGCCTGAAGCAGCTCGCCGAGCTTGACCAGGCGGGTCGTTGCCTGGGACGTCTCTTTCAGTTCGCGGTTCAGCGTCGCCAGTTCCTCGGCGCGATCGCTGACCGCGCGCTCGGCGCTGCGCAATTCGCTGATGTCGTTCAACGTCAGCACGATCCCGCCATCGGAGCGATTGAGCGGATTGCAGCTCGCAACCACCGGCAGGTACGATCCGTCCGGCTTTGCCAGCCGCACCTCAGCCTGATGCCCGCGGCCCGTGGTCAGCGCCAGCTCGATCGGCGATGTTGCCTGCGCCAGCCGGTCTCCCGACAGTCCCCTTATGTCGAAGACCGACGACCAATCCTGCCCCTCGATCTTGTCGTTGCGCCGCCCGACGATCTCGGCGGCTGCCGGATTGGCCGAGACGATCTGGCCACCTCCATCGATGACGACAATGCCCTCGGCGACGGTGCGGACAATATCCTCGGTATAGGCCTTTTGCTCGACGAGTTGCCCACGCGAGGATTCGAGTTCGGCTGCCATGCTGTCGAAGCCTCGCGCCAACTGGCCGAATTCGTCATTGGAGGTCAAGCCGATGCGCGCGCCGGCGTCGCCGCGCGCCAGCGATTCGATGCCGCGGTTGAGGCCGGAAAGACCGGCGCCAAAGCCGCGCAGCAACAGGAAAGCCGAGAGCGCGGAAATGAGCACGGCGGCCGCGGTGCACAGACCGACAAGCCGGAGCATGCTGTTGGTGCGCTGTTGGGCGGCGTGGAGCAGCGGCGTGTACTCGAATAGGACCGCGCCAACGGTCTGGCCGGCAACATCATCCTTGATCGGCACCGCAACCAGATTGATCGCTTCTAACAGGTCGGCGCTGCTTTCGACGAAGTCGCGCGGAACGCCGTCCTCGATCGCCCGGCCAACTTCATTGTCCGGATCGTGACCGTAAGATGTGCCGATATTTTTTTCTTCGCCAGGGACATCGGCAAGGATGACCTTGTCGTGATCGACGACAACGAGATCGCGTTTCGAGTCGCTGTGCTGCGATTTCACGAATTCGCGCAGCGCGTCTGCCCTTTCGAATAAGGAATGCGGCGCATCGGAAGCCTTGAAGACAATCGTGTCGGCCAATTGCCGCCCAACGCTTGTCGCCTCGGCCACTGCGGCGGATCTGGTCAGCGACATCTGGGTGATTATGGCAATGCCACCCACCAGGCCGATCAGGGCCGCAGCGCTCAACAAGGTGGCAACAATCTGGGTCTTGATCCGCACCAGGCCATCTCAATCAATGGGAGGGCAATGTATATGCCGAATCCCGGTCGTGCCTCAGGAAACCGCCAACCTCGTAAATTTGATGTTAAAAGGGCTCACCGTCATAGCCCTGGGATATGACGCGCGTTGGCTTCATGAGCACCGCCCCGTGTCAGCAAGCGAAAAAAGCTGCCTTGACATTCCCGCCCCCACGCCCGACTTCCTAGCGCTCTGAGGCAAGTCCAGGAAAAGTGTGAAACGGTTTTCCCGGGAAAAACGCGTAGCGCCTTCCCTAGGGAATTGCGACAAATCAAAGAGCTCTAGGAGACCAACCAATGCCTGAGCCCCGACGATCGACGATCGATGCCGGAGAAGTGGAACGCTTTTCCGCCCTTGCCGCCGAATGGTGGAATCCGAACGGCAAGTTTCGTCCGTTGCATAAATTCAATCCGGTCCGGCTTTCCTATATCCGCGACCAGATAGCGGCGCGCTTCGGCCGGGATCCGCGCGCAGCGCGGCCGTTCGAGGGCCTGCGCATCCTCGATATCGGCTGCGGCGGCGGCCTGTTGTGCGAGCCGATGGCGCGGCTTGGCGCCGAGGTGGTCGGAGCGGATGCCTCCGAAACAAACATCGAAGTGGCGAAACTGCATGCGGCCGAAGGCAATGTCAGCGTCGACTACCGCGCCACGACGGCCGAGGACCTTGCCGACGCCGGTGAGACATTCGACGTCATCCTCAACATGGAAGTGGTCGAGCATGTCGCCGACATCGACCTGTTCGTCGCCAAATGCGGGCAGATGGTCCGGCCCGGCGGCATCATGTTCGTAGCCACCATCAACCGCACGCTGAAGGCGCTGGGTCTGGCCATCATCGGCGCTGAATACGTGCTGCGCTGGCTGCCGCGCGGCACCCACCAGTTCGGCAAGCTGGTGCGCCCGGAAGAACTGGAAAAGGCGCTGGGCGGCGCCGGCCTGACGATCATCGACCGCACCGGCGTCACCTACAATCCGCTTGCCGACCGCTGGGCGCGGTCGAAGGACATGGACGTCAACTACATGGTGCTGGCGGAAAAAGGCTCGGTCTGACCGCGTTCGCCGAATTCGCCCAAGAATGTCTGAGATTCAGGTCAAGCCGAATCGAGCGGCCGGTAGCCGCCGCGCCAGTAGACCAGCGCCTAGCCGGCATCGTGGGTGCGCACCGCCTCGACCGAACCGATGACGATGGAATGCGTGCCGCGATCGATCATTTCGTCGAGGCTGCAGTCGAAGGCGGCCACCGCGTCCGACAGCAGCGCGGCTCCGGTCTTCAGAGTCACCCATTCGGCGCCCTCATAGCGGTCCTTGCCCTTGATGCCGCCAAAGCCGGAGAACCGCTCCGCCACGTGCTGGTGCTGGGGCCCAAGCGAATTGACGCCGAAATGCCGGTAGCGTTCGATGACCGGCCATGTCGATGACGATCGGTTGACGCAAGCGATCACTTTGGGCGGCTCGGCCGACAGCGAGACCACCGAAATGACGACGAGGCCGGAACGGTCGTCGCCGACACCGGCGGTGATGACGCTGACATTGCCGACAATGAGCCGCATGGCGGCGCGGAAGTCGGCGACGCTGACCGGACCTGTCATGGACTGCCTCTTCTTTGCTAAGCCGCCGACTGCATCGCGGCCGGCGCGATGCGGATGCCTCTCTGTTCGAGAATGGGTAGCACGGTGTCGCGGAAATAGGGGAATTCCTCGACATAATCGACAAAGGACAGGGTCGAGCCACGAAAGCCTGCCGCATGCAGGGCGGTGATCCCGTCGGCGACCTGCTCGGGCGTGCCGGTAAGCGGGAAGCCGCCATGGCCCGCCGCCATGCGGTCGCGAATGAGCGCCAGGAGATCATGCGGGAACGACTGCGCATGGGCGAACTGCAACCGCACCAGATTGTCGACCGCTGCCCAGTCGGCGTTGGTGCGGCCGAAATGCTCAAGATAGTCCGTGGCTTCCTTTTCGGCCGGTCGGCAGACGACATGGGCAAAGGTCAGCACGTCGACATTGCTGCCGGCGGCCCTCGCCTGCTCCTTCAGCGCAATGATCTCATCCTTGGAGCGCGCCAGGTCGATTGCCGGCGTGAACAGGAAATCGGCGTTGCGGACCGCGAATTTGCGGCCCTCTTCCGACCCGGCGGCGTTGAGGATCGGCAGTCGCGCGGACGGGCGCGGGTCGCCAAGTACATTCTTGAGCTTGAACCATGTGCCGTCCCAGTCAAAGGCTTCCGTGCGGCCCCACAACGCCTGGACGATATCGAACCATTCCTGGGCGTAGCCATAGCGTGTGACATGGTCATCGGGCAGCGTAAGCCCAAGCGCCTCATATTCCGGCTTGTTCCAGCCGGCGACGATGTTGAGGCCGATGCGGCCACGGCTGATCTGGTCGATGGTGGCCAGTTGCTTGGCGACGACCACGGGATGGTTGGCCGCGGTATGGGTGGTGGCGAAGACCGTGATGTTGCGGGTGAGCGCCAGAAGGCCGGCCGCCCAGGTGATCGTCTCCAGCACATTGCCATGAAAATTCGTCTCGCCACCATAGCCGATCCAGCGCGCGATCGGCAGCATGAAGTCGATGCCGGCCTCGTCGAGCAGATGCGCCAGCCGCACATTGTTGTCCCAGGAGCTGACCCAGCGCTCGGGCACCTTGGTGACGGTCATGCCGCCGGAGCAATTCGACGCGAAGGTGCCGAGAAAGAAAGGCTGCGCATGAGGCGCGGTCTTGTCGAGCATGCTCATGGATGACGTTCTCCTCATTTTTGCTTATAATTTATGATAGAAAGTCTATCATAAATCCATGTAGACGCAATCATCGCGATCAGCGCATGCTGATGGCGGGGGACAGACAGATGAACGATCGGCGCAAATCATTGGAAACACAGGCCGAGTTGCTGGATCGCGGCTGGCATCTGGCGCGCACGCCGCTGGAGATCGACGTCACCGAAGTCGAATACGCGCTGATGCGCTCCTACGAAGCATTCGGCCATTGGCAGGCCGAGTGCCTCGCCACGGTGATCGAGTTTTCCGCCAGCGGGCCAGAGAACGCGCTGCTCCACATCATCCGGATGAACGATCGCCCGAAAAGCGTGCGCGACCTTGCCCAGATGACCAACCGCGACGACATTCCCAACATCCAGTACAGCCTGCGCAAACTGCTCAAGGGCGGTTTGATCACCCGCACCGGCAGCGGCAGGTCCGGTGTCACCTATGAAGTGACGCCGCTCGGGCATCGCGTGACCGAGCGCTATGCCGACATCCGCTCCGTCCTGCTGATCGATGCCGTGACGCGCATTCCCGAAATGGCTGACAAGCTCGAAGATGTCGCGCGCACGCTCGAGCTGATGACCGGCATCTACGAACAGGCAGCGCGCGCCGCCGCCACGCACCGCCGCCGCCATCCGAGGCCGGAGCCCGGTGGCGACGCTGACGACGGCGGTGGAAAACGTTGAAGACGTTTACGCAGGCTGCAGCTTTGCGACAGCCTGGTTTTGCGCGCTGGTGGTGATGAAGACGCCGGCGGTGATGATGACGGCGCCGACCCAGGTCAGCAGCTGATAGTGCTCGCCAAGGAAGATCGTGCCGGCAAACAGCCCGACGGCGGCCGCCACATAGCCGATCTGGCTGAGATAGACCGGGCCGCCGACCGCTTGCAGCCGGAAGAAGAAGGCGAACATCGCCGACGCCGATGCGACCTGCGCGACGACGACCAGCGGCACGCCGGCGAGCGGAACGAAGGCCTTGATGCCAAACAGGGCGAGAATGCCGGCGAGCAGCAGCGTCGCCGACGCCAGATGGCTGCCGACGGCAAGCTCGATCGGGCCGGTGCCTTCCGGCCAGTCGACGGTGCGGTAGATGTTGCCGGCGGCAAGGCTGACCGGGATCAGCAGTCCCATCACCACCCAGAACAGATCGGCCGGCTGGCCGGCCTCGCCGCGCGTCACCGCCACCATGACGGCGCCGACGAAGCCGACGGCGATGCCGATGATGCCCAGCATGTTGGGACGCCGCACACGCAGCAGAATCGAGAATACCAGCGTGATGACAGGCGACAGCGTGAACATGATGCCGGTATAGCCGGCGCCAAGGTGCGGAATGGCCGAGAACATCAAGAGATTGGGGGCGGCATAGGACACGGCGGCCGTGACGAAGAAATAGCGTAGTTTGTGGGGGGTGAGCCGGATACGCTCGCCGCGCACCAGGAGCACGCACAAAAGCACGCCGCCGGCGCCGAGCGAGATGACGAAGGCCCAGATCATGGCCGGCACACCGGCCGCCGTGGCAAGCTTGCCGAAGGGCAGCGTCAGGCCAAGCAGCCCGCCGGTGACGACCAGCAGGCCGAGCGCCGAATCCCAGAGAAGTTTCATGATCGAGCCCTGTGGTGCGCGGCCCCTTGGCCGGCGTTGCATCTTGCGGTAAGATAATGGAAAGATTCTTAGCGCCAAGATATTTAATGGTGAGACAGTGGACAGGGCAGCGCGTGCGATCGAGCAATGGAAGCGTGAGCGGCCGGACCTTGATGTCTCGCCGATGGGCGTGCTCGGGCGGTTGAACGAGGCCTCGTCGCTGATCGCTCGCGACCGCCTCGCTCCGCTGTTTGCCCGTTTCGGACTGCAGGCCGGTGAATTCGACGTGCTGGCGACGTTGCGGCGCTCCGGGTCCCCTTACGCGCTGACGCCGACCGCCCTCTACGAGGCGACCATGGTGACGTCGGGCGCCATGACCAACCGGCTCGACCGGCTAGAAAAGGCCGGACTGATCCTGCGTGGCCCACACCCCAACGACCGGCGTGGCATTGTCGTGCAGCTTACCGAGAAAGGTCTGGCCTTGATCGATGAGGCCCTGACCGCCCACGTGGCCAACGAGCACGAGATTCTCGCGGGCCTGACACCGGCGGAGCGGGAAACGCTCTCTCGTCTGCTTGAGAAATTGATCGGCAGCCTGAGCTGACCGCTCAGTTGCGGTCGTCCGGGAACACCGGGATCGGCATGAAGTCTACGCCGTCGTCGGCCAGGCCCTTGGCCTCTTCCAGCGTCGCCTCGCCATAGATGCCGCGCGCATCGGTTTCGCCGAAATGGATTTTTCGGGCTTCCTCGGCAAACTTGTCGCCGACATAGTCGGCATTCTCGCGCACCTTCTCGGCCATGGCCTTCAGTTGCGCCAGGGCCTGTTTCTGCGCCTCGCCCATGGCAAGGGCTATGGTCTCCTGCTTGCGTGCCGTGGAGACGGCGGGCGCCATCAGCGCCTTCTGCACCTTGTGCGAGCCGCAGCTCGGACAATCGACGAAGCCACGCTTCTTCTGGGTGTCGAAATCGTCATTGCTGCGAAACCAGCCCTCGAACTCGTGCTCGTGCTCGCAAATGAGGGCAAAGCGGATCAAGAGGCAGCACCCCTGAGACGCGGCGCCTCCGCCGAACCGGCATTGACGGCAAAATCCCGCGCATTCTTCAAATTGGGGATCTTCTTGCGCGCCGCAAGCGACTGCGCCGGGTCGATCTCGGCGACGATCACGGCAGGCTCGTCATGCGCGGCTTCCGCCAGAATGCGGCCCCAGGGATCGACGATCAGCGAATGCCCATAGGTCTCGCGGCCGTCCTCATGCAGGCCGCCTTGCGCGGCCGCAATGACATAGGCGCCGTTCTCGATGGCGCGGGCCCGCAGCAGCACATGCCAGTGCGCCTCGCCTGTCTGGCGGGTGAAGGCGGCGGGCACGGTCAAAACATCGGCTCCGGCCAGCGCCTCGGCACGGAACAGTTGCGGGAAACGCAGATCGTAGCAGACCGCGAACCCCAGCCTGGCGCCCGCAACCCCGGTCACGACGGCCTCCGTGCCTGGCTCATAGGCGGCGGATTCGCGCCAGCTCTCGCCATTGTCGAGATCGACGTCGAACATGTGGATCTTGTCATAGGTGGCGAGCACAGCACCGTCCGGACCAAACAGCAGCGCCCTGTTAGCGAGCTTGCCGTCGGCGCGCAGGATGGCGGTCGAGCCAATGTGTAGGAAGACGCCGAGTTCGCGCGCCAATCTGCGCGCGGTCGCGACGACGATGTCCTTGTCTTCGGAGGTGAAGGAGGCTGCCCGCGCTTCCTTGTCGCGGATCAGCGCCCCGGTCATTTCCGGCGTCTGGATATAGGTCGCGCCCTGGGCCGCGGCTTCACGCACCAGCCGTTCGAGATCGACCGCATTGCGCTCGGGGCTTTCGCCTGAACGCATCTGGACCGCCGCAGCCTTGAAAACACCCATCATCATACCCTCAAATCGTCGCGCCGTTGGCGAGCAGTCTGTCCAGCCGGCCTTCGGCCTCCAGCTCGTGGAGATCGTCGCAACCGCCGACATGCGTGTCGCCGATGAAAATCTGCGGAAAGGTCGTGCGCCCGTGCGCCTTGGAAATCATCTCTTGGCGCAGTTCGGGCGAAAACGAAGCGTCGTGCTCGGTATAGGCTACGCCCTTGCGCTCAAGCAGCCGCTTGGCTGCCGTGCAGTAGCCGCACATCATGCGCGTATAGATCGTGACATCGACCATGACGAATTTCCGCTTTCGTTGCCGACTTATATAGTCGCGGACTCGTCCGCCCGGAAGTCCCCCGGCAACACACGCGCAAAGGTCAGTACGTCGACGGCGGCCGCACCTCCCCTTTTCAGCGCCTTGGTGGCCGCGCGCACGGTGGCGCCCGTGGTGTAGACATCGTCGATCAGAAGCACCCTGCGGCCGGCGATCTCGATTTCCGCCTCGGCCGGCACGCGAAAGGCGGCCCGCACATTCTCCTCGCGCTCCTGCCGCTCCAGCCCGACCTGCTGGCGGGTGAGTTTCACACGCCGCATGGCGGAAGGCGCGAAAGACAGGCCGCTGAGCTCGCAAACCGCGCGCGCCAACTCCGCCGACTGGTTGAATCGCCGCCGGAAGAAGCGCCGCCAGTGCAGCGGCACCGGAACCACCACATCGGCCTCGGCGATGAGATCGGCGCCGGCGCGCACCATCCAGCGCGCCATCCAAGGTGCCAGATCGGTGCGATCCTGGTATTTCAGCCCTTGCACCATCTGGCGGGCGACGCCGGAATAGGCGACGGCAGCCCGCGCCCGCTCGAAGGGCGGCGGATCGGCGATTGCCTCCGCCGACAGAAAGCCCTCGCCCATATGGTGGGTGAACGGCGTGCCCATCACTGGGCACCAAGGCCGTTCCAAGAGCCGCAGCTTCGGCCAGCAGGCGCCGCACAGCACGCCGGGCTGCGAGACATGCCGCCGGCAACCGGCGCAGACCGGCGGAAACAGGATGCGCGCCGGCCAGCCGAGAGCCGAGCGGGTGAGGTTCCGGATCCCGATGGACTTGATCTCTGACATCGGATCGGCCACGTGGTTGGTTCTCCGCGCCACCATACCAATTATATCGGGGGCGTCGACAAACAAGGATCCGCCCGTTGCAGCCAATAATGGATACCGATCTCTGGCTGGCGCACAAGCGGCGCGCGCTCACCCATCCGGTCGACGGTGCCGATTTCCTCATGAACCGCGCCGCCGAGGACCTTGCCGACCGGCTGGGCGCCGTCGAGCGCCGCTTCGCCAAGGCCGCGGTGCTGTTTTGCCAGACGCCGGCCGCCGCCGATGTGCTCACCGCGAGCGGCAAGGTGACGGAGATCGTCCGCGTCGAGACGGACGCGGTTTTCCTGAAGGGGGCCGCCGGCCTGGTCGTACCGCTGGAAACCGTGCCCTTCGAGCCGCAAAGCCTCGATCTGGCGGTGTCGCTTCTGTCGCTGCAGGCGATGAACGACATCCCCGGCATGCTGATCCAGATCCGCCGCGCGCTGCGGCCGGACGGACTTTTCCTCGGCGCCTTTGCCGGCGCCGGCACGCTCAGCGAGTTGCGCGAGTGCTTGCTTGCGGCCGAGACCGAGCTTTACGGCGGCGCCAGCCCGCGTGTCATCCCCTTCACCGACGTGCGCGATGCCGGCGCGCTGCTGCAGCGCGCCGGTCTCGCTTTGCCGGTCGCCGATGTCGAGACGGTGACGGTGCGCTATGCCAATCTGTTTGCCCTGATGGCCGATCTGCGCGCCATGGGCGAAACCAGCGCGCTTGCCGATCGCATCCGCCGGCCGGGCACGCGCCGACTGTTTGCCCGTGCCGCGGAACTCTATGCCGAGCGATTTTCCGACCCTGACGGTCGGATCCGGGCAAGTTTCTCGATGGTCTGGATGTCTGGCTGGGCCCCCGATGCGTCGCAGCAGAAACCGCTGAAGCCAGGTTCAGCCAAGGTCTCGCTGAAGACTATACTGGAGGGGTCCGACGAACACTGATGCATGTCGCCCAAAAGTGACCTCGGTTTTGGGAAGACGACATGCATAAAAATAAAGCCAAAGCGCGTCGCATGAATCCGTTTCGACGCGACGCGCTTTGGCGCCCGTAGCTATGGCGGTCAAGGCGAAGCGAAGGCGTTCGAAAGCCTGCTGGTGTTGTCGCTGAACAGCCAGGTGATCGAGTTGAAGACCTGGCCGATGCCGCCGATGATCGTCAACGACAGCACGGCGACGATGAGGGCGTACTCGACGACGGTGGCGCCGGTCTCGTCCGTCAGAAAACGCAGCAGCAATGTTTTCATCACCTCGATCCCCCTTTCCAGGACCTTACCGCCGATCTGTTAAGAAAGGTTAATGGCAAAGCCTTAACAGGCGGTGAAACCGCCCCCTTCTCGAGAATATCTTAACCATGTCAACAGTCGCCGCTGGTCCTGCCGTCGGAGCCGATGATGCAGACTGAATCGGGCTGCGGCTGCAGCACGCTGCGGCGCACGGTGTAGGTGCTGCGGTGGCTGATCGAACCGGTTGCCGTCATGTCGAGACCGCCGGGAAAATCATCGCGCGCCGATTGCGAGCGCGTCTTGCTGTCGAGGAAAGGGGTCGCGATCAGCGCCAGCGCCACCGCAGCCGACCCGAACAGCAGCGTGATGCGCAGGATGCCCATGCCCGCATCGGCGGCACGAAAGCTGCGGTCGGGCCGGATCGAATCCCAATCCCTGTCCAGGCTCATACGATCGCTCCCCAGCGAATTGGCGACGCGGCCGCAAGGACGCGGCCATGCATCAATTTTTCATGATGAGATAAATCTTCCATTAACGCTGGCTGATATGGACCGAGGTCCCGATCCGTCGCCGCCCCTCAGAGCAGGTCGATGAGGAACGGGATCAGCGGCGCGTCGGCCGGCGGCATCGGATACTCGCGCATCTGCTTTGGCCGCACCCATTTCAGCGCCTGCCCTTCCCGGGGTTGGGCGATGCCGCGGAAGCGCCGACAGACAAACAGCGGCATCAACAGGTGGAAGTCATCGTAGGAATGGCTGGCGAAGGTAAGTGGCGCCAGGCACGGTATATCGGTCTCGATGCCGATCTCCTCATGCAATTCGCGGATGATGCATTGTTCCGGCGTCTCGCCCGGCTCGACCTTGCCGCCGGGAAATTCCCACAGGCCTGCGAGTTGCTTGCCCTCGGGCCGCTGCGCCAGGAGCACGCGGCCGTCGGCGTCGACCAGCGCGCAGGCGGCGACCAGGAGCAGGCGCTTGCCGGTATTGGCCGGATCATTCATGCCCAACTTCACTCATGACCAGGCGGTCGGCGATAGTGGTAGCGATAGACTTCCTCGAAGCCGAGTGAGCGATAGAGCGCCAGCGCCGGCACGTTGCCGGCCTCGACCTGCAGCCAGGCTTCCCGCGCGCCGCGCAGCCGCGCCCATTTCAACGCCGACAGGATCAGGTTGCGGCCATGGCCCTTGTTGCGCGCCGCCTTGTCGGTGGCGACCTCGAACAGGCCGGCGAGATCGCCGTCATGCACGCAGATCAGCGTCGCCAGGGCCTCGGTGCCGTCCTCGAGTGCGAACAGCCCGGCCTCCGGCTGGATGGCGCCGATGATCTCCGACAGGCCGGGCCGCAGCGAAACATCCGAGCCGCTGACCTTAAGCGACGCGCCGATGAAGCGGCTGATGTCCTTGAGCGGGATCTGGTCCATGGCGGCATCGAGCTGCGCGTCGGCCAGCGGCAGCCGCATGACCAGCGATTCGTCGAACCGGCTCCAGCCCTCCTTATCGAGATGACTGGCCAGATCGGGACCCGACAGCGGCGACATGCGGAACGTCAGCGGCCGACCATAGGCATCGAAACGGCGGCTAGCCCGGCCGATGCGGTCGGCGATGTGCTGAATGTCGCCGGGATCGAGCGGATTGACCGAATTCAGCCGCTTTGCCGGATGGCCGGCGGTCAGCCGCACCACCCAGGTGCCGTCATAATGGACGGCGGCCGCCGGCCAGGCGCGAAAGCCCGCCGCCTCGTAGCGGCGCACGATTGCGAGCATGCTTGCCGGATGCCTGGAAGCCAAAACCGTCAGCTCCGATAATCGCCATTGATGGCGACATATTCCTTGGTCAGGTCGCAGGTCCACACCGTCGCCTTGCCGCGGCCAATGCCGATATCGGCGCGGATGCGGATATCCTCGCGCTTCATGTAAGCGGATGTCTTTTCTTCCGAATAGGCCGGGTCGCGCTCGCCCTCATGCGCCAGCCGGTTGTCGCCGAACCAGATCGACAGCCGGTCGCGATCGGCCGGCTCGCCGGCCTTGCCGACAGCCATGACGACGCGGCCCCAATTGGCGTCCTCGCCGGCGACCGCCGTCTTGACCAGCGGCGAATTGGCGATCGACAGCGCGATGCGCTTGGCCGAGCGGGCCGATTTGGCGCCGGTGACGGTCACTTCGACCTGCTTGCGGGCACCCTCGCCGTCGCGCACCACCTGCAGCGCCAGCGACTTCAGCACCTTGCCGAGCGCGCGGCGGAACTGGCCAAGGCGGGCATCTTTGGGATCGGTAATTTCGGGAGCACCACGCTTGGCGGCCTTGCCGGTGGCAAAGATCAACAACGTGTCACTGGTCGAGGTGTCGCTGTCGACGGTCACCGCGTTGAAGGTCTTGGCCGTGCCGCGCGACAACAGGTCCTGCAGCACCGAGGCCGCGATCGGCGCGTCGGTGGCGATGAAGGACAGCATCGTCGCCATATCAGGAGCGATCATGCCGGCGCCCTTGGAGATGCCGTTGATGGTGACATCGGCATCGCCGAGCTTGACGGTCGCCGTCGCCACTTTCGGATAGGTGTCCGTGGTCATGATGGCCTTTGCCGCCTCGGTCCACAGGTCCGGCTTGCCATCGCTGACCAGCCCGGCAAGCAGATGGCTGAACTTGGTTGTGTCGAGCGGCTCGCCGATGACGCCGGTCGAGGCCAGGAAAACCTCACTTGGCGTGCAGCCAGCCGCCTTGGCCGCCGCCTCACCGGTCAGCGCGGTGGATTCGCGACCCTTCTTGCCGGTGAAGGCGTTGGCGTTGCCGGAATTGACGACCAGCACCCGCGCCTTGCCGGCGCCAAGGTTCTGCCGACAGAAATCGACAGGCGCCGAGGGGCATTTCGACTTGGTGAACACGCCGGCGACCGTGGTGCCGGCGTCGAAGACCATGGCCAGAAGATCGGTGCGATTCTTGTACTTTATCCCCGCTTCGGCGGTGGCAATGCGCACCCCTTCAATGACAGGCATTTTGGGGTATTTCTTCGGCGCGAGCGGCGAAATCGTCGTGGACATGGGGGCCTCGGGCGGGAAAATCGCAAGGGAAGGCCGGTTTGCCCGATACGGCGCGCGGGCGCAAGGGCGTTTTCGCCGCGCCCGCCGGGGCGGCGAACCACGCCGGATTAAGCCTGCATTTCAAATCTGTTGGCGTCGCCGGGGCCTGTGGCGCTATGATCGCACCCCATGGGCAGGCTTGCGATCCTCGCATGGGCATTTCTGGGACTGTTGCTGCTGAGCGCCGACGCTGAGCCGGCGCGGCGCGTGGCGCTTGTCATCGGCAACGGCAGCTATGCCGAGGCCGGTACGCTGGCCAATCCGGTCAACGACGCCCTCGACATCGCCGACAAGCTGCGCTCCATCGGTTTCGAGGTCATCGAAGGCAACGACCTCGGCAAGCGCGAGCTCGAACGCAGCATCGGCGAATTCTCCGATGCGCTCGAAGGCGCCGGCGTCGGGCTTTTCTACTATGCCGGCCACGGCCTGCAGGTCGACGGGCGCAACTACATTGTGCCGGTCGACGCCAGGCTCGACATGCCGGTGAAACTGCAGCTCGAAGCGGTGCCGATCGACGAAGTCCTCGACATCATGGAACAGCAAACCAAGGTCAGCCTGGTGTTTCTCGACGCCTGCCGTAACAACCCGTTTGCCCGCAGTCTGAGCCGCACCGCCACCACACGCTCGGCCACGGCGTTGGCGGGGCTGGCGCAGTTCGATTCGACGCGCGGCTCGTTCATCGCCTTCTCGACGGCGCCGGGCGCGGTCGCCATGGACGGCACCTGACGCAACTCGCCCTTTGCATCAGCCCTTTTGCGGCACATCGCCGAGCCCGGCCAGAGCATCAACGACATGATGATCGCGGTGCGCCGTGACGTGGTTTCGCAAACCCGTGAGGGCCAGCGCCCCTGGGAACAAGGCTCATTGCTCGAACGCTTCGAATTCGTCCCCGGTGAAGGGCCTGCCCCGGAGCCCAAACCGGCGGCCGAGCCCGCGCCGGCCTCGCAGGTCGCGGCGCTGGAGCGCTCCGTCGGCGACGACAAGGCTTCGATCGAGAAATTCCTGCGCCGGGACTATCTGGCGCCGGACGCCAGGACGATGAGCGAGACGGTCAAGCGGATCTACGGCTCGTCGGCCACTATTTTCGGCACACGCTACGACGCCGACGCCATCGTCAAGGTGAAGACCGACTGGTTCGCGCAATGGGCCTCGTGGTCGCTTGGGCTCGAGCCCGGCAGCCTGGAGATCACGCCGCATGGCGAGGACCGCACTGAGGCCGCCTTTGCCATGCGCTACGACTATGTGCCGAAGGACAAGTCGGCGGCACGCCTAACCGGCAAGGCGCGCGTCACCCTCGGGCTGGTCAAGGTCGTGGAGGGATGGCGCATCGAGTCCGAAACATCGCAAGCGATGCAATGAGCATCGCCTGATCATGCCGCAAGATCATGCGCGATCGCGCGACATGAACTCGGTCGCGAAACAGAGCAGTGCCGCAGCCGGCAGCGCCAGGCCGATCCAGGACACCAGCGGCCAGCCGCCTTGCGCATACGCCCAGCCGCCGACGCCCGAGCCGATCGCGCCGGCGATGAAGAACGTCGCCATGTAAAGCCCGTTCAGGCGGCTGCGGTGCGCGGCGCCAAGTGCGAACAGGTCCCGATAGCCGAGGACAAGATTGGTCTGCACACCGAAGTCGAGCACGACGGCGGCGGCGACCAGCAGTGCCAACGAAAGCGTCGAGCCGCTGCGGGCGATGTGGGTTACGAGAAACGCGACAGCGACGCACAGCATGGCAAAGGCGGTCGCCGGCCGGCTCCAGCCGCGGTCGGCAACTCTTCCGGCGAGCGGCGCGGCGATTGCGCCGGCGACGCCGGCCAACGCGAACAGGCCGATGCCGCGCTGCGTCAAGCCGAAATCGGGCCCGGCCAGCAGCAGCGGCGTTGTCGTCCAGAACAGGCTGAAAGCCGCGAACAGGAACGCCTGGTAGAGAGCCCGCCGCCGCAGCACCGGCGTCGTGCGCGCAATATGCACCATGGACGCCAAAAGCGCGCCGTAGCTCAGACGTGCCGTCGGCACGCGCCTGGGCAGCGCAAACCGCAGCACCACGACCAGCAGGATCATGACAATGCAAGAGGTGAAGTAGACGACATGCCAGGAGGACAGCGCAGTGATGAAGCTGGAAAACGGGCGTGACAGCATTATACCCAGCAACAATCCCACCGAGACATTGCCGACCACGCGGCCACGTTTGGCTTCCGGCGCCAGGTGCGCGGCATAGGGGATAAGGGTCTGCACCGCGACCGAGCCAAGCCCAACAAACAGCATCGCGGCCAGAAAAGCCGCTGGCTGCGTTGAAATCGCCGCACCCAGCAAGGCAAGCGTTGCAACGGCGAGTATGCCGAGCACGAGCCTGCGGTTCTCCATGAGGTCACCAAGCGGCACGATAAACAGTAGGCCCACCCCGTAGCCGATCTGGGCCATCGTGACGATCAAGCCCGCCGCATGTGGCGGCAAGCCAAGTTCAGCGCCGATCGGGCCGATCAGTGGTTGTGCATAATAGATATTGGCAACAATCAGCCCGCAGGCGGCAGCCAGCAAAAAGGTCATCCAACTCGAAATTGTCGTCTCGGCGGGTGCGGAGCCGGATGCGACAATGGTCGTCATGAGGATGTCCATCGGAACGAAACGTTTCGTTGAATAGAACGAACCGTTCCGTTTCGTCAAGCGATGATGTATTGATATCTTGATGTATGAGCATCTCGATGTGTGAGCATCCCTTGGCATCAGCGCATTTTGCGGCCAATGGCTTCATTTGGCTTCCGCACAAACGCCGCGGGGAAAACGAGCGCTTTGCTCGCGGATGGTTTGCATCCGGCCGGTAAAAATGCGGGGCGACGCTAACAGTTGTCAGCAGGTTGTCGTTTCAGCCGAGACGAGAAACCGCTTTGGGAGGAACGGCTCATGGGCGAAATCGTCGATCCGGCACGCAAATCGATTGGCGCCAGGCGCAATCCCGACAGCGCCGAAGCGATTTTGGAGGCTGCCGAAGCGGTGCTGGTCGAGGCTGGCTATGCCGGTTTCTCGATCGAGGCGGTGGCTCGGCGCGCGCGCGCCGGCAAGCCGACCATCTATCGCTGGTGGCCGAGCAAGGCGGCACTGTTGCTTGAAGTCTATCAGCGCCAGAAGCGTGTTGACCTTCCCGATACCGGAAGCCTGGAAGAGGACCTCGTCGGCTTCCTGATCAATCTGTTCACGCACTGGCGCGAGACATCGTCGGGCAGTGTCTTCAAGTCGCTGATCGCCGAGGCGCAGTCGGATGAAACCGCGGCCGCGGCCCTTGCCGGTTATGCCGGAGGGCGCCGCACCCACACCGGCCAGATCATCGAGCGCGCCAAGGCAAGGGGCGAAATCCCCAGGGATATCGACCCGGGTGTTGTCGCCGACCTCGTCGCTTCCTATGCCTGGCGGCATCTCCTGATCAACCGGCTCGACGAACCTGAAGCGACGATACGCAAGATGGTCCGCTATCTCCTGCACGGCGTAGCGGCATCAGGCAGATAACGTCGGCCAACAAAAAAGGGCGCGGCAACCCTTGGCTGCCGCGCCCTTTGAAACCGTCGCTCAGGCTTACTTGCCGGCTTCCATCGTGTCGACGGCCTGCTTCAGCTTGGCGTCGGGAATCTCGACCTTGGCGCCGGCGCGCAGCGACTTGACCAGCGCGAAATACTTGTCGCGGATGACCGCCTGCTTGGCCTGGTCCTTGACGTCGTCGAAGGCCGGCGGCTGCTTGGCGCGCTTGTCCTCGAGCTTGATGACGTGCCAGCCGAACTGCGACTGCACCGGCTGCTCGGTGTATTTGCCGACCTCGAGCGCGAAGGCGGCCTTGTCGAACTCCGGCACCATCTGGCCAGGTCCGAACCAGCCGAGGTCGCCGCCATTGGACTTGCCCGAGGGATCGCTGGTGTGCTCGTTGGCGAGCTTCTGGAAATCGGCGCCGCCGTCGAGCTGCTTAATGATCGCCTCGGCCTCTTCCTTCGTCTTCACGAGGATGTGACGGGCGTGCACCTCGTTGACCGGCGGGGTGTTGGCGATTTCCTGGTCGTAGCGGGCGCGGATCTCCGCGTCGGTGACCTTGTCGACGACACCCTTCTCGACCATCTCGCCATGCAGCGCGCGCTGCTGCAGGAAGGCCATGCGCCGCTGGAAGTCGGGATTCTTGTCGAGGCCGTCGGTAACGGCCTTGGCGGCCATGACGCGGATTTCGATGGCCGCCGAAAGGGCCGCGGCGCGGCGCTGCTCGGGCGGCAGCTGCGCGAATTGCTGCGACAGCTCGCCTTCGGCAAGCACCAGATCGGCTTCAGTCAAGGGCTGGCCGTTGACCGTGGCGACCACGGCGTTCGGGTCGACCGGCGCTGCCGCGGGCGCAGCAGCAGCATCGGCCGGAGCAGCAGGAGCGGTCTCCTGCGCCATGACAGGTGACAGGCAAAGAGCCGACAGGCCGAAGGCCAGACCAAGGCTGGCGAGCGACGCACGGCGAAACAACAAGGACATGAAAATGACTCCGGGGAAGGATTGTAAGGAGGGGTGGCTTCCAGATCAGCCAGATTGTGGCGGAATTTGGCGCGACCGGCAGGGCCAGCGCGGCGTTGACATCAGTTGAGCCCCCTCTTATCTGTCCAACGACTTTGCGTCCAGAACCGTTTTCCGGGCGCTTTTTGTGTTTGCCCGTATTCAGGCGGTGCGTTCACGCGGATTTGATGGGGCCGGCCGGCGCTCATCTTAAAGATTGAGAATTCTATCGAAAGGACCATTGAATGGTCAGTCTCGGCGGTCTCGCCCGTAAGGTTTTCGGTTCCTCCAACGACCGTCGGGTCAAATCGACCCGGCCTCGTGTCGAGGCGATCAACGCCATGGAAAACGAGATGCGGGCGCTTTCAGACGCCGAACTCGCGGGGCGTACGGAAAAATTCCGCCAGGATATCGCCAACGGCGCCAGCCTTGACGACCTGTTGATCCCGGCCTTCGCCACCGCCCGTGAGGCGGCGCGCCGCGTGCTCGGCATGCGCCCCTTCGACGTCCAGCTGATCGGCGGCATGGTGCTGCACAATGGCGGCATCGCCGAGATGCGCACCGGCGAGGGCAAGACGCTGGTCGCGACGCTGCCGGTCTACCTCAACGCGCTGGCCGGCAAGGGCGTCCACGTCGTCACCGTCAACGACTATCTCGCCACGCGCGACTCCGAATGGATGGGCCGCGTCTACAAATTCCTCGGCCTCTCGGTCGGCGTCATCGTCCACGGCCTGTCCGACGAGGAACGCAGCACCGCCTACGCTGCCGACGTCACCTACGCCACCAACAACGAACTCGGCTTCGACTATCTGCGCGACAACATGAAGTATGAGCGCGCCCAGATGGTGCAGCGCGGCCACAATTACGCGATCGTCGACGAAGTCGATTCCATCCTGGTCGACGAGGCGCGCACGCCGCTGATCATCTCCGGTCCGCTCGAGGACCGTTCGGAAATGTACAACACCATCGACACCTTCATCATCCAGCTGCAGCCGCAGGATTATGAGATCGACGAGAAGCAGAAGACCTCGATCTTCACCGAGGAAGGCACCGAGAAGCTGGAGAACCTGCTGCGCGACGCCGACCTGCTGAAGGGCGAGTCGCTCTACGACGTCGAGAACGTCGCCATCGTCCACCACGTCAACAATGCCCTGAAAGCGCACCGGCTGTTCCAGAAGGACAAGGACTATATCGTGCGCAACGGCGAGATCGTCATCATCGACGAGTTCACCGGCCGCATGATGCCCGGCCGCCGCTATTCGGAAGGCCTGCACCAGGCGTTGGAAGCCAAGGAACATGTGGCGATCCAGCCGGAGAACCAGACGCTGGCCTCCGTCACCTTCCAGAATTACTTCCGCCTCTACAAGAAGCTGTCCGGCATGACCGGCACGGCGCTGACCGAGGCCGAGGAGTTCGGCAACATCTACGGCCTCGAAGTCACCGAGATCCCGACCAATTTGCCGGTCATCCGCAAGGACGAGGACGACGAGGTCTACCGGACGGTCGAGGAGAAATACAAGGCGATCGTCAAGGAGATCCGCGAGGCCAGCGCCAAGGGCCAGCCGACGCTGGTCGGCACGACCTCGATCGAGAAGTCCGAGCAGCTGGCGGAGCGCCTGCGCAAGGAAGGTTTCAAGGATTTCGAGGTGCTGAACGCCCGCCATCACGAGCGCGAGGCGGCGATCGTTGCCCAGGCCGGCAAGCCCGGGGCCATCACCATCGCCACCAACATGGCCGGCCGCGGCACCGACATCAAGCTCGGCGGCAATGCCGAGATGCGCATCGAGGACGAACTGGGCGACATGCCTGCCGGTCCCGAGCGTGAGGCGCGTGAGAAGGAAATCCACGCCGACGTCGAGCGCCTGAAGGAAAAGGCGCTAGCCGCCGGCGGTCTCTACGTGCTGGCCACCGAGCGCCATGAATCGCGCCGCATCGACAACCAGCTGCGCGGCCGCTCCGGCCGCCAGGGCGACCCCGGCCGCTCGAAATTCTTCCTTTCGCTGCAGGACGATCTGATGCGCATCTTCGGCTCCGAGCGCATGGACGGCATGCTGCAGAAGCTCGGCCTCAAGGAAGACGAGGCGATCATCCATCCCTGGATCAACAAGGCGCTGGAAAAGGCGCAGAAGAAGGTCGAGGCGCGCAACTTCGACATCCGCAAGAACCTGCTGAAGTATGACGACGTCTCCAACGACCAGCGCAAGGTGGTGTTCGAGCAGCGCATCGAACTGATGGATGGCGAAGGCCTGTCGGAAACCATTGCCGAGATGCGCGAGGGCGTCATCGACGAGATCGTCGCCAAGGCGATTCCCGAGAACGCCTATGCCGAACAGTGGGATGTCGCCGGCCTCAAGGCCGAAGTCGCCGAATTCCTCAATCTCGACCTGCCGATCGAAGACTGGGCCAAGGAAGAGGGCATTGCCGAGGACGACATCCGCGAGCGCATCACCCAGGCCGCCGACGCCGCCGCCAAGGAGCGCTCCGAACGCTTCGGCCCCGAGGTGATGACCTATGTCGAGCGCTCGGTGGTGCTGCAGTCACTCGACCATCTGTGGCGCGAGCACATCGTCAATCTCGATCACCTGCGTTCGGTCGTCGGCTTCCGCGGCTACGCCCAGCGCGATCCGCTGCAGGAATACAAGGGCGAGGCGTTCGAGCTGTTCCAGGCGATGCTGGGCAATCTGCGCCAAGCCGTCACCGCGCAGCTGATGCGCGTCGAACTGGTCCGCCAGGCCGCCGAAGCCCCGCCTCCCGAAGCGCCCGACATGTTTGGCACGCATATTGACGGCTCCACCGGCGAGAATGATTTCGAAGGCGGCGAGACAGCCCTCCTGGTGCGCCAGGAACAAAACGCCATCGTCGCCCCCGAAGACCGCGACCCGAACAACCAGGCAACCTGGGGCAAGGTCGGCCGCAACGAAGCCTGCCCCTGCGGCTCCGGCAAGAAGTACAAGCACTGCCACGGGGCGTTTGCGTAACGACGCGCTCTTCCTTCTCCCCGTTCAACGGGGAGAAGGTGCCCGAAGGGCGGATGAGGGGCGGCGCTGAGTTCCAAGATTCGGCCTATTTCCCTCTAATCTAATCGTATCGCCGTTGGTGTCCGCAACACGGCGGACCTCGAAAAGCGGATTCTTGGCCTCACCCACTTAGGCGGCCTGCCGGCCCTCCGCTATGGCTCCCTGCCCTTCGGGCGTTCAGCCCCTTCAAAAGGTCCCCAGGACCTTTTGATCCGCCTGAAGGCGGACCGGGTCTTCACCGTTCGTCGCTCGAAAAGCCAAGCAGTTGGCTTTTCGTCCGCTGCGCGGACCGCTCCTCACCCAACCGTTTCTTAATGTGTATCCGCTACACCAAAGCCTGAAAAAGAGGCGGAAAACGGAGAGAGATCGGGGTGCGCTTTTCCGCGGCCACGACTGCCGGGCGGTTCTTGCCGCAGCGTTTGGCGCTGCGCGTGGGGCCGTTGCTTGCCCGCATCGACGCCGTGCTGTTCACCGCCGATGAGCGCGGCGAGGCCGGCCGCATGTCGGTCATAGCCTTCTCCATCCGCATCGTCAGCGCCGTCATCGCCTTCATCAGCCAGGTGCTGATGGCGCGTTGGATGGGCTCGTTCGAATACGGCATCTTCGTCCTCGTCTGGGTGACGATGGTCATCGTCGGCAACCTCGCCTGCCTCGGCTTCCACACCTCGGTCATTCGCTTCATCCCCGAATACCGTGAGCGCGGGATGATGGACGAATTGCGCGGCATCGTCGTGGCCAGCCGCCTGTTCGTGCTGATCGCCTCCACCATCATCGCCGGGCTCGGCGCGCTCGGCGTCTGGCTGGCGGCGCCCTGGATCGAGAACTACTACGTGATCCCGTTCATCCTCGGCGTCATCTGCCTGCCGATGATCGCGGTGTCGGATCTGCTGCAAGGCCAGGCCAGGGCGAACAGCTGGGCGCTTTTCGCCCTGTCGCCAACCTACCTGATACGACCGGTGCTGATCCTGCTGTTCATGGCGCTGATGCTCTATGCCGGCTACGCCGCCGATGCCAGGACGGCGATCTTCGCCTCGATCGCCGCCACCTATGTCACCACGCTGGCGCAGCTGATCGGCGTCACGCACCGCATGGAAAGGCAGATCCCGGCCGGGCCGATGAAGGTGCATTTCGCGCAATGGTTCATCGTCTCGCTGCCGATCTTCCTGGTCGAAAGCTTCTTCTTCCTGCTCACCAATGCCGACGTGCTGATGGTCGGCGCCTATATGAACCCCAACGACGTCGCCGTCTATTTCGCCACGGTCAAGACGCTGGCGCTGGTGCATTTCGTCTACTTCGCCGTCAAGGCCGGCGTTGCCCAGCGCTATGCGCAGTTCACCCATGGCGAGCCGGCTAAGCTTGCCGCCTTCGCCCGCGAAACGGTGTCGTGGACCTTCTGGCCGTCGCTGCTGATGGCGCTGCTGGTGCTGGCGCTCGGCGAACCCATGCTGGTGCTGTTCGGCCCCGAATTCACCTCGGGCTATCCGCTTCTGTTCCTGCTCGTCTTCGGCGTCGTGGCGCGCGCTGCCGTCGGCCCTTGCGAAAGCCTGCTCACCATGAGCGGCAACCAGAACATCTGCGCCGCCGTCTATGCCATGACCCTGGCCTTCAACATCGGCCTCAACGTGGTGCTGATCCCGCATTTCGGCCTGTGGGGGGCGGCCATGGCCACCGCCTTTGCCATGATCTTCGAGGCCAGCGCATTGTCCTTCACGGTGTGGCGCAAGCTCGGCATCGTCATGGCGATCTTCGTGCCTGCCAAAGGAGCCGCCTGATGGCCGCCATCCCGTTGCTCGAGGAAACCAGCGGCGGCACCGCCGGCGCCATGGTGTCGGGCCTTGCCGGCCTGGCGCGCGACGCCGACCCGGCCCATATCGAAATCCTCGCCAACAACCGGCCCGAGCGCAAGCTTGCCATCTACCCGGCATCGGCCGGCTTCGACCTGGTCGAGGAGTTGGATTATCTCTGCGCCCGCACGATCGAGCCGAACGTCTTCTTCAATCCGCGTTTCCTGGCGCCGGCCATGCCCCGGCTGGAGGATCGCGAAGTCCGGCTGGCGGTGATCCGCGACGGCGACGAATACCGCAACCGGCTGCGCCTTCTGGTGCCGCTCTCGGTGGAACGGCCCGTGGTGCCGCTCGGCGTTCCGGTGATGCGCACCTGGTCGAGCCCCTTCGGTCCGCTCGGCACGCCGCTGATCGACCGCGACGATCCGATCGGCGTCGTCGAGGACTTCTTCTCGATGCTGTCGCGCCCGCACCTCAAGATGCCGAAAGTCCTCGTGCTGCCCGACATGAGGCTCGACGGCCCGGTGGCGAGCGTACTTGGTACCGTGGCCGAGACGCGCGGGCTGACGCTGGTCACCACCGGCCAGACGGCGCGCCCCGTGCTGGAGAGCGAACTCGACGGCGACGACTATCTGAAGGCTTCGCTGCGTTCGCACCACTACCGCGAGTTCCGTCGCCTGAAGCGGCGCCTTGCCGACCTCGGCAGTCTGGAGCATGTGGTGGCGCGCGGCCCCGAAGAGATCCGCCACGCCATCGAAAGCTTCCTGACGCTGGAGGCGTCGGGCTGGAAGGGCCGCGAGCGCACCGCCATGGCGATCGACCGCTTCCGCGCCGCCTTTGCCCGCGAGGCCGTGCACAGGCTCGCCGAACAGGACATGTGCCGCATCCATTCGCTGACGCTCGACGGCCGCACCATCGCCTGCCTGATCGTCTTCGTCGAGGCCGGCGTCGCCTATACCTGGAAGACGGCCTATGACGAGACACTATCGGCCTATTCGCCCGGTACGCTGCTGATGATCGAGGTCACCAGGCAGCATCTCGACGATCCCAACATCATGATGACCGATTCCTGCGCGGTGCCGGACCATCCGGTGATGAGCAGGCTGTGGACCGAGCGCAAGCCGATCGGCACGCTGGTGATCGGGCTGACGCCGGATGCCGACCGCCTGGCGCGCCAGGCCGCCTCGCAGCTTCACCTCTACCGCGAGACCCGCAACATGGCCCGGCTGCTGCGCAACCGCATGAAGAGCCTGCTGAGACGGCGCTAGACCCATGATCTCTGACTTCCGCGGCTGGAGGCGCCTTGCCGAGCCCCCTGCCCCTTACACAAAGGCTGGAACGATCGCGAGGTTCGCGGGCATCGTCGTCGGCCTTTGGTTTCTGTCAGGCCTTGCTTCAGTGGCGCACACTGCCAGCGCGTCGGTTTTCCTCGAGGACCAGACCTGGACCGAACTGCGCGATCGGATCGCCGCCGGGACGACGACGATCATTGTCCCGATAGGCGGCACTGAACAAAGCGGCCCCGCCATGGCGCTGGGCAAGCACAATGTGCGGGTAAAATTCCTGGCTGAAAAAATAGCCGGACAGCTGGGCAACGCGTTGGTCGCGCCCGTGATCTCCTATGTTCCGGAAGGAACCATCGATCCGCCGACCGCCCATATGAGGTTTCCCGGGACGATCACCATCGGCGACAAGATTTTCGAGCAGCTGCTCGAATCCGCAGCCCGCAGCTTCAAGCTGCACGGCTTCAAGACCATCGTGCTGATCGGCGACCATGGCGGCTATCAGGCCGACGAGCGCCATGTCGCCGATCGCCTGAATGCCGAATGGCGCAAGACCCCGGTCCGGGTCTTTGCGGCGCTCGAATACTATCAGATCACCCAAGGCGCCTATGTCGACAAGCTCCTGTCGGCCGGCGCGACGCGGCCGGAGATCGGAACCCACGCGGGATTGGCCGACACATCGCTCATGCTCGCCATCGACCCGTCCATGGTGCGCAAGGATCGCCTTGCGGCCGCCCCGAAGCTCGATGCCGGCGACGGCGTCTATGGTGGCGATCCGACACGATCGTCAGCCGCGTTTGGCCAACTCGGCGTCGACCTGATCGTCAATGGGACGACCGACGCGATCCGCGAATTCGAAAAACAGCAGCCCAAATGATCAAACCATATCTGCAGTTCACGAGCTTTCCCGCGCTGCTCGTCTTGTTGCTTGCCCTGTCCTCGGCATCGGCTTCGGCCGGCTCGTGTCCGGAGGATTGCAGCGAGCCGGCGCCTTCGCGCTCCCCGATCAATATCTACGACCAGACAAGCTCTGATCATTTGAGCCCGGCGACGGCAGGCGCGCTACCCCGTGTCTATGTTCCGAACCGCTCGTCCAACAGCGTATCGGTCATCGACCCCCTGACCCTCAAGGAAGTCGACAGGTTCCCTGTCGGGCGCAAGCCGCAGCACGTCGTTCCGTCCTGGGATCTGAAGACGCTCTGGGTCGCCAACAACGCCAGCGGCACCAGCAAGGGCAGCGTGACGCCCATCGACCCCAGGACCGCAAAGCCGGGTCACGAAATTCCGGTCGATGACCCCTACAATATGTATTTCATGCCTGACGGAAGCTCGGCCGTCATCGTCGATGAGGCCTACCAGCGGCTCGACTTTCGCGATCCGCAGACCATGGCGCTGAAGTCGACGCTTCCGACGCCGTCTTGCCCCGGCATCAACCACGCCGATTTTTCCGTCGACAGTGCCTACGCCATCTTCACCTGCGAATATGGCGACGGCGGCCTCCTGAAGGTGGACCTGAAAAACCAGAAGGTGCTCGGCCACCTTGCTCTGTCGAAAATGGGCATGCCGCAGGACGTCAGGCTCTCCCGCGACGGCAAGGTCTTCTACGTTGCCGACATGATGAACGGCGGCGTGTTCCTGATCGACGGCGACAGCTTTTCCGAGATCGGTTTCATCGCCACCGGCATTGGCACGCACGGATTTGTCGTCAGCCGTGACGGCACAAAGCTCTACGTTTCCAACCGCGGCTCGCACAAGATGGAGCAAGGCCGTGCAAAGGGGCCGGGCAGCGTGACGGTCATCGATTTCGCCACCCGCTCCGTCGTCGCGCAATGGCCGATACCCGGTGGCGGCAGCCCCGACATGGGCAATGTCAGCGCCGACGGCAAGCAATTGTGGCTGTCCGGCCGCTTCGACAGCGAGGTCTACATGATCGACACGACCTCGGGCGCCGTGACGAAAATCCAGGTCGGCGTCGAGCCCCACGGCCTGACCGTCTGGCCGCAGCCCGGCCGATACTCGCAGGGCCACACCGGCAACATGCGATAGGCATCTCGACCGCGAAGACGCGTGACGCAGCCGCCTGGTGTGCCTGCTTCGTCCAAGGCCAGAAAACTGTTCTCTTCGACGGGCTTTCTGGAGCAATTCCAGGAAAAGTGTGAGCGGTTTTTCGTCAGGAATTGCGTCAAAACAAAGAGTTAGAGCAGTTCGCCGTTTCCATGAAACGGTGAAACGCTGTAACGGCCACGCCTCGCTTGTGTGGCCAAACTGCACCGCCGATTTCCTGCCGGGAACCGTTCGGACGAAGCGGCCCACACGAATGGCACATCGTCACATAACTGTAATGGCGCGCGCCTAGCTAAATCCCGCCACATCCCAACGCGCCGCACCATCCCGACGCGACGCCACATCTCGAGGAAAGACCATGCTTTTGCGCACCATCATCGCCCCATTGGGCGTCTGCTTTTCCATGGCCACATCGGCCTTCGCAGCCGACCTGGTCGAAGCCCCGCCACCGGCAGCGCCGAGCTGGACGATTGCGATCGAAGGAGATCCGGAATTCTACGCCATCGACAATGGCAGCAACACCGCCCGGTCGCTTGCCGACACCTACTTCAAATTCAGCGTCTCGCACAATTTCGACAACAATTTCGTCGGCGGCATCTTTATCCAGCCGACCTTCAAGACCGGCGGCAAGTCGCAGTACTACGCCGAAGCGAGCCTCGGCTACAAAATCAAGATCACGGATGCCTTCACCCTGACCCCCAGCCTCGGGCTCGGCTACACTTGGCACGACACGGGCATCATCAAGGACGACGATGCCAACGCCAATGTTCCCTACTACGCCCTGTACATCGCGGGCGATTGGAAAGTCTCCAAGCAGTGGACCTGGAACGTCTTCAACTTCCGCTACCGCAACGCCTTCAGCACCACGTGGGAAACGCCGAAGCTGGCCACCGGCGTGACCTACAACATCGACTCCACCAACGCGGTCTATGCCAGCGTCGGCTATTCCTGGAAGAAGACCGACACGACGTCAGCTCCCTACAACGATCTCGCCGGCGACAAATGGAACATCGGGATCGGGTACAAGCATTCGCTTTGAGCGGATCGGCCGGGGGCGCAGGCTGGCACTAGGCGTCGGCCTGCGCCCTGAATGCTCTCGGCTGCCTGCTAACGAACTCCGAATGGCTTTGCCACTCGAAGCTCGAAGAGCGAAGGGTGGTGCCCCTAGCCGGGATCGAACCAGCACTCCTTGCGGAACTCGATTTTGAGAGACCGGATATGCCCTATCCTAACTTTATCCGGCGGTATCCAATTGTACGATAACCGATTGTAGACACTAGATTTTTCGGCTCGTCCAATCATCCATACCTAACCGGATATACGCCACGGTTTGATTTCTGGCTGCACCTATTCTGCAGCTGAAATCGACTTTAATGGAGGTTAGGAATGCCCAAAATCAAGCTCACCAAGACGATCGTCGATGCTGCAACGGCCGATCAGGAACCCTACGAACTTCGCGACACCATCACACCGGGGTTCTTGCTGAAGGTCACCCCGACCGGACGCAAGATATTCATGGTGGCCTACGTCGCTGCCAACGGCCAGCGGCGAAAGCCCGCCATCGGCCGCTTTGGCGAAATCACCGTGGAGCAGGCTCGAACGATTGCCCAGAACTGGCTCGCCGACGTCCGCAAGGGCAAGGACCCGAGCGCCGAACGCTCCGCCACGCGAAAAGCACCGACAGTCAAGGAACTCTTCGACCGGTTTATCGACGACTACTCGGAAAGCCGAAACAAGCCCTCGACCGTCAAATCCAACCGGGGGTACGGCAAGCTCTACATCATCCCACACCTCGGCCAGATAAAGGTGCCCGACGTTACGCGGGCCGACATCGCGAACCTCATGAAGAAAATGTCGAGAGCCCCGACGAACGCCAACCGCGTCCTCGCGGCCGTCCGAAAGATGTTCAACATGGCCGAGGTCTGGGGAATGCGGCCCGACGGGTCGAACCCATGCCGACATGTTCCCAAGTTCCCGGAACGGGGAAGGACAAGACTGATCACCGATACGGAACTGAAGCGGCTCTACGCCTACCTCGACAAGGCCGAAGCCGAGGGCCTGGAGCATCCCTTCATCCTCCTCGCAGTCCGGCTCCAATTCGAGTTCGCCGCGCGCATGTCGGAGATCCGGCAGCTCGAATGGGCTTGGGTCGATCTCGACAACCGGCGCATCGAATGGCCCGACAGCAAGACCGGCGTTATGTCCAAGCCGATGAGCGCGGAGGCGGCCCGGCTGTTCGGGACGGCCCCGCGCTTCGAGGCCTCGCCCTTCGTCTGCCCATCAATCTTCGATCCAAACCTCCCGATGTCGAAGCACACCTACTATCACGGCTGGAAGCGCATCCTTGAGCGGGCCGGCCTGCCGCACATCGGCACACACGGAATCCGACACCGCTCGGCGACCGACATCGCCAACTCCGGCGTACCGGTGAAGGTCGGCATGGCGCTCACCGCGCATAAGACCGTCACCATGTTCATGCGCTACGTCCACACCGAGGATGACCCAATAAGGGCGGCCGCCGAGGCCGTGGCGCAGAGGCGTCTGACCCTGATCGGTGGCGCGCCAGCAGTCCCAGCCCCAACGCTCATTCCCGAGCCAATCGTCGCGCCCCCCACCATCGCCCCCGAGCCCGCTGAAGCGCTGACCCAGGCGGCAGATCAGAAGCTGCTTGGTCTTGTCGATGGCAAATACTCCTCACGTACCAAGCTCGGAAATTACAGGCCGTTCCGCCACCGTAGCGGCCAGAACCGGGCAGTGCCTCCCGGAACCAGGCGCGCTGACGGTGAGCAGGAGTCTTCCGATGTCCAATAAGCCGACAAGCTCAAGGAAGGCGACATGTACAAGTGCGCCAAAGGCAAGACCGACGAGGCGACTAACACAAGCGAGGTGGCCGGCGTGCATCGTATTGCCGTGTTGATACCTGCATAGAAGAACTCGGCCGAACTATCGGTCGTCGTGAGTCTGGCCGCGGGAATGCAATCAGGCTGGGCATGTAGCGAAGCTCAATTGGCGAGGGGCCTTTGTGACCGCTTGACCATCGCGATCTGGAAGGCGCTGGACCTATGGAGCGAGCGTCTTGAGGCGGCGCACGTCATCGGCGGCCTCTGCCAACAGCCAGTCGCGGAACGTCGTGATTTTGGGCAGCGTCGACGTCGCCTTGGGGCAGACGATCCAGTAGGTCTTGGACAATCGCAGAGCCATGGCGAATGGTCTTACGAGGCGCCCGTTGATGAGGTCCCAAGCCGCAAGCGTGGTGCGGGCGAGTGCGACACCCTGGCCGTCGATAGCCGCGTCTATGACCATGCTGGCGCGGTTTAAGACCGGTCCGTGGGAGAGTTCGGCACCGACCACGCCAGCGGCCTCGAGCCATTCCGACCAGTCCTTTCGGTCATCAAGATGCAGCAACGGAAATTTCAGCACATCGGACGGCTCGCGCATCCGCTGGTGAAGTTTCGGACTGCAGACCGCGAACAGTTGCTCGGAGCACAGGCGAACAACATCATGCCCCGCCCAGTTGCCATCGCCGTGCCGCACTGCAAGATCGACGTCCTCTCTGGCGAAGTCGACGTGATGCATGGTTGCGGAAATCCTCAGATCAATATCGGGGTGCATCTCGGCAAACCGGCCAAGGCGGTTGACCAACCACTTGGCGGCAAAGTCGGGCGAGGTGCTGACCGTCAGAGCCCCTGCCCGAGATAGATGCTGTATACGTTCCGTGCCGAGAGCGATCCGGTCGAAGGCATCGCGCGCCACCTCCAGATAGGAGAGGCCGGCCCGTGTGATGCTCAGCTTTTGCCATTCGCGATCGAACAGCCTGATGCCCAGTTCGCGTTCAAGAGCCTTCACCTGATGGCTCACCGCACCCTGCGTCACGGACAGTTCTTCCGCCGCCCTGGTGAAGCTCTCATGACGTGCCGCCGCCTCGAAGGCTTTGAGGGCGTTGAGTGATGGCAGTCGGCGGGCCAATCTCGCACCATGTCATGAGAAAAATTGGGGGAAGCACGAGAAGCCATGCTTTGCACCCGCCAGCAGATTCGAGCATTTCAAGGCCACACGTCAACACGGATGCCGCGAAAGGATGAGAAATGTTGAACTACCGGCTGACTGAAGGGCGGAGGCCTTCGTCGTCACTGCCGACACATGTCCGTCACATCATCAACAATGTGACAGGACCGATTGTGATGGTATCGCGCTGGATACAACGCCACTGCCAACGCGAACAATTGGCCGAGCTCGAATCCCATCAGCTTGCAGACCTGGGGCTGAGCCGTACCCAGGTTCGGAACGAATGCGAAAAATGGCCTTGGCAGGCCTAATGCTCGACCGCCCCCGCGACGCGGTCGGATCAGCGAAGCAGGATTTCATGGACTGCCGGTATACGGCGCGCCGGGCTGCGGGTCGCGCGGCCCCGCGCCGACAAACCCCTCGCCGCGCAGCGCAGCAATCTACAGTGAAAAGCGGATCGTTGCGGACTGTGCGTCCTTCCAGGGCTAACCGTAAACGACCCCCGGCTTACTCTGACCCACTTCGATGATGTAGCCGTCTAGATCGCGAATGTAGCACCGAGTCTCGCCGTACTTTTCCATCGGCTCCGTGATGAATTCAGCGCCCCGGGCTTGCCAGCGTTCATAGCAGCCGTGGATGTCGGCAACGCGGATGTTCATGAAGCTGCTGAGTGAATCGGGATTGGGGGGAACACCGAGCGTCACCGACGGTTTGTCAGGTGTGGGGCCGCCCCCTACGTTGACGATGAGCCACGTGTTGGCGATCTGGATGTACCCCGGCGCGCCACTGCTATCGCCCAGGCTCAGGATGCGGCCTCCGAAGACCATCTCGTAGAATCGTGCCGAGCGTTCGATGTCGGCGACTGTCAGAAAATGCGCGACGGTAAAGCCGTTGTGCGGGGGCATTGCATAGATTTCATCCTCAACTCGTACTTGGGTCATCCGCGACTCCTATTGAGACAGTTTTCCAAGTCTTCGCAGGTCGCCATGGCACGAGCTCCCTGTTCCAAGTGACGATCGAGAAAGTCGCGGACCAATGTCGCAATGTCTTCGAGTTTTTCATCGAGCGCAAAATGTCCGGCGTCGAGAATGTGGATCTCGGCGTCCGGCACATCTCGGGCATAGGCATGCGCGCCAGCGACGGTGAAGGACGGATCGTAGCGTCCCCACGCTACCAGCATCGGCGGCCGGTGTGTACGCAGCCAGGCCTGCCAGACCGGATAGGCGGCGACATTGCTTTGATAGTCGTAGAACAGGTCCGACTGGATGCGTCCCTGTCCCGGGCGCGAGAGCATCGCGGCTTCGTCGGTCCAGCTGTCAGGGTTGTATCGTTCCGGCTTGGGGCTGCGACCGACATGGCGCTGCCGCGCGGCTTCAATCGAGGTGAAAGTGGACATCACTTTTTCCTCGTGCGCGGCCCGGTCCAACCAGAAGGCCTTGCGCGCATCCCACAATGGTCCGAGGCCTTCTTCATGCGACACAGCATTCTGGATGATGATCGCTCGCACGCGTTCGGGATGGCGCATCGCCAGCCGCATCCCGATAGGGCCACCGTAGTCCTGCTGGAGAAGGACGTAGCGCTCAAGGCCAAGCGCCTCGACGAATCCCTCGATCACCTCGGCCAGATGGTTGAAGGTGTAAGCGAAACTGTCCGGTGAGGGCGCGTCGCTATGGCCGAAACCAGGATAGTCGGGCGCAATGAGGTGATAGCGGTCAGCGAGCAGCGGCAGCAGCGTATCGTACATGCGCGATGACGACGGGAAGCCATGGAGCAGCAGGATGGTCGGGCCATCGCGCAGGCCCGCTTCGCGGTAGAATAATCCCAACCCATCCACCTCGACGGTGCGATACATCAGGGTCGCCGACGTCGAAGACGAAACCATGTCAGCTGCAACTCCAGTATGCTTTTGGGGGAGACGCGATGGGGCTCAAACGCCCTTTGCAGCCAGCAGCTTGCGGTATTCGCCGACGGGCATGCCGCCCCAACCCCAATTCTCCATCTCCACTTCCTCAAACACCACCCAGGTCCAATCCAGCGGCTTGCCGAGGACGTCGAGCAGCACTTCGCTCACACCCTTGTAGATGGCTGCTTTCTGCTCCGCTGTAACGTGGCCCACACCGGGCTCGGTGCCCTCGCGCGTGAGCTGGACGGTAACAATAGGCATGAAGGGTCTCCCTTGACTGGTGGGTCAGTGGCCAGCGCTCTGGCCGCCGTCGACATGAAGCGTTTCCCCTGTCACGAAAGAGGCATCCTCCAGGTAGAGGACCGCGCCGACGATGTCGGAAATCTCACCAAGGCGGCCCAGCGGATGCAGGCCCGCCAGCGCCTCGTACGTCTCGGGCGCATGCATCGGCGTCCTGATGACGCCCGGCGACACGGCGTTCACCCGAATTCCGCTGCGGGCATATTCGATCGCCAGACTCCGGGTCGCGGCGTCGAGCCCGCCCTTTGTCAGCGAGGCGAGCACCGATGGCACCTTCGAACTGGCCTGCTTAACCAGGCTCGTGGTGATGTTGACAACATGCCCGCCCCGCTGACGTTCCATTGCGGCGATCACTGCCTGGGTGGCGAAGAAGAAACCGGTCAGGTTGGTCGCGACCGCGCGGGCGTAATCCTCTGCCGAGTAATGCGTGAAACTGCTAGCAAGGAAGATGCCGGCGTTGTTTATCAGCGTGTCGACCCGTCCGAAACGCTGGAGTGTTTCGTCGACCACCCTCGGCCCCGTAGCGGGGTTACCGATATCGCCCGCAATCGTGAGCAAGTCCGATCGATCGGAAGGTTTGATGGAGCGAGAGGTGGCAACGACGCGGTAGTTCCGGCCGAGATAGGCCTCAACCAGCGCTGCGCCAATGCCTTGCGACCCGCCGGTGATGACAACCACTTTTTGTTCAGTTTCCATGACAGACCTCGATGATGTTGGGGACCACCGACCCAGCTGCGCCGCGTCTCTTCCCGGACTGAATATGTGGACAATCAAGGCCTGCAACCATTGTCCAATGGTGTCGCGGATACTTTGGTATTGGCGGTTATAACGTGACCTGTCGCCACATTATTGGTAATCGAGCCGCGCCTCCACAGTGCCGACTAATATTTGACGGAGATTGTTGATCGTTCGTCCGCACGGGCTTTGCCCGCAGATACTCAGAGCGCCAATCCACGCGGCGTACCTCCGTCTTAAGTATTGCCGACACCTTGGCGCAATGGAACGTTTCGGCGGGGTCTGCTGTGGTCTTTTCCAGAACATCGCGAACGGCGCTCTCGTGGCGGGGCGGCGTTACCGGAGGGTCTAGCCATGCTAACTGGATGTGCGAATCCATCACCCGCGTCGTGCCAGCCGCTGGCATCGCATCTGTTCGAAGAGATCAGCCACCGGGTGATCAACGAATATAGTGAAGCGATAGCGATCCTGTCGCTGGCCGCTTCGCGGGGAGAAGTGACGGCCGCGCCAGCGTTGAGGCGCGCAGCGGACCGTCTGCATGCGATGGCGGAGGCGCATCGATCCCTTCTCGTACCGATCGCCGAGGAAGACATCGACCTCGGTCATCATGTCGGGAAGTTGTGCTCCAGCCTGTCGCGCGCATACCTCAGCGAGCGGGGCATTCAGTTGACCGTTGCAACGGACGAAATCCCGCTCGACGCCGCGCGGTGCTGGCGCGTCGGTCTGATCGTCTCCGAACTGGTCCGCAACGCGGCACGCCGTGGCCTGAAGGATCGCCAGGGTTCCATCCGTGTCACACTGAACAGGAGTGGCAGCAGCGTCTGGTGCGTTGTCTGTGACGACGGATTCGCGGCCTCTGATCCGCCTGAGGGACATGAGTGGCGGTTGATACGCGCGCTGACGGCGGAACTTGGCGGCTCTGTGCAGTGGAAATTCACCCCGTGTGGATCGGTTGCGGGTGTGCGCTTCCCTCTGATCACGCCTTAGCTTCTGCACCCAAACTGCCAGCAACGCGGTCTCCGCTCCTATCAGAACGTGCGCGGTGTCAATGAGGTTGAGCCAACTTCGGGCAGGAGAGTCGATGCGGATCAATGCCACCCGACCAGCGGTCACCCTACTGCCCTCCGGTGCGACCGGCTTGCACCCTAACCCGAGGGCGTCGCATCACTACCGAATGCGCGATCCTTGCCGGCGGTTCTTCCGGATCCGCCGCCTTGCCGCTTTTTCGCTCAGGCGCGGCAAATCTCGTAGAGAAACCAGCTGCGCCGTTCGCTTTCGTCGATCCATCCTTCGATCAGACTCGTGGTGGCAATGTCCGAATAGCTATCGCACAGCTCATGGACGCGACGCAGTTCGGCCACCAACTGCTTGTTGTCGCCGTGAAGCTCGGCGAGCATGTCCTGCGGATCAACATAGTCGGCATTGTTGTCGAGGATACGCTGGCGTCCCGCGATATCGGAGATCGAACGGATCGTGGTGCCGCCGATCTTGCGCGCGCGCTCGGCGATCACGTCCGTCATCGCGAAGATTTGGTCGCCATGCTCGTCGAGCAAGAGGTGATAGTCCCGGAAATTCGGACCACTCATGTGCCAGTGAAAATTCTTGGTCTTGAGATACAAGGTGAAGACGTCAGCTAGCAGACCGGCGAGGCCGGCAGCGATGTCGCGGGTCGCGTCGGAACCAAGATCTGTCGGAGTGCGCAGGAAGCGATCCGAACCGGCTGTCGTGCTCAACTGTTGCGTCATGATCCCAGGTCCCTCTACGGGCCGCGCACCGGCGTCTATTGGATACGTTGGAATACGAAATGACGTGTTCTGATCCAATCAGACGAAGGTATAGGCGCGCTCGCTGGGACGCGATTGCATCTTAGCCGGGCCTTCACGAGCGCTTGACGCAAGCCGGATTTGACCGCAATCACCGTCAAACCCATGCGCTGTTGATTTACCGCATTGGGATGGCGGCGCTCAACCTGGCACCGACACCAAGGTGCTATGGACCGTGTCGGGCAGTAAGGGCATCGTCTATCCATCGCTGAACCGGCGCCCAAGTGACCGAAGTCTTCGCCGACAGCGTTCGGCCGCCGGGTCGAGGCCGAAGGCGGGCCACCTCCGTGATCAAGCTGGAAAGTTGCCCCACCCGAAATTTACCCGACGTGTCTGTCGTTCTGGGCTAGCGGACTGATTGGGAGCGGCGGCCGTCGGCTCTGTCTATCTGGTTCAGCATCACACATGAACGCAAGGATCTCGGTAAGACTGACCAAATGGACAATCAGGCCACCGTTCAGCCGATCACCGTGGTGGTCGAAGTCAGTAGCGTGCGTGATCAGGTTGCGACGATCAGGCAAGCGCTGACGGGATCACCGGTTCGCAAATGGCTGCTGTGGACGTCGGTCGCCATCATGGCTGTCATCATCGCGACGTCGATCGGCCAGGTCCTGCTCAACAGCTGGAACCAGCCCTTCTACGATGCGCTGGCGCGTCGCGATATGGCGGCCTTCCTGCACCAGCTCCTCGTCTTTGCGATGATCGCCGGCGGGCTGCTGGTGCTCAATATCGGCCAGACCTGGCTCAACCAGATGATCCGGCTGAAGCTGCGCGAGGCGCTGACGCTGGATCTGATCGATCAGTGGATGCGGCCGGCACGCGCCTTCCGGCTGGCCAATGCCGGCGCCATCGGCGTCAATCCCGACCAGCGCATGCAGCAGGATGCCGCGCATCTGTCCGACCTGTCGACCGACCTCGGCGTCGGTCTCCTGCAGTCGCTCATCCTGCTCGTGTCCTTCGTCGGCGTGCTGTGGGAACTGTCCTCGGGCTTCGTGTTCCACATTGGCGGCTGGTCGCTGGCGATATCGGGCTACATGGTGTGGGCTGCGTTCCTCTATGCCGGCATCGCCTCCTGGCTGAGTTGGCTGGTCGGGCGGCCACTCATCAGCCTCAACAGCGACCGCTACACGCGAGAGGCGGAGCTGCGCTCCTCGATGGTGCGCGTCAACGAGAATGTCGATGCCATTGCGCTTTACCATGGCGAGGATGATGCCAAACGGCGGCTCGAACTCGACCTCGGCACCGTGCTGGGCGCGATGCGGCGCATCTACACGGCCCAGATCAATCTATCCTGGGTGACCGATACCTATGACTGGATCACGGTCGTGGCTCCCATTCTGGTCGCGTCGCCGGTTTATTTCTCGGGCGATATCAGCTTTGGCGGGCTGATGATGGCGGTCGGCGCCTTCAACCAGGTCCACTCCTCGTTGCGCTGGTTCATCAACAATATCGGCAGCATCGCCGATTGGCGGGCCACGCTGATGCGCGTCGCCGACTTCCGCATCGCGCTCGATGAAACCGATGTGCTGCACGACACCGAAAGGCGCATCACCTTCGATCAAAACGCCAATGGCAGTCTGACGTTCGAGAGGCTCCAGGTGGCCTCGCCGGAGGACTGCGCAAAACTCTCCGAGCAGCATGTCGAGATTCGCCCCGGCGAGCGGGTGATGATCACCGGCGAGCCTGGCGCCGGCAAGACGCTGTTCTTCCGCGCCATTGCCGGGCTTTGGCCGTGGGGCAGCGGAAAGATCGGCCTGCCGGCTGGAGAAACCCTCATCTTCGTTCCACGCGTGCCTTATTTGCCGGCCGGCACGTTGCGCGAGGTGCTCAACCACGGCAACGGGCATGCGCCCGCTAGCGACGCCGACATTGCGGCGGTGCTGGCCGAGGTTGGCCTTGAACGGCTGTCGTCCTCGCTCGACCGCGTCGGGCGCTGGGACTATGAATTGGGCGATGACGAACAGCGTTTGCTGGGCGTGGCCAGGCTCGCCTTGCGGCAGCCGAAATGGGTGATCATTGACGAAGCGATGGATGCGTTCGATGACTCGTCGCTCAAGCGCGTACTGTCGATGCTAGAGAAACGTTTGCCCGGCGCCGCGATCCTCAACATCGGACGCGGCCTAAACAACAATCAGTTTTTTCCGCGCGCGTTGACGATCGTGAAGGATTCCGGCGCACCGACGCTGAAACCAGCCCGCGTCAGGGCCGGCGCCATCGAGCCGCCGCCGGCTGCCGTCCGCCGCAAGCAATAGACCGATATTCAGTATCGCGCCGGCTGCGTCATAGTCTGCTCGGTTGGTCACCGCCCCTTACGTCCTATGTTGCGCGTTGACCACGCAGTTCGCCCGAGGCAGCGCCTATCCCGGGGGAGGGTCTGTTCGACCAGAAGTTTGCAGCGCGATTGGGGGCGGCACGACCACTGTTTAAACGGGTCGGTAGCCCGTTTGATCACCGAGCGGTCGGCCCTGCCCTGCCAGACCGACACCATGGTCTTGGCGATACGTTCGTCCAATCGCGGGCCAGAAGCCAATGCCTCATCTTCGAGACATCGAGCATGTAAACATCGAAGGAGCTTCCAGTGGACGCCAAGACAACTACCTCGCAGATTCGCCTGACACGCCGGACGCCCACCTATTGGCGAGTCACGTTCGACAATCCCCCGCTCAATGTCATGGGTCCACAGATGGTCCAAGAATTCACACATCTGATCGACGCCATCGAAGCTGACGACGACGTTCGGGTCGTTGTGTTCGACAGCAGCGTCGACGGCTACTTCCTCAACCACTCAGACTTCAAGGCGCGGATCGAGGATATGCTCGCGCTGCCGCCCGGGCGGACGGGCCTGCCGCCCTGGCCGGATTTTCTTGTACGGCTGACGCGCGCGCCGGTCGCCTCGATCGCCCTTATCCGGGGTCGCGCTACGGGCAACGGGAGCGAGATCACCCTGTCCTGCGACATGGCTTTCGCTAGCAAGGAAAAGGCCATCATTTCCCAGTGGGAAGTTGGCGTGGGTATGGTCGCCGGCGGTGGACCGATGGCCCGCCTGCCCCACCTCATCGGCCGCAATCGAGCCATGGAGGTTTTGTTGAGCTCTGAGGACATCCGTGGCGAACAGGCCGAGGCGTATGGCTACGTGAACAAGGCCCTGCCCGACGCAGAGCTCGACGCGTATGTCGACGCGCTCGCGACACGGATCTCCAGGTTCGACAAATGGGCGATCGCGCAGACCAAGCGCTTGGTCAACACCAGCCTTACGCCGGACGTCGAGCTAGGCGCCGGTTGGGAAGCCTGCATAGCTTCGCTGAGCCGGCCCGCCGCCCAGGAGGGGATCAAAGCGCTGACCGCCAAGGGCTTCCAGGCGCCGGGAGATGTCGAGAATCGGCTGGCTTTCCACCTGGGCGAGTTGCCACCGCGATAAACCGCTGTCAATGGCGACGGCGCGCCCCCTCAAAAATAAGGATAACCCCATGGATCTGCTCACCAAAGCGAAGTCGGTTGCCGAACGTGTGGAGGCAGAGGCGACAAAGGCCGACGTGCCTGTCGCAGTATGCATCATCGACGTTCACGGCAATCTGGTGCTCCAACACCGGATGAACGGCGCGCCTGTCTTCGCGCTCGAGATTTCCGAGCGCAAGGCGTATACCTCGGCCCTCGTGCGCCTGCGTACGGCTGACATCCTGCCACTCGTACAGCCGGGGCAATCGCTGTATGCGTTGCCCACGGTCGGCGGCGGGCGTTTTTGCCCCATGGGTGGAGGTATTCCTCTGGTCGATGAAGACGGCAAGGTGTATGCGGGTGTCGGCGTCAGCGGCGGCACCGCAGAAGAGGATGTTGCCATCGTCGAGGCAGCTGTCCGCTAACCACGCTTCGGGCAAATTCGCCAGAGCCTCGGCCAACGGCGACCGGATCATCTTCGAGCCCGACGGAATATCGGTTTTGCGAAAGACAGCAGCCCGAAGCTTTCCACGACGGCGGTATCGCGCTGCTGGTGTGTATGAAGGCGCCCTGTCATCCAACGAAATCCGCGTCGGTGCCGTCTGATGGCCAACGTCACGATCGACGAGGTCCGCAAGGCACATGGTCCGGGTGCTTCATGGCGTCTCGGTCGACATTCAGCGCGGCGAGTTCGTGGTGCTCGTCAGCTCGTCCGGCTGCGGAAAATCGACGCTGCTGCGGATGATCGCTGGGTTTGAAAACATCACCGGCGGGACGATCGGCATCGGTGGGCGGGTCGTCAACGACCTGCCGCCCAAGCAGGCCGACATCTCCATGGTTTTCCAGAACTATGCGCTCTATCAGCATATGACGGTGGCCGAGAACATGACGTTCTCACTGACGCTGGTCGGTGCCCCGAAAGACGAGAAGCAGAAGCGGGTTGCCGAAGCCGCTGAGATACTTGGGCTGGCGCCGCTTCTCTATCGCTATCCGCGCCAGCCTTCAGGCGGCCAGCGCCAGCGCGTGGCCATGGGTCGATCGATCGTGCGCAAACTGCAGGTCTTCCTGTTCGACGAACCGCTCTCCAATCTCGACGCAAAGCTGCGCGTGGCCATGCGCGCCGAAATCAAGACCCTGCACCGCAGGCTGGCCACGGCCATTGTCTACGTGACCCGCGACCAGGTCGAAGCCGTGACCATGGCCGATCGGATTGTGGTTATGAACGGCGGCCGTATCGAACAGAGGTCGGCCGCTCGACCTCAATGACGACCCACAGAGCATGTTCGTTGCCGAATTCATCGGCTCGCCGTCGATGAACCTGCTGAAAGGCCGCTTCGACGGCGCGACCGGCCGGTCTGTCTTCAAGACCAATGACGGCATCGTGCTGCCGCTGCCCGGCAGCGTTTCCAGGTCTTCCGGCACGGAAGCGTTCTACGGGATCAGGCCGGAATATTTCACCATCTCTCCGGCAAGTTCCGGTATCCCGGCCCGGATCGTGGTCGTCGAGCCGCTCGGTCCCGAAACGCAGGTAACCGTGGCCGTAGGCACACGGACTGTAGTGACGATGTTTCACGACCGGATCAGCCTACAGCCTGACTAGACCATGTGGCTGCAGCCACAGGCCGACCGCGTCTGCCTGTTCGACACCGCCGGACGACATTTAGCGTAGAGCCCGTCGATACCGTCAAGAAATTTGGGCCCTGTCCAGCGAACCTCTGTATGCATCCAAGAGGGTGGCTCCACCGCATCGATGTTCGTTACATGCATGCAGCCGGCTACTGCCTCTCTTTCCCGTCTAGGGGAGCCGGCAATAACGAGCCGGTCGTGGCCAGAATGATGGTTCTCGCGGCTAGCCACATGATGAGCAGGTTTGCGGCCGCAAAAATTGGGAGAGCCAAGACGCCAGCCAAGCCCGTGTCGCCTCGGACGGCCAGTTTTTCAATCGTTGTCGCCAATGCCGTGGCGCCGAAGCTAACGCTCCATAGACCGGCGGAAAAACGGCGAACGATCCGTGGAAGCACGCCGCCAAGGACAACTGCCTGCAGGATTGCGTAACCGATGAGACAGTGAACAAAAACGTCTCCGGAGGTGCCCGACGAGTTAACATAGGCTAGCGAGCAAACCGCCGGAGGAGCGAGCTGAACCCCAAGGGTCGGCCGGATCTGGTCTCTGAGCGGCTCACCAAAATAGAGCCGATAGAACAAGACGGAATCGATTGTAAGCCACGAGAAGAGCCCGGCACCCAAAGCCAGTTGGGCCCACTCAGAATGCCCGAATGTCGACAGCCCAATGCTAAGGACGAACGACGCCGCGGCGACAGGCAGGTACAAGGCCGGCGTCGCGTCCGATAGAGCGATTGTCGCTTTCCAGATCATTTGCGAGTGCCAAAGCCCAAATCCAACCGCGAGCACCCCACCGATGCATAGGAGGATGGCGGCCGCTGTCGCGCTGAACGGCAGCACGCTCACCGCGGTTAGCATAATCCCGAGACCCGCGAGACCAGGAAAGCAATTCTGAACGGGATCCGCGAGTTCGGCCCGCACGGCCAATGGTGCTAACCACAACTTCAAAGCGTAAAGGGTCAAAAGAGCTGCCCATATGCACATGGCCAATATCACGACCGCTACAGCAATTTCTTTCGGAGCTGCCCACAGTTGATGCGCGACCTGCCACATGACGGCAAAAGAACTTGTCCCGAGGCCGATGGCAAAGAACGAGGCCGGAAACCGGGCTATTTGAGATCGCTCTGTCGTTAGATGGATCACGGGCTGATGCTCTAATGCCACCATTCCGTCGGGGCGCAGTCCACTCACTTGCGCGACGCCGTCAGACTCGGACCACTCTTTCATAATTGCGCCTCGCGAATCTGCCTCGAAATCGTAGAACCTTCCAGCCAACGTCTAACGGATGTGGCGACTGATCGCACGACCCATGCCCCTCGAGCCCCTAGCGCACCACAGGCAATCGCAACGTCACCGTCGTGCCCGATCCAATTACGCTCTCAACATCGACACACCCTCCCGAGTCTTCGACGAAGCGTTTGACCATTGGCAATCCAACGCCACCCAACCCCTCGCCCTTAGTCGTAAAGAAGAGATCAAATGCACGGACCATGGTCTCGCTGGTCATCCCAATTCCATGGTCCTCAACACGAACGTCCACCTGGTCGGAATTTTCCGATACCAACGCGTGCACTGAAATCAAACCGCCGTCAGGCATTGCATCGCGCGCATTGAACAGAAGGTTGAGGACTGCATTTTGCAACCCAACCCGATCGCACCTTACCAAAGGAAGGTCGGAACCGACGCAAACCTCGAGATGGATGTTCTCATCCCAGGCGCTTCGAATAAGAGACTCGACGTCGGCCAAGCAAATGCCGACGTTCGCATGCGCAACTACACCTTCGATCTCTCTCGCTGTCCCAATGGTCTGCCTGACAAGACAACCGGCTCTTTCCAGAGCGGTTTTGGCGCCAGCTATTACGATTCCCGCTCTCGGTGCCATTGCGATATTCGGGTCTCGGCCCAGGTGATTCAACGCGGACGAGGCGACCTGAATGAGATTCCCGAGATCATGGACGATGCCGGCAGTCGACATCTGCAGGGCTAGACGACCTGGCCTAATGTTCCCCCGGTCGCCAAATGTATTTTCATCTATTTCTGGACCTGACATTCCATTCCTCCGTTTGCTCGGCCGACAGTTCTTGCGTTCCGAAGCGCACGCACCATCGCTATCCTGTCCTGTTCGAGGACAAGCTAATTGGATGCCAGGAGCAATCTCCTCGGTATTTGTTTCAAAGAACTCCGGCGCACAATCCGACGCCGACAGCCGCGCAGATCGCACCAGCAATGCGATTGGCCGGATCTGGCGCGGCGCGTTGCAAAGTGAGTCCCAAACCGATGCCGATTGCATGCAACATGGCAGTTGCGAGCGAAAACCCGGCGACGTATTCCAGCCCATTCACGGTATGGGCGACCTCGGCTCCATGAGCATGTCCATGCAGCAGCGCAAAAAGGCCGATGATCGCCGCGCCGACCCATACGGGCGGATCGACCGCCAACGCCACCACGAGCCCCAGCACGACGACCGAGGCCAGAATGCCGGGCTCGACAAAGGGCAAGGCGATCTGTGTCAGGCCGAGTACGCCGCCGATCAGCATGACTGCAACAAAGGTCAGCGGCCACGCCCAGAACGCGCGGTTACCCTTCACGGCGGCCCACACGCCAACTGCCACCATGGCGGCAATGTGATCGAGGCCGCTTAGCGGGTGAGTGACGCCGGCCGCGAAAGAGACGGCCGAACTGATACCCGGATGCGCCGAGGCCGGCATCACAAAGGCTGCGGTTAGAGCTATGCAGGTCGGGATCAATCGCATCGTAGTCTCCTTTGAAAACAGATAGCGGGCGTTACGTGTCTGCTCGCAGAAAGGAGCAGGTCTGCGTCGATGAGAGGTGGGATGCCATCAGTCGTGGGCGCAATGCGGCGACCCTAGATAGGGGAACTCAGCAAGCAGATCGCTATGCGGCCCCACCCCGTCCCCCGCCAACTTGCCGTTCGTAAGGATGGCCATAAAAGCATCCGCGGCATCGTCCGTCAGTGTCCTGCCATTTTCCGGAAACGACGCAGGCCGTCTCGGGTCATAGGGCATGATATCTGGCAGCAATGTCCTTGCCACCCGCTCGGCTTCATCCGGCAGATATCCACCCGTGTGTTCAAGCGCGTGCGCGAACGTTGCGACAAACCGGGCGTCATCTGCGGGTTGCCCGGCGAGATAAGCCTCTTGCTGCTCACCGGGCAGGAATACGGCCTGCTGAGGACGCGCACCCCGTTCGACCTGCACCCAGCCCTCACTCTGCTTGTGCAGTGTGCGTGCCCACAGGCCAACCGGTTTGGTCCCCAACGCGGAGTTGGGCACTTCCAGAACGATGCTGCAGACGTCTTTGTCAGAAAAGAAATCAGTACCGGTGAAATGCAGATCATTCACGGCACCCAAGGTGTCAAAGAAAAATGCTTCGCTTCGCCAGCCCGCGAAAAAGCGGTAGTCGCCGGCCTCGGTCACCTGCGCACCCCGGCCTGTCGACACTGGAGCCTCCAGAAAGACAACCTCTCCACCGTCGTCTGTCCCAGCGGCCAGTGCACCCTCAACCCGGCGTACCGTGGCGATCTGCATCGCTCCTGGTAACGACGAAACGCGAACACGATACGCAATGTCGGCGACCGCATCACCATTTGTGTCGATCTTGATCTCGTAGAGGCCGTCAGGCGAGAACGGTTCGTTAGTGGTGGGCTCCGGATCGATTACCGTAGAGGACGGATGCACATTCATGATCAGGATCGACTTCTCCACGTCCCCCGGCTTCGGAAAGGCATAAAGATCGGTGAGATCCAGACGCGCATCTGCCCGCGGGAACCCGAAGTTGGGACCTGAATAATGATGCGACATAGTCATATGCTCCTCAGCGGGAAATTGATTGACCCGGTCCAAACCCGGCGTGATGGGCGCTTGCATCGTCCAAAATCAGACGCACCGATGCCGATCAACAGCGTCCAACTAATTAAGTACTGACAGCGGTCAGAGCCGGAATATATTAAACGATGGTATTCCCGATACTTTGGTGTCGATCGCATCGATGCCTCGACGTGCTAGTTTCCACCGGTAAGCGCTGACGCTGAGCAGCCCTCAGTGACGGCTCGCTGAGTGGAACTGGCTGGCAGTGGCTGGCCGAAAGGACGCAGTGATGGCTCGCTTGCTGTCGGTCAATGTGGGCTTGCCGCGTGGCATTCCATGGCAAGGGAAGACCGTCGACACCGCAGTTTGGAAAGCGCCAGTTCAAGGCCCACGTCAGGTTCGCCGGCTCAACGTCGATGGCGACAGGCAGGGAGATGTGGCGGGGCACGGCGGCGAGCAACGGGCGGTTTTGGTCTATCAGATGGATTCCTATCGCTTTTGGCGAAGCGAGCTAGACCGCAACGACTTTACCTACGGACAGTTTGGGGAAAATTTCACGGTCGATGGGCTGCCGGATCATGAGGTCTGTATCGGCGATCGTTACCGGATCGGGAGCGCCCTGTTCGAAGTGACGCAACCGCGCGTCACTTGCTACCGAGTCGGTATTCGCATGAACGAGCCGCAAATGGCGGCGCTGCTGGTTGCGCGTGGGAGGCCCGGCTTCTATCTGCGCGTCCTGGAAGAAGGCCAGGTCGAGGCTGGAGATGAGATAGTCCAGGTTGGGATGGGCCCCGAGCACATGACAGTGTCAGAGGTCAATGCACTGCTATACTTGCCCGGTCACCCTCGCAGCCAGCTTGAGCGGGCGCTGCGAATCCCGGCTCTGAGCCCTGGCTGGCGGGGATCGTTCCAAGCGCTACTCTCGCAGAACGAAAGTGGCGGTGCGACAACCGGAAATGCCGGGCTTGATCCCGCGTCCCGACCGCCTGCTGCGTGGGCGGGATTTCGCCCGCTGCGCGTGGTGCACAAGATCCGCGAGAGCATCAGTGTGATGTCGCTGGTGCTGGAGCCCGTTGATGGATCTCGCCTGACAGCAGCGCTTCCTGGGCAGTTTGTCGTGCTGCGCCTGCGAGTGACGGCCGATGCGCCGGCATTGATGCGCAGTTATTCTTTGTCGAGTGAACCTGGTGAGCGCTACTACCGAATAAGCGTAAAGCGGGAACCGCATGGTGTGGCGAGTGCCTACATTGACGACCGGGTCGAAATGGGCGACGTGCTGGATGTCAGCGCACCACGCGGCAGCTTCACTCTTCGGCCCGACAATGGTCCAATCGTGCTTCTAAGTGCCGGGGTGGGCGCGACTCCCGTGATTGCGATGCTCCACGCATTGGCGGTGAAGGGTTCGACAAGGGAAGTCTGGTGGCTCCACGGAGCTCGGTGTGGCCATGAGCATGCTTTTGCCCAAGAGGTTCGAGACTTGCTCAAAGCCCTGCCCCACAGCCACAGCCATATAAGCTACAGCGCGCCCGATCACGAGGATAGGCAAGGGGTCGATTTCGATGCCGCCGGACACTTGGACATCGAGGTGCTTCGAAAACTGGACGTTCCGCGCAATGCCAATTTCTATCTCTGCGGGCCATCTGCCTTTATGGGCAACCTGAGCGCAGCGCTTGCGGCCTGGGGTGTCGCGGCCGACCAAGTCAATACGGAGCTGTTCGGCCCAGGTCCCTCGAGTACACCGGGCATTGCCACCACTCCAAGCCGGCCGCCGCATCTACCTGCCGAACCCAATGGTAAGGGACCTCTGGTTTCGTTCGCACGGAGTGGCTTGAGCGTCCATTGGGGCTCAGCGTTCCAGAGCCTGCTTGAACTTGCTGAAGCGTGCGACGTCCCGACGCGATGGTCGTGCCGCACTGGTGTCTGTCACACTTGCGAAACCGGGCTTGTGGCTGGAACTGTCGCCTACCAGCCCGATCCCATCGATCCACCCATGACGGGCACCACATTGATCTGCTGCTCCCAGCCGACGGGTGACGTCGTTCTTGATCTCTAAGGTGGTCGGATAGGACTTGTTTGCGGCGCATGTAGCGCTCGATCTCACCGCGCGGCAATTACGTGACCGCACCGACGTCCACCACTGCTTTGGCGAAAGCCTCCGGGGCTTCCTGAGGTAGATTGTGACCTATCCCGCCGGTGATCAAACGATGGGAGTATCTCCCTGAGAACATCTTCGCATAGGCGCTCGCTTCCAAATGAGGAGCACCATTGGCATCACCTTCCAGGGTGATCGTGGGAACGGTGACGACCGGTGCCTGGGCGAGCCGCCTCTCCAAGTCATCATACTGAGGCTCGCCTTCGACCAGGCCGAGACGCCAGCGGTAATTATGGATCACGATCGCCACATGATCAGGATTGTCAAAGGCGGCTGCGCTACGCTCGAAAGTAGCATCGTCGAAATTCCAGCGCGGCGAAGCGAGACGCCAAATCAACTTCGCGAAGTCACGCGTGTATTTCTCATAACCGGCGCGACCACGATCGGTCGCAAAATAGTACTGGTACCACCATTGTAATTCCGCGCTCGGCGGCAGCGGCACTCTGCCTGCCTCCTGATTGCCGATTAGATAGCCGCTCACGGAGACCATCGCCTTGCAGCGCTCCGGCCAAAGCGCAGCGACTATGTTGGCCGTTCGGGCACCCCAGTCGCAGCCAGCGATCGTAGCCTGTTCGATGCTCAGCGCATCCATCAGCGCGACAACGTCCGCAGCGACTACCGACTGTTGGCCGTTTCGCATCGTCTTGTCGGAACGAAACCGAGTTGTACCGTAGCCGCGCAGGTAGGGTACGACGACGCGATACCCCTTCGACGCCAGCAAGGGCGCGACGTCGGCGTATGTGTGGATATCGTAGGGCCAGCCGTGGAGCAGGATGACCGCCGCGCCGCTGGCAGGGCCGGCCTCGGCGTATCCAACACTAAGCGATCCGGCGTCAATCTGCTTCAACGAATGGAACGACCTTTGAGCCGCTTTCGTGACCGGACTCCCACCTGGATTACTCACAGAGGGTCCAGCCAGCGCCGGCTTGCCTGTTCCCAGTTCAAAGGCGGTGATGGCCACCAAGGCGGTGCCGAGTAGGCGGCGGCGATCGTGATCAATCTGTTTTGGCGCGTCCATGTTTAGGCCTCCTCGATCGGGGAAATGATCCCGTTGTTCTTTGCTCCATTCATAGGTAGCGGACCGAAAATCAAATGCGCGGCCGGGTGGGGGGGCGACCCGGCCGCGCTACTGGGCGGAAGCGATGGGGCATCGCCTCTCTCGCCTCAGATGGATTGGCGTAGCGACCTGAACGCTTCTCTGAACTCTGCAGAAAAGATTTGAGGCTGCTCCGACGCTGCGAAATGGCCACCCTCGTCGACCTCATTCCAGTGCATGAGCTTGCCAAAACTCTTCTCGCCCCAACTCCGCGGCGCGCGGCAGATTTCGCCTGGGTATACTGTGACCGCTAGGGGAAGTTTCGGGATGTCGAACGCGTCGAAGGGGCCGCCGCCGGCTTGCGCACCCTTTGGCGACAGCGATATCGCTGGCATCACTTCCTCCTCAATCAACCCGGTTCATTCGCATACGAATTCTAAGATCTACATACGCACCGCATAAATCTATTACACGATGGTGTCGGCAATACCTTCTGGTCAGCGAAAACAAGCTACCGATACTCATGATCCATATCGGTCGCGGATCGCTAGGGCTTCGCGCGGTATTGCAGGCAGACACAGCTGTCCTGCATCCTCGAACGGCTCTGCCGACAGCCGTGATGTTGATGTGGATAGGAGTCGACGCTTTGTACTTTTGAACATCCTTTGCCGCGATCGCTCTGCAAAACCCTGATACCCCCGGGGAGGAGCAACTACACTCTTCTAGAGCGCCCATCGACGTTCGACGGTTGACCCAGCGCATCCTTGGTTCGACGCCAACCGTGGCATCGTCTCTCGCCCCGCCAGGAGCGACCAGGCCGCTGCTCACGTCGGCAGCGGCTTGCCGGTCTGTTCCGCTACCATGTACTCGGCGTACCAATCGGGCCAGTTCTCATCCCGTTGTCCGCCCGTCCGCTTCTCATGCTCGCCATGGGCGTCCGCCGCTCGCCGCAGCGCCGTCGCAAGCTCGCTCGACGAAGCGAACGTTGTGGCGGCCTCTACTCGTCCAGGCAATCGCGCGGTGATTTCCTGTAACAGCCACGCATTGCCATCGGGATCCTTAAACGAGGTGAAAGAGTTGTAGGTTCGCCGCTCTGGATCCCTGCCTTTGATCGCCGGCTGTCCGGGCCCTGTACGGTATGACACTTCGCTCGCGTCGACCCCGTGAGCCACGAGTTTGGCATGCGCTGCTTCGATATCGGAGACGACGAGATAGAGCCCCTGTACCGAACCGGGTATGGCGGACGTGAGGCCGATCCCGAAGTGGATCGAGCTTGGCGAACCCGGAGGCGTGAACTGGACGACCCGAAATGTGTCACCGACGGCAAAGTCGGCGTCGAGCCTCCAACCCAGGTCGCCGTAGAACCGCTTGGCCCGATCGACATCCGAAACAGGAATGACAACGACCTCGAGCTTCATGTCGACTGCCGGCGATTCCTGCCGTTTTTTCGCGGCTTCAGTGCGCACTACATCATCGCTCATATTAAGCTCCCTCGTTTCGGCGGCAACACCTGCCCAAACGCGCATACGAGAGCAGAGCCACGCGGCCCCATCAATTGCCCGATGGTATTGGTGAACGCCGTTCCACTGTCCGCTGTGGCTGGATTGAGCTGCCGCCTCACCATAGCGGACGCCAGCTCCCGTAGAACCGTCTTGGGTCCATATCTTGAGCGTCCCGGGAGGGGCGCCGACGATCCCTACAGCCGCCATCGCCACAAAGAACTCGCGCTCTGCAGGCGATAATGATCTTCTTGGCATAACCTTCATCCTCATTCGCTACCGATGGACAAAAGCTAAGATCTATTTTTGGACAAGGTCGAGCCGCGTACTTGATACAATCTCCTCGGGTACACCCGAACCGTGGGTCGCGTGAAGTACGAAGTCCATGACGCTTTGGTATCGGTCCTCAGGTGGCGTGGGCATTGGTATCGCGCCAAAGACTTCCGTGCACACGGCGGGAAGTAATTGGAGACCTGAGCAAGAACGGTCGATCACACCGAATCTCTTCCGCAGCGTCTGGCAAGCGCACCTCAGATCAGCATTTCTCAATCGACCAATGCCAAAGTATCGACAATACCATCGCACAATAGATCCGCGACGATCCACGGATAGATTGCAACTCGTCCGGTTAAGCTCTGGTCGCCGGAAGTCATCAGTAGATCATCATCGCGGTCGTCGGTTCGGCGATCGGCCCATTGAGGAGAAGGAATTCGTCATGAACATCAGGGCTAAATGTCTCGCTGCAGCATTTGCACTCTCGGCACTCGCGGGAACCGCATCTGGCGGCGCACTCGACGTCATCGACCCGATCAATCAGCAGTCGTCTTTTTATACCAGTTCAATCAAGGGTCCGACCCACACGGATCCGATTATGAGAAGCAGATTTAGGGCAGCCCTTGAAACCCTGCCGATGGGGAAGCGGAAGGCGATGATAAGAGAATGCCAGGACGCGGGGATGACCAAACCTTACGCGGAATTCTGCGCTGATCTGAATGCTCTTGGCCACGGGCACTGAAAGCCGCCCCCAGCCGAACAGTGGTGGGCCTAGCGGTCCGTCACTGTTGTTTGAGGTACTAGCTGAATCGGCTTATCGCCGTCGGGCTGGGCTGACTGCCGGGGCACGAGGTGTACTTTCTCGGGATTCAAATGACGAGGTTGCGGGGTAATTTTGACACCAAAGTATTCGCTATGCCTAAGAATAATAACCAACCTTCGAATTTGTCGAGAAATCATCCCTGCTAAACGTTATTCAAAAATAGGAGATTTGTTATGCTTCTCTTCCGTTCCGGTCTTTCGAGGGCAGCGGCGAACGCCGGTTCCCTTCTGCTCACAGTTGGATTCGGTTTGGCGCCAATCGGGGGCGCCTGCGCCGAGACGTTACCGGGACAGCCTGGCGCCCCTTACCAGGGTATGCCGTCGTTGGCGCCGATAGGTGCGCGCGTCGACCACTACCTTCCGATTCCCAGGGAAGACGTAACCGCGACTATCGACCCGAAGAAGGGATACCGGAATCAAAAGCTGGGCCGTGGCCTCTACATGGTCACCGACAACGGTTACCAGTCGATGTTCCTCGTGTACGAAACAGGTGTCGTTGTGATCGACGCTCCTCCGGGATACTCGGCTCACATACGCCAGGCTATCGCCGAGGTGACGGATCAGCCTATCACACACGTCGTCTACAGCCATGCGCACGTAGATCATATTGGCGGCGCAAACGACCTCGGCGGCCATCCAATTATCATCGCCCAGGAAGAGACCCTGCGGCTGCTCGAACGGGCGAAAGATGCGAGACGCCCTCTCCCGACCGTCACGTTCAAGGACCGCTACACCTTGAAGGTCGGTAGTCAGGTTCTTGAGCTCAGCTATCCCGGCAGCAGCCCCCATGAGCCGGGAAACATCTTCATCTATGCTCCAGAACAGAAGGTCCTGATGGTGGTCGACGTGATCTTTCCCGGTTGGATGCCTTGGCGTCGCTTCGCACTTGCCAAGGACATCCCCGGCTACTTCGACCAGGTGGCGTACATCGACACCTTGCCGTTCGAAACGCTCGTCGGGGGCCATGTCAACCGCGTCGGTACTCATTCCGATGTCCGTACCCAGCTCGAATTCATGAATGACCTGAAGGCAGCTGCCGCTGCTGCCCTGAAGTCAACGCCCCCCGGCGAAGAAATGGAAGCCGAGGACAAGCCCAATCTCTGGGCCGTCTACGACAACTACATCGACCGCGTCGTTGTGAAATGCGTCAATGCCGTCACGCCCAAGTGGCAGTCTCGGCTGGCCGGCTATGACGTGTTCATCTGGGACCAGTGCTACGCGATGGAGCAGAGCCTTCGCATCGACTGAAGACCTGGTAACCCGGGAGATCAGACGGGGTCGTCGTTGTGCGATGGCCCGCCGAGAGGCAGTGCGAGGTGTGGTCCAAGGGATTTGCCAGAGTAGCAGACCAACAGCGCAACTGGTCGGAAATCCCCGGACATGACGAAACCAATTCGCAAGATTGACTAGCCGCGCATGTTGGAGATTGGATCGTTGAGATGCTCCGAGTTGAAGGCTTTGAAGGACCCACGCAACCGGCGTTGAGGAGTGGTGACGAATCGCAACCGGCGGCGTCTCCCGCATTCGGCCATGTGGCCTCGCCTGGATCAACGCGAGCTCCGATAAGCCGGGCCCGGAAGGTCGCTATTCTAGTGGTGGTGACTGTGACGATGTCGCTGTCGGCAGCCTGGGCCTGGCAATGGTATTTTCACGGCCGTTCCGAGGAAACCACCGACAACGCTTATGTTCGCGGTGACATAACGAGCATCGCGCCTAAGCTCTCCGGCTATGTGGTGGAAGTGGCGGTTGGAGACAACGCCGACGTTCGCAAAGGGAGTTTGCTGTTTCGCATCGACGACGGTGACTACCGGGCGAAACTCGACGAAGCCATTGCCACTCTGTCCACGCGACAGGCCGATATCGCAAACATTGAAGCAACACAGAAACTGCAAGATGCCTTGATCGAACAAGCGGTGGCACAGGAGCGCTCGGTCTCAGCGGATTTGCTGTTGGCGAGAGCCAATCTTGACCGCTACACCGCTCTCCGAGAGAGCGGGACGGCCAGCGAACAAAAACTCCAGGATGCGCAGACCGCGTTCGCAAAAGCCGAGGCGGGGGACAACGCCGCGGCGGCCAATACTCTGGCGCAGAGGCTAAAGCTTGGGGTGTTCGACGCCCAACTCGCCGGCGCCCAAGCAACGATGGCTCAGGCGAAAGCGTCTGTCAGCCTGGCCAGGATGGATCTCGCCAACACTCTCATCCGGTCGCCAATCGACGGTGTCATCGGCAACCGGCAAGTTCGCGTCGGGCGGTACGTCACTGCCGGCACTCCGGCGATGGACATCGTTCCGGTACGGGATGTGTGGGTCGTCGCCAATTTCAAGGAGACCCAGCTTGATCGAATGGAGATCGGGCAGCCCGTTCAGGTGATCATCGACGAGTACCCTGATGTTCAGATTGATGGTGTCGTCGACAGCTTCGCCCCGGGTAGCGGGGCTGCCTTCAGCGTGCTGCCACCGGACAATGCGACCGGTAACTTCATCCGCGTCGTCCAGCGCGTTCCGGTCAAGATAAGACTTACAAACAATCCGTTGCCTGGTCGGTTGGTTCCTGGACTTTCAGCCCGCATTGCCGTCCGGGTGGGCAAGGAAACCGATCCCGCGACCACCACTTCGAACCAGGCCGGCGACCTTGCGGAAAATCGGCCCGGTACGGCACAATGAGCCATCAGATCGAACCGCGACCGTTGCTGACGAAGCTCGAGATGCTCGGCGCCGCGTTGGTTTTGACCGGAGTTGTGCTGACCGCCGTCATGGATTCGATCGCCAGCACAGCACTTTCTATTGGGCGTCTGGATATGCTGGGCGACATACATGCCACGACCGACGAATTCGCGACTTTCGACATCGCATTTCTCGCGGCCAAGCTGACCGGCTTTTTGGTCGCGCCGCTGTTTGTTGCAGCGCTAAAGCCTACGGCCTGTTTGCGCGCCGGCACGGTCGCGCTTCTCTTGGCGTCTGCCGCAATGATCTCTTCCGCCGATATTGCCTGGATTGACTTCTGCCGCATCGTTCAGGGTTTTGCCGGCGCGACCGTGCTCGTGGCGGGCCAGACGCTGCTGTTCTTGCGCTTCCCGAGCCGCCAGCAACCGATTGTGCAAGCCCTTTTGGCCCTTGGCTCCGTCATGGCCCCGACGACAGTGACGCCAGCGCTGCAAGGTTGGCTTGTCGACCACCTGTCGTGGGACTGGATATTCCTGAGCAACGTGCCGGTGGGCATTGTCGCCCTGGTCATGCTGGCGGCGGACCGCCGACAAACGTTCCGCGACAAAATCCGCATCCCCTACATCCAGATCGCGCTGGCTGGAATCGCCGCTGCGTCTTTGACCTACGCGTCGCAGCAAGGCAGCAGGTTCAATTGGTTTGACGACGGGCACATCACCCTTCTCACCGCGACCGGCCTGCTGGCGGTCTTCCTCATGCTGCTGTGGGAGTTTCGATTTGCATCGGATCGTCTGATCCTTGCCACGTCGCCTTTGGGTGATCCCGACTTTCGCTTCGCCCTTGTCGTCAGTCTGGTAGCCGGATTCGCCTTGTCCGGCAGCGCCTTTCTCATCCCGGCCTTTGCCTTAAACGTTCTCGCCTTCACGGCTACGGATGCTGGAACACTTCTTCTGCCGAGTGGAGTCATCTTGGGTTGCACACTGCTGGTTGCGGGAGTCGGCGTACAAAAAAGCGGAATCAATCCGCTTGCCCTGGCTCCTGTCGGTGTTGTGTCTTTCGCCTCGGCAATGTGGCTCCTGTCTGGTTCGACAAGCGACAGCGGAGCTTTGGATCTGGAGTTTCCGCTGCTGCTGCGCGGCTTTGGACTGGGTCTCCTGTTCATCAGCCTGACGCTGTTTGCCTTCATGCGGCTTCCTGCCAAGGCCCTGCCATTCGGCATCGGTCTTTTCGATCTTGGCAAGCAGGTTGGTGGTCTGGCCGGCACCGCTCTGCTGCAAACTTATCTCGATCGACAACTTGCCTATGACAGGACAATCCTGGCGTCGCACCTGGGTGTTGGGGATGTTGTCCTCGAACAGCGCCTCGAGGCAGTGGCGGGCCAACTTCGGGCTAGGGGGCTCGACAGTGCTGTTTCTGGTAAAGCCGCGCTATCGGTTCTGCGGCAGGCTGTCGATAGGCAAGCCATCACCCTTTCCTTCAACGAGGCCTTCTTGGCGCTTGTGCTTTTCTTCCTGGTTGCGGCGCCATGCTTGATCCTCGCAAAAAAGGTGCTTGGCCGTCGATTCGCCGTCGCTGCAGGTACTTCGAGGGTCTAGTCAGCCAATGCTGGCTAACGTCTGCAGACAGCCAGCGTATCAACGAGATCGCACCTTTAAGCGGCCTGACTGAATTTTCCCGTTTGTGCTTTCGCGACCTTACCGGGCTGCGCACAATGAGGTGGGAACAAGAGGTCCTAACGGTCCTCTTGCCCAGCTAAGCTCCGGCTCGAGACCTCTCCGCGGACCAACATCACCCAGTCCGCAAAGGAACTCATCACCTTAGCTAAGAAGTCACGGGCCTCGGGAGACTTTAGCCGGTCTTGGTCGTCGAACATAGCCGCAACCTCGGGCAAATACGCCTCTGGCTGCTGCATCACCGGCATATTCAGAAAAACGAGGCTCTGCCGTATGTGGTGGTTCGCGCCGAACCCGCCAACCTTGGAGGGCGAAGCACTGACGACGGCGGCCGGCAAGCCATTCCATACGCTCTTAAATGACGGGCGCGAGCCCACGTCGATTGCGTTCTTCAATCCACCAGGGACCGACCGATTGTATTCGGGCGTAACAATGAGCACCGCATCCGCATGCCGGATCTCGTTGCGAAATCGTGTCCATGCTTCCGGCGGAAAGCCGTCCAGATCCTCGGTGTAGAGGGGCAGGTCGGCGAACTCCACGATGTTGCAGTTGAGGCCCACCGGCGCCAGGTCGATCAGGGCGCGCGCAATCTTCCGAGTATAGGACCCTGTGCGAAGACTTCCGACAAGCACAGCAACGGTGAATCCAGCAGTCCTTTGGTTAAGCTGCTCTTTGGCACCGCCGCTCTTCGCGGGAGCGGCGGGGACCGGCGTCCGCGCAAATCGTTCTAACCAGAGCCCAACGGGCGGAGCATACAGGCCCGCAAAGGCGAACGGCCGGGGTGATCTTTTCGGCCCAGCAACGCTGTCGCTCGCAACACGCGGATTGCGATCCGTCTCCAAGTCGGGCATCTTAATGACCTCCGATTCGCATTCCTAGTGGATTAATTCCGCGCCTACGCAACACAGCGCCGGGTGTCATCGCTGATAACTCGGCTTCAATCCACTCGGGCGGCAGTGTGCCGATTAATCCCGATACTTGGCTGTATATTGCTCCAGGTTCTTCTCGACGGCACCGGGCTGCTGCAGCCCTTCACCTACAAGAACCTTCACACGCGCCTGTGCCGCAGGTCGTTGTACGGAAGTGATAAACGCGTCCCAACCCGGCTGCATTTCCGAGTCTGGCGGCAAACTAGCCTGGTTGATCAGGTTCTTGGTATCGGCAATCGCCTGCCCATCGAACGAAGCAATGCGTGTCGCCAAGGCGTCGACAAAACCGTCCAACTCTGAATCGGGCAGCGCCCGATTGACGTAACCGTAGCGCTCTGCCAATTCGCCATCAAAACCCTCGGCACCGATCAACATCTCCATAGCGCGCCCGCGGCCGACCAGCCGCGGCAGTCGCGCCATAGGCCCTCCTCCCGGGACGAAGCCGGCGCCAACTTCAAACTGCGACACAACCGCCTTCTCCCGACTTGCAAAACGCATGTCCGCCGCGAGCGCGAGCTCGCTGCCTATACCACTCGCCCGCCCACGGATTGAAACGATCGTCGCAGCCTTCAAGCGACTGATGCGCACCATAATGTCAGGCACGGGATGCATGCCCGTCGGCCCCGGCTTCATAGCGGTGGAATCCTCGAGGGGACTCAACAGGTCGTAGTGAGCGATGAAATAGTCTGGCACCGCGCTGTCAAACACTACAACCTTGACCTTCGGATCCGCTTCGATCTGGCCAACAATTTTTGCAAGCTCGCGCACTTCCGACGGGCCAACGATATTGAGCGGCGGATTGTTGAAAGTGACTTCCCAGTAGGCCTCACTCTTGCGTGTCAAGCGGATCTTCGCCGCCTTCGCGCTCGGTGTCTTTGCAACCGGCGTGCTAGCATCACTGGACTGCTTTGAATTCTGTCCGAAGACACTGGTTGAACCGTGAAGCACGGCAATAGTAGAAAGTAGTATCACCGATGTTCTGATTTTAGAAGTTTCCATAGCTGCTTCACCTCACCGATCGCGAGTAGCTACACCGTTTCAAGAGATAAACCTTCAATACCGATACGTAGTTAACAGTACAAAACGTCACCTCGCTCTGAAATTCAGACCGCCACCGCACACTCTTGCCAGGCCTCCTGCCAAGAATTCCACGTTCACTTCAAAACTATGGATATAAGTGCAGCAACATCGTCGCTAAGGCGATAGGACGATGGTGTCGCCAATACCTTGGGATTGATGAGGCTTCTCACCGCGCGCGACGGCGATTGAACGATAGTTCGGGCGCGCAGAGAAGCCTCTAGAGCAATTTCAGGAAAAGTGTGAACGGTTTTCCGTCCGGAATTGCGTCAAAACAAAGAGTTAGAGCAGTTCGCCGTTTCCGTGAAACGGTGAAATGCTCTAGTCAGCGATGCCGAGTCGGGCCGCCATGTTCACAAGCTCGGCGAGCGAGCGGGCCTGCATCTTGCGCATAGCCTGGCCACGATGTGCCTTGACTGTGATTTCGCTGATGCCAAGCTCAAAGCCGACCTGCTTATTCAAGAGACCACGCACGACCAGTGTCATAACCTCTTGCTCGCGTCGGCTGAGCGATGAATAGCGATCCCGAAGGGCGTGCAACTCAGCATCCAGAGCAAGTGCGGTCTTACTTCTTTCGAGTGCCAGCTTGATCGCACCCAAAAGTTCCTCGTCGTTGAATGGTTTGGTTAGAAACTCGACAGCCCCAGCCTTCATCGCTTTAACCGTCATCGGTACGTCGCCGTAGCCGGTTATGAAGATGATCGGCATGTCGGTACGGTCGACAGATATGAGCTTCTGCAGGTCAAGCCCACTCAGATCAGGAAGATTCACGTCGAGGATCAGACAGTTCGCAACCAGCGAAGGTGACCGATCGAGGAATGCCTTTGCTGAGGCGAATGTCTCTGGTCGCCAGCCCACAGAGCAGATGAGTAGTTCCAACGATTCGCGTACCGAAACGTCGTCGTCTACGATGAATACGACAGGTGTTTCGTCGGACATGGATGACGATCTCGCCGCACCGTCTCGTTGAACCGCTAGATAAGAGTACATCGCAAATTATCCTCCTGAGATGGCATTAACAATCCACCAGGTTCAAGGATCACGGAGCGCCGAACTAAGCGCTTCCTGAAGGACCTGATCGCTGAACGGCTTGAACAAACACTCCACTGCACCTTGTTCGATGAGACGCTGCCGGATCGTGCTATCCCTTTGCGCGGTGATATAGATGATCGGAATCCTCTTTCCGCGGCGTGCTAGCTCCACTTGCAACTCGGGTCCTGTCATGACCGGCATGGCAACATCGAGAATGAGGCACTTAGTCTTATCGACGTCGTCAGACGCGAGAAACTCCTTCGCTGAAGAGAATGTGTTCGCGCTAAACCCGAACTCCTGCAGCAAATCTGGTAGGGACTCGCGTACCGATTTATCGTCATCGACCACCGACACGAGTGCATGCGTAAGCTTCATCTAACGCCCACTGATCTTAGAGAATCGCCGACCTGAACACCGGGCTTAGAGTCACATCCTCTGCCGACGACCGGTACTTGGAATACTCGGGTACGGAAAACGTAAACGTAGCCCCCGGGCCGTCATTCGCTGCCGCCCACAGGCGCCCGCAATGGTTATCGATAATGGAGCGGCTGACGGACAATCCTATCCCCATGCCTTCATTCTTGGTTGTGTAGAAAGCCTCGAAGACCCGCTCCGGACCATCGGCGCCGAACCCGGCACCTGCATCTTCTACCGAGAGACGCACAGAATCGTCTCCGTCGGGTTCAGTTCTGATCACCAACCGCTTGGGCCGATCTTCGACGCCGCTCATAGCATCCGCAGCATTTCGCAGCAGATTCAGAATCACTTGCTGAAGTTGGACTCGGTCGCCGGCGACGAGCGGAAGCCCCTCAGGGAATTGGGGGGTTAGAACCACGCGACTTCTCTGAAGGTCACCCGCCGACAATGCTATTACCTCGCGTGCAGCCTCGTTCAAATCTACCGGCTCGATCATAGGGGCTTGCTTGCTGAAGAGCGCACGCAATCGCGCGATCACATCGGCGGCAAGGTTGCCGTCGCGTATCGTGCGATGTGCGGTCTCGCGTGCCCCATCAACATTTGGCGGATCGGCCGCCAACATCCGAAGGCAGGTACTGGCGTTGGTAATAATGCCCGACAGCGGCTGATTGACTTCATGTGCTATCGAGGCGGTCAACGCTGCGAGACTCGTAACCCTGCTGACATGTGCGAGTTCAGACCGAGCCTTGCCAAGGGCTTCCTCCGCTTGCCGGCGCTCTGTGACGTCCTGAACTGCCGTAAGACATTCCATCCGGCCATCCTGATGACGGATGACCCTGCCGAAAGTGCGTAGATACTTGACCCTGTTGTCCGACATCCGTAGCCGGATCTCATAGCCCAGATAGCTCTGACCGCCGCGAACCCGAGCCATTTGCGCAGTTAGTGATGGAATGTCGTCCGCGTGGATTCGCTGACGGATCTGCTCAAGCGTCACAGGGGCATTCGGGTCAAATTCAAAGATACGATAAAGTTCCTCGGAAAATGCGATCTCGTCTGTGTCCACGCGCCACGAGAAGGCACCAGTTGAACTCAGACGTTGAGCTTCCGAGAGCAAAGTTTCGGTCCGCTTAAGCGCTGCTTCGATCAGGGAACGCTCGATAGCGATGCTGGCGATCTGCGTGGCGTGCGCAATGAGATTCTGGTGGTGCGGCGATGGGGTCGCTGGCTTTCGTTGAACGATGCAGAAAGTGGCTAACACCCGCCCTTCCCTGGAACAAACCGGCGTGCTCCAGACCGATCTGTATCCGTGCTGCAGAACATGGGACCGAACAGGCGAGGTATACCAGCGCGGATCGGATTCGATGTCCACCGCTACCACCTGTATCTTTTGAAAAGCCGCTATGCCACATGGCAAAAGCTCGCCACTGACGGGCATCCCCGCAATCGGGTCGCTGTAGGCAGAAGGTAGAGAAGGAGCCACAGCATATTCAAATGTCGAGCTGCTCCAATTGATCAGGTGAACATCACATAAGCAATCAGGCGCGGCCCCTTCAATAAATTCGCACAACGCGCTTAGAACATCGCGAAGCAAACTGCCCGACGCGATCATCTCCAGCAGTTGCTTTTCGCCCGCGAGGAAAGCTTCCGCCTGCTTCCGACCCTCAATATCATGGCTCATGCCGTACCAGCGGATCACTCTACCGGCTTCGTCGTGGAGCGGCACGCGACGGGCGATGTGCCAGCGATACGTACCATCGACCGCTCGCACTCGGTACTCATGTTCGAACGGTTCTCCTGTCGTGACACATGCGCGCCATATGCTCTCTTCAAGTTCGATGTCATCTGGGTGGATTGCGCCCCTCCAACCACCATTCGTCACATCCTCAGCAGCGAGGCCCGTGAACTCGCGCCCCCGCTTGTTGATAGAAATTCGCGAGCCATCCGCGCCATAGGTCGCAACCAGCGCCGGTATGCCGTCGACAGTCCGTTGTAGCTCGCCCTCAGCTTCGACGGCCTTGTCCTCAGCCCGCTTCCGCTCATCGATGTCAGTGTTCGCCCCATACCATTTGACGATGTTGCCCGATTCATCCCGCAACGGGTTAGCGCGGATAAGAAACCACCGATAACTTCCATCAAATCGGCGCAATCTCGCATCGGTCTCCCCGGCTTTACCCGAGGCTATGATTGTCTGCCAAATGGTGATCAGCCCATCCAGGTCGTCAGCATGGACCGCAGCCGTCCAGCCCCAGCCCCTCGCCTGCTCAATGGAGAGCCCGGTGTACTCTAGGTAGGGCTGGCTTAGAAACTCAATAGGCCCGTCTGGCCGAGCTGACCACGCCATCGCAGGAATGGTATCGATGATGAGTTTGAAATTGTGCTGGCTTGTCACGAGGGTTTCTTCGCTTTTGCACAGTGCTTCTTCTGATCTGCGGCGCTCACGCCAAATGTCTCACCGTCGCCGTTGAAGAAAACACAGGCATGACCCACTTAGCCGAGTTAACATCCAGCGAAGGAAGCGAATGCGCCGGTTTTCTTCATGGCCGTTGTCGCCTAACAGAACGGGTCCACGTCCTGGGAGACCATGCCCCCGGACAACACGAACGTCTATTATGCCTTGGTGTTGATTTTGGTGACGGAGATCGAAATGCGCGATGGGAAAAAGCCAACTCAAACGCTTCAAGGCAATGACAGGCAATGTCTGCGACCCGCGATAGCATTCACCATCAAGGGAGCAAACCCTGAACAAGCCGGCGGCCGACGCCGAATGCCTTTGCCTTGGCAAGCGGCGGATTCTGCTAGGGCTCAGCAACCTCGGCCTTAGCCTAGCGACTGATATTCGATGCTGGAGTAACCATTATTCCATGGTATCGGCGACACCATCGCATAATGGATTTTGATACCTCTCCCGGCTTTTTATGGTCCGTCCGGCCAAAATGGTTCTCAACCTCCGGGACACTCAGTGAGGCTTTCAGATGCGCTCCGACATCATTCCAGGATCGATTTTTCCGGATTATGAGCTACCGGATCATGGCGCCGTGCGGCGAAGGCTTTCCGAATTGCAGGGAGAAGACCCCATGGTCCTGGTTCTGGGCAGAGGTGGGTATTGTCCTAGGGACCGACGGCAGGCTGAAGGGCTTGTTCAGCTCTATCACGAAATGGCAGTGGGTTATTGCCGGCTCGTCACCATCACCACGGATAATCTCCTAGAGACAAACGAGTATCGATTGAGCGCTGGCGCTCATTGGCCTTTTCTTTCCGACCCGCGGCGCGTGATCCAGAAGGACCTCGACATCGCCGAGTACACGGATCCCGCGCACAACCCCATGATCCCTCACGTTATCGTCATGGAACCCGGCCTTATCGTTTCCAAGGTCTACAATGGGTATTGGTTTTTCGGGCGACCCACCGTGGAGGAACTGCGGCAGGATATGCGAGCGGTGACCATGAAATGCCGACCGGATTGGGACATCACCAGGCCGGAACTCAAGGCTGCGTGGCAGACGGGTCGTAAGGAGCTTTTCTATCCTTATGGAAAGACGCGCGCTCAAACACTTCGCGAAAAGGAATGAATTCAAGATTGTCGGTGCGCGAGAGAGGGCTGGCAAGGTGACGAGCTTTAGTCGCTGTGCGAGGTTTGGGCCTTAGGGGGTTAAGAGGATTTGATATGGAAGACCGGGAGATACGAGCGGCTCTGGATCGCCACTGGGCCGCCTCCGATGCGAACGATCTCGAGGCGGAACATCAGATTTATCGGGAGGACGCGGTGCTCGACTATCCGCAATCGGGCGAGCGCATTCGCGGACGGCGAAGCATTCAGTCGTCCCGCGCCGCGCAGCCGAACAAGAAACGCTTCACGGTGCGGCGCATCATCGGCACGGGCGACCTCTGGATCACGGAATTTGTCCTGACCTATGACGGGCGGCCGTCCTACACCGTGAGCATCATGGAGTTCCTCGATGGCAAGGTGACCCGCGAGACCCAGTATTTCGGCGATCCGTTCGAGCCGGGGCCTTCGCGTGCGGAATGGGTCAAGCGGATTCCTTGAACCCTGGCCGCCATAAGGATGGTCATCCGCCGCCCACTCGCCCGCCCGGAGCTGCCGAACGATACGGCCGCCCTCGCCGGCTATCTCATTGGCAAGTTGGTGGTTCGCGAGTTGCCGGAAGGCGTCGCCAGCGGTCGCATCGTCGAGACCGAGGCCTATGTCGTCGGCGACGCCGCCGGGCACGGCTATCGCGGGATGACGCCGCGCAACCGCTCGCTGTTCCTCGAGCGTGGGCACGCCTATGTCTATCTAGCCTACGGCATCTCCTACATGCTCAACGTCTCCAGCGAGACGACGGGCACCGGCACCGGCGTCCTGATCAGGGCGCTCGAGCCGCTCGAAAGCATCGAGATCATGCAGGCAAATCGAGGCATCGAGCGCTTGCGCGACCTGGCGCGAGGACCGGGAAGGCTCGCCCAAGCGCTGCGGATTGATCGTTCGCTCGACGGGCTCGATCTTTGCCGGAAAGGCCCTGTGGCTCGGACATGGTGAGGACGACGAGCCCGGCGAAATCGGGCAGAGCACCAGGATCGGCATTTCGCGGGATGCGGACCGACTCCTACGGTTCTATGTCAGGCAGAGTCCATTCGTCAGCGGTCCAGGATCGCAACCGTCAGCGGAGAACAGCGTTGAGCGCATCAAGCAACGCGCTATCCGTGAACGGTTTTAGGAGACATTCGATTGTCCCACTCCGACGCAGACGCCCACAGACCTGTTCATCTCCATGGGCTGTAATGAAAACGATCGGAATCTGCCGACCCTGTTGCGTCAGCTCGCGTTGAAGCTCGATCCCGGACATACCAGGCATTGCGATGTCAAGGACCAGGCATTTGGCTTGATCGATCAGTTTCGAAGCCAGGAATTCTTCTGCCGAGGAGAATGCCTCGGCTTCATGGCCGAACATGCTGATTAGGTCCGGAAGCGACTCGCGAATGGACTCATCATCGTCGATTACAGCGATGTATGCTCGTCGTATCATTATGCATTTCCAGTACTATCCGCGAAACTTTGGCGGGGCATGATCAAAATTGTTGGCCGATACCCCATAATCAGGGAGGAGCGGAGAAAGCAGGCCTTATGGCCTGGGCCGTCGTTACGCTCGGCCCAAACGCGGCCCTGGTGATTCTCGATTATGGTCTTGCTCACAGAAAGACCGATGCCCCAAAATCGGCTGAGGTAGCGCTGAAGGCACTTGTTCTCAGAAAGGAGAACCTCGAGCTTCATGGTCAGCTTACAGTTCGCGGCGAGAGCGCTTTGCGGAGCGCGCTCAAGCAGCATAGGCTGCGCTAGCGTAGCCACCTAACTCCCCTCCAAGCCCGCAGGATTTGATGCCGCACCAATGGACGCTGCCCGCTCCCAATCCGAAAATCCATAGCACCTTGGTATCGGTCTAAGGTTTTTTCCGTGAACTTCGGTCGTTGGGCGGAGACAAGGCCCGGATTTCTGCCGGAGATTTCAAAAATAAAGTGTCCGCGCGTGACAATCATCGACGATCACATCATGAAGGAGAAGAGCCAGCCCGCCTACGGGGGGCGGGCCGGCGCGCAGACCCGCCCTGAGCTGGGGGCGCGGGCAGGTCTGCGCTGGCAGGGGTCAGGCGCTATGCAACGACCTGAACGCGGCCCTGAGCTCGTTGGTGAAAACCTGCGGCTGTTCCCAGGCCGCGAAATGACCGCCTTTCGGGAGCCGGTTGTAGTGGATCAGCTTGGGATAGGCCTTCTCGGTCCAGCTCCGCGGCGCTGTGTAGATCTCGTCCGGGAATGCACTCACGGCGGTGGGGAGCGGCACGCCTTTCGGCGCGAAGAAAGCTAGCTTGCTTTCCCAGTAGAGGCGCGCCGACGAGACCGCAGTGTTGGTGAGCCAGTAGAGCGCAATGTTGTCGACGACGTCTTCCTTGGACAGACCCTCGGATTTTCCGTCGAAGACGCGGGCGATCAGGTCGTAGCTGCGCGCATCGTGGTCGAGCATCCAGGCTGCGAGGCCGATCGGTGAATCCGCCAGCGCGTACAGCGTCTGCGGCCGGTTCGCCATCTCCTGGGCGTAGGCCAGCCCATGCTTCCAAAAGAAGTCGAGCTGATCCCAGGCATAGCGTTCGTCGGCCGACAGACCGGAGGGCGCAGGGCCGCCCGCCGCGAGCGCACTCGAGACCTCATCCGGCAAGGTGGCCGGCATGTTCGTGTGGATGCCGATCAGGCCCGGCGGCGTCTGCAGCGCCATCTGCTCGGTGACGGCATTCCCCCAATCGCCGCCCTGCGCAACATATCGCGTGTAGCCTAGGCGCGTCATCAGGTCGCCCCAGGCTCGCGCGATCCGGATTGGATCCCAGCCGGCCACCGTCGGCTTCCCTGAGAAGCCGTGACCCGGCAGCGAGGGGATGATCACGTCGAAGGCGTCGGTGGCGCTACCCCCGTGGGCCGTCGGATCGGTCAGGGGGCCGATGATCTTCAACTGCTCGATGATCGAGCCGGGCCACCCATGGGTAACGATGATCGGCAGCGCGTTCGCATGCTTCGAACGAATGTGGATGAAGTGGATATCAAGCCCGTCGATCTCGGTAACGAACTGCGGCAAGCCGTTCAAATAGGCTTCGCATTTACGCCAATCGTATTCGGTCTCCCAGTAATGCGCGAGCGCCTGCATCGTCGCGAGCCGAACGCCTTGGGTGGTGTCGTTCACCGTCTCGCGCTCGGGCCAACGCGTGGCTTTGAGACGCTGCTTGAGGTCGACGAGATCCGCGTCCGCAACGTGGATACGGAACGGGCGGATTGCGGCAGATCCGCGACTCGTCGAAATCGCCCCGGCGACGCCCGCCGAGGTAATCATTGCAATAGCCCCTGCGGCGGATGCCGCGAGAACTTCCCGGCGGGTGGACATTGAAGATAATGGTGACATCTGTACCTCCTCATAATTTGCTCAAAGCTGCTCGCGTCGAGACAGCATCAACCCATGAGGCCAGTAAGTGCCGGTCGGCTCTATTGGACGTTGGTATCGCCGATACCTTGGTATGCTCCCGCGTCAAGCGCATCTCACCGCAACGCCGAGGCTCCGCCACGTGACCTCTGGGCTGATGCCTGAGGCGCTTGCGGCAGGACAGCGCCAAGGGCGGGCGCACCCACGCCGTCCTCGTCGGTACAAACGTATCGGCGATACCTGGGTCCAATGGATTTTGCGGGGCAGTGCGGGTCTGATTACGGTGAATCCATACTTCGGCGGTGACGTCGATCTTCCGAAAGGGAATCGCCATGGGCAAACAAATCAGAGCAGCGGCGCGGACTGGGGCCATGAGCGTGGCCACCTTGACGTGGGCGCAGACCTGTAACATCAGGCCGACCGTCGTGCTGGTCCACGGCGCCTTTGCCGAGTCCGCCGGTTGCAACGGGGTCCTGACCCGCGACGACTATCCAGTGGCCGCCAACCCTCCACGCAGCGTAGGCAGCTACGCTGCCTATCGGGCGACCGTCGTCCACTGCGCGGAAGTCTGCGAAGCTGATCAAGGGCGCCAGGGCAACTACCCGGGGTCGCCTCGCGGCATCACAGCCACGCACCAGGATCAGATCAACGCCGACCTGCTCGCCTTCATCTCAAATCACGATCGCGCGTCGTCAGCAATTCCGTGGAGGTGCCAATGACCATCTTTGGAAACCTTTCGCGGACCTTGAATCGCGTGTCAGGCGGCGCGCGAGGCCAAACGTTGTGCGCTCGCATAGCCGAGCGGTCGCCTGAATGCTGGTTCTGTCAGCTCATGTCACGGATTGTAGAGCCGAACCATTGCGCCATCGAGCGGGCGCGCTGGCATAGGCGCGGAACACGCGCCGCAGCGCGGCTACCGTATGGATAGCCACGGCCGCCAACGACAACATATGGAGCTTATGCCGATAATTGGCAGGCTGGGTTTACGGATCAGTCGTGATCGACCCCCGGACGCCCCTGCCTCCGCGGTGACTGAGGCTGTGCGGGTCGCATCTTGCGCAACGCAGAGGGCCGCTGGCTATGGACCGCCCCCCGAATGGCCGCGCTAAAATCCGCAGTGTGTTGGCCGGGGCGAACTGAAGCAGGCGACTCTGACTTTGAGCTTCGCCCGTCTCGCCAAAACGGTTGGAGGCGGGTGATGTCGGGTTTTTTGGCTGGCAACGAAAGGTGTGGCAGGACGTTTGGACACAAAATGAAGCCGAGACACTGAAGGCGCGCTAGCCATGCATGCAGAAGATATTCCCAGACTGGCGCACTGGAAGAGTTCTCCGTCAGTCCAGGCGATTTCAATATTGCATCGCCAAGGGAGAAAAAGATGGCTGAAGATCATACCAAACCGAACGGACCGGATCTGGTCCATGGCATCGCGCTATCCGACCTTCCCGATGGCGGAAAGCTCGTCGGCCATTCTGGCGATGAACAGGTGTTGTTGGTGCGCCGCGGGATCGAGGTCTTCGCCATCGGATCGACATGCACACATTACGGCGGGCCGCTCGTTGACGGTCTTGTGTTTGAGGACACCGTTCGATGCCCGTGGCATCACGCGTGCTTCCATTTGCGTACAGGCGAAGCCTTGCGTGCCCCTGCCTTCAATCCACTCGATTGCTGGTCGGTGGAGCTGCGCGATGATCGGATATTTGTAAGAGAGAAACAAAAACGGACGGCACCGAAGCAGCGCGTTGGAGGCTCCGGCCAGGCTCCCGGGAAGATCGTCATTGTCGGCGGCGGCGCGGCCGGTTTCGCAGCAGCCGAAAAACTGCGGCGCGAACACTATCAAGGCAGCATCGTCATGCTCAGTAACGACGCCGCGCCGCCGGTTGATCGGCCCAATCTTTCCAAGGACTATCTGGCTGGCAAAGCGCCGGAGGATTGGATTCCGCTCCGCGGAGAGGGCTTTTACGCAAAGAACGATATCGACTTGCGTCTCAATGCGAACGTTGCCCTCATCGATGCACGTTCTGGCGAGGTTGTGCTGGAGGACGGGACCCGGACTCCTTACGACAGGCTACTCCTTGCAACCGGAGCCGAGCCGGTTCGCCTGACCATACCCGGCGCCAACCAGCCATACGTTCACACGTTGCGCTCGTTCGCAGATTCCAAGGCGATCATCGAGCGAGCCACGACTGCGCGACGCGCCATCGTACTTGGCGCCAGTTTCATTGGCCTGGAAGTTGCTGCGGCCCTGCGCTCGCGCGATATCGAAGTTCATGTCGTGGCGCCGGATAAACGGCCAATGGAGCGGGTCCTGGGTCCGCAGATGGGCGACTTCATCCGCGCCCTCCATGAGGAGAACGGTGTCGTATTCCATCTCGAGGACACCGCGAGCGGCATCGATGGGAAGAAGCTGAAACTCAGAAGCGGCAATACTCTGGAGGCGGATTTCGTCGTCGCCGGCATCGGCGTGCGACCGCGGATTGGGCTCGCCGAAAAGGCTGGGCTCAACATCGATCGCGGGGTCGCAGTAAATGCCTTTCTGGAGACGAGCACACCTGGGATCTTCGCGGCAGGCGACATTGCGCGGTGGCCAGATCCGCACAGTGGCGAGAACATTCGAGTCGAGCATTGGGTGGTCGCCGAAAGGCAGGGGCGAACCGCCGCACTCAACATGCTCGGTCGTCGCGAGAAATTCGCCGCAGTGCCGTTTTTTTGGAGTCAGCACTACGACATCCCGATCAACTACGTCGGTCATGCCGAGCGATGGGACGAGATCGCGGTTGATGGAGACATTGGCGCAAAAGACTGCCTGCTGCGCTTCAAGCGCGCAGGGCTTACGCTGGCTGTTGCTTCGATCTTCCGCGACATCGAGAGCCTGGAAGCTGAGGTGGAAATGGAGCGGTAAATGACTGCCGGGAAATCGTAGGGGCTTATGCACGACCCACAGCACTTCCCACGTGTTCCAATTTTGAGATGACCACGCACGGCAAAGAGCTGGCGGCTCAAGTTCGGGTTGTGAATCGCGCCGTTCGAGCTGAATCCGCTTAGACACCAAGGTATCGACGACACCTTCGTTCAATAGATTTGGCGTCACTGCGCGGCTCTGATGATCGGGCATTTATTAGAAAGGTTGGGCCATGCGCAGCTTCGTCAATATCGGCGTTATCGTTGGGGCATTTAGTCTGGCCGGCGCCACTGCCGCCCTCGCCAGCGACCCGAAGCCCACCATCGTCTTGGTCCACGGCGCCTTTGCGGAGTCCGCCAGCTGGAGCGGCGTGATCGCGGATCTGACCCGGGACGGGTTCGCAGTGATCGCGGCGGCCAATCCTTTGCGAAGCGTCGGTGGTGACGCGGCCCATGTCGCAAGCGTCGTTGGTTCAGTAAAGGGGCCGGTCGTTCTCGTCGGCCACTCTTACGCTGGGGCGGTGATCTCCGCCATGGCGGACCAGGTATCTAATGTGAAGGCGCTCGTCTATGTTGCTGCCTTCGAGCCCGACCTTGGTGAGAGCAGTCTCGAACTGACTGGCAAATTTCCGGGAAGTACGCTCGGGCCTGCCCTCGCGCCCCCAGTCAATCTGCCAAACGGCGAGCAGGACCTATACATCCAGCAGGACAAATTTCCGGCCCAGTTCGCCGCTGATGTCCCTGAGGCCGACGCGCGGCTGATGGCTGCGGCCCAGCGCCCGGTGAATCAGGCCGCCCTGGCTGACCGAGCGGTTCGGGCGGCCTGGAAAACCATTCCGTCCTGGTCGATTTACGGCGCAGCGGACCGCAACATTCCGCCCGCTGCGATGGCCTTCATGGCTGACCGCGCCCATGCGCGGAAGACCGTGGTCGTTCCAGGGGCTTCCCATTTGGTGATGGTTTCCCATCCCCATGAGGTGGCCGCGCTGATCGAGGATGCGGCGAACGCAAAATGATGACGCGCCGCAAGCGCCCGAACCAGCGAGATCGAAGATTGAGCAACCTACGCTGCAGCATTTCCAACACTGAATAGCGTCGCGTCCGCCTTCTGGTGACAAACCTATTCTGGCGCTCCCGGACCGACGTCGGACCATGCCGCATTGATTGGGGCTGCGCGGTTATTGGAAGCGGCTGGAATGCAAAAGCTGAACGTCGCGCCCGCTCCGTCGTTGACCGTCGCCCATAGACGGCCTCCGTAGTTTTCGATGATCGAACGGCAAATCGACAGGCCAATGCCCATTCCGTTTGCCTTGGTCGTGTAGAAGGGTGCGAACAGTTTTTCGACGGCGTCCGGATCTACGCCTGTGCCTGAGTCCCGAATCGCCAGGTTGACGCTGCCGTCGTGGTCGAGGTCCGTCTTGACCACGAGCATTCTTGGCCGATCCTCGATCTCGGCCATGGCATCGGCTGCGTTCAGCAAGAGGTTCAGGATGACTTGCTGCAGCTGGATACGATCGGCGCTGACGAGAGGGAGGCTGTCCGCGAAATCCGTCTGCAAAAGTACACGGCTGCTTTGCAACTCGCCCGCCGACAGGGCGAGCACTTCCCGCGCGGCGTCATTGACATCGACCAGCTCGGTGGACTGGGGGCTCTTGGAGAACATCGTGCGCAAGCGCTTGATCACCTCAGAGGCGCGATTGGCGTCTCGGATCATCCGCCGCGCCGTTTCGGTGGCGCCGGCCAGATTGGGGGGATCGGCGGTCAGCATCCGCACGCAGGTGCTGGCGTTGGTCAGGATACCAGACAAAGGTTGGCTCACCTCGTGCCCGATAGAGGCGGTCATCGCGTTGAGGGTCGCCACACGTGCCACATGGGCGAGATCGCCCTGCGCGCGGCGCAACGTCTCTTCGGCCCGCACGCGTTCTGTAACGTCACGAACGGCGCCCACAAAGTCGAGGTTGCCGGCATCGACTGCTCGGCCAGAGGTGTGCACATGCTTCACTCTGCCGTCCGGCATCAACAATCGATGTTCACTATCGAAATCCTTCTTTTCCCTGATCGCATTGTCAAGAAGCCGCCGAACACGATCCCCGTCGCCTGGATGAATTCGTTGTAGTGCGAGATCCATGGAGGCTTGGACACCTCGATCGTATTCAAGGATGTTGTAGAGTTCCGCGGACCAGTAAAACTCCCCGCCTGCAACGCTCCAACCGAAGTTGCCGGTGTGACTTATTCCTTGCCCCAGAGCTAGGACAGCTTCGCTGCGTTGCAGATCGGTGTAGAGCGCCGCATTTTCCAGTGAAATCGCGGCTTGTGAAGCCAGGAGCTCCAGAACGGTAACCCGGTCCGTCGTGAAGGCGCCCGGAGTGAGGTTGTTCTCCAAATATAGTGCGCCGACAAGCTTCGCTTGCTTGACGATTGGCAGGCACAAGACCGATCTTGAGTGCTTGAGCCGCACATATTCGTCCTGCGAATACACGTCATCGGACGAGGCATCTTCCAAGAGCACGCGCTCCTGGGTCCGGATCGCGTAACGCAGCACGGCTTGAGGCAGATCGGACGGCGTGATGGCTGCGTGCCGAGGTGCAACCGCGATCTCGTTCACGGTGGTCGTAGCCTCCGCTTCGATCCGCAGCTCAGTATCCCGGCTCAGGATCAACAACCCCCGCTCGGCCCCGGCATGCTCCACCGCGATTCGCATGAGCCGCTCGATCAACTTGGGAAGGGCCATCTCACCAGAAAGCGCCTGAGATGCTTTGACCACGGTCTCGACGTCCAGCTGTGCCGACGTCGTCGCCTCTCTCGTCCCGAGATGTGGAGCGGCGGTAGCCAATGTGGGATAGTACGCCTCCAGCTGCCTCACCTTGCCCAATGCGCCCCAGTGCAAATAGCCGTCGCGGGCTCTTGCAAGATACATTTCGGAGAAGTCCTCAAAGCCGCGGGCGGCGTAGAAGCGCGCGGCTGTTTCATACGCGAGCGCTTCATTGTGGACAAAGCCGTTGGCACGGGCGGAGAGAATAGCCTGTTGGTACAAGCGCTCTGCCTCGAGATCGCGGCCTTCCAGCCGGGCAAGCTCGGCACCGACCAGCGCCGCCCGGTTTTCGAAATTCTCCGGACAATTCTCCGCCCATACCTCGAGCTGTCTCTGATGCGCCGCCAAGGTCTCCAAACTCTCTTTGTCTAGGGCAGCTGCTTTTGCTGAGGCCCCGGTGGACAATGCGGAAGACTGGGACGAGGGATCGGCAGATTTTGCAAGGACGGGATCGCGGAAGGCCGCAAGGGAAAGCGCAGCATAGAAATGATATTCTGCTGTTTCAAACATAGCGGCGGATGTCCAAAGTAATTCACGCGCCCTTGCTGCAGCGATTGATGCTGAGGAATATTCTCCGGCAAAAAAGCGCGCCTGAAGTTTTCGAATCCAGTACCAACATTCGGGTTGCTTCGTTGCCGGATTGGCCGCGAAGCGCTGTTCTAACTCAATCTCGTTCACCTGCTCGTCATCGAAACAGCCAAACTTGTACGTCAGTCCCCGCAAACTTCGGATAACACCGAGCTGCGTCTTCATGATATCGATTATGTGGTCGTATCGCGCGCGCTTGGCGAGCTCTAGGCCTTGCTCAGCTTGGCGCTGGGTCTCTTCAAGTGGATCGCCTGCCGCTAAGAAATTCGTGTTGAGGTTGTCGAAGCTATACACAGTAAAGGCCAGATCGCCGACTTTTGTCGCCGTTTCGAATGCTCGCCAAATAAGAGCTCTACTGACGCGCACATGTTTGGTCCACGTTAATGAAAATTGCGCAAACCAAAGATAGGTCCGAGCGCGAAATCGCTCAAGGCCACGTTTGTCTACCAATTCATAACCGAGGTGACCGAATCGAAATCCTGCTTTGTAGTCGTTGAACTGCGGCCCCGCTATTTTGGCGAAAAAGACGTAAGCGACACATGAGCCGTCGCCGTGGCCGCGCTCCAGACTCAGATTAATCGCGCGGCAGATAACTAGCGAAAGAAGATTCGCATCAGTGAAAAGCGCCGACGGAAAGATCCTCGTGAGCACGTCCAGCGTGGCGAGAGACACGGCGTCGCTCATCAAGGGCAGATCGACGAGTTCCTCTATCGTCCGATCGCCGATTTTCCTCCAGATCTTGTCGTACTCGCGCTTCACCTGGGCTCGTGTCGGATGCGGAGACCAGTTCACTCCCAAGTGACGCAGGTATCCGATACAGATGCTAACGGCATCGTCGCATTGATCGAGGATCGTGTACAAATCAATGCGCAGGCACGCGACAGTCGCCCGCTCCAGAGTATTTGCTGCTCGGGAAGAGAGCATATTCAAGCGGTCGTCGGCAGCTCCTCTCTCACCGATAAGGAAATCGCACTGAGCCCGATAGAACTCAAGGGCAAAGGCGAGTTCATGGCGACTTACCCAAGCGTCGGTTGCCAAAAGTGATGCGCCAGCCGTGAAATACGTGAGTGCTGGAAGAAAGGCCGTCGACGTCATCGCCCGCTTGCCTGCGATCAGATTGAACTCGGCCAGTTGTTCCCGCTCTTCTTCTGAGAAGATCAGTGCTCTGCCGCGGTTGAGGTGATTGACGATGTCGAAGATCATCTCCTCTCGCAGCTTAGACGGCGTGTGCAAGACTAGCAGTCGACCGATCCGAAGGTGCGTCTCAGCCCGTCGTTCCTGCGGAATCAGCGAATAGGCAGCTTCCTGCACCCGGTCGTGAATAAATCTATATGAGTCGTCGCTCCTCTCGATGAAGTCGCGTCTCGCAGCCTCCCAGAGGGCCGTGTGGACGCGGTTCTCCGAGATTGCGAGCACCGTCGAAAGCATCGCGGTGGTAGCGCTAGTCCCAAGACAAGCGAGTTGCTGCAGTGCAGCTTGCGTATCTGTTGACAACTGCCCCAGCTTGCCGACCATCAGTTCGACCACGTTTTCAGTGTATTCCTTGCTGCGAATGCGGTCGGGATCCCAGGACCACCTGCCTACGGTTGGATCGAATGCGACCAAGCCTTCGTCGGCAAGGGCGGATAGGAACTGCATTACGAAGAAGGGATTACCAGCGGTCTTTTCATGAAGGATCCGAGCTAGAGGGACGGCGCGCGTCCGTACGCAACGCAACGCATCCGCGACAAACACTTCAAGATGTTTTCGGCTGAGGGAAGTCAGCCTGATCTCTTCGACTTTTAAGCCCGCGTCTCGAATGGTCTCCAACTTGCGCACGAGCGGATGGGTCGAGTCGATTTCGTTGTCTCGATACGCGCCGATAACCAGCAGGTGGCGCAGCTCGGAGCGGGTCAACAGATCTTCGAGGAGGTCGAGCGACGCCGCATCGACCCATTGCAGGTCATCGAGGAAGAGTATCAGTGGATGTTCTGCCATGGCGAATACGCCGACGAAGCGTCGAAGGGCGATCTGGAATGCCTGCTGGGCCTGCCGCAGAGGAATATCTGGAGCGGGGAGTTGCTCGCCAACAATCAGCTTCAGTTCTGGCATGAGCTCGACTAGAAGCTGGCCCTGTGCCCCTATGGCCTCGCGCAACGCCCTGCGCCAGCCTTCCAGTTCGGCGTCGCTCTTGCTTAGGAGGCTGCGGATCAATCGTTGGAAGGCCTGTGCGACAGTTGCGTACGGAATATCGCGCTTTTCCTGTTCGAATTTGCCCGAGGCAAAAAGGCCGCGAGACGGCACGAGGGCCTTATGCATCTCGTTCACGACCGAGGATTTTCCGATCCCGGAATAACCGCAGATCATCATCAACTCGGGCGTGCCAGCCGTCGCGACACGACTATAGGCGCTCAGCAAGGACGCGATTTCGCGCTCTCTGCCGTAAAGCTTCTCTGGCACCAATAGTCGATCAGGCGTGTCGAGGTTGCCTGGGGAAAACGGGGCGATCCGTCCCTCCGCTTGCCACTGCATCAGGCAGCGTCGGAGATCATGCTCAACGCCAGTCGCGGTCTGGTAGCGCTCGTCGGCTGTCTTGGCGAGCAGCTTTATGACTATGTCGGAGATCGGGCCCGGGATATTCGCTACTCGTTCGCTTGGCGGCGCCGGGGTCCGCGCAATGTGGCAATGAATTAATTCCATGGGGTCGGATGTGGTGAATGGCAACACGCCCGTCAGCATTTGGTAGAAGACCACTCCGAGCGCATAAAGATCACTACGCGAGTCGATCGAACGGTTCATTCGACCGGTCTGCTCGGGCGCCATATACGCGAGCGTCCCCGCGATGACCTCTGGTGGACCTAGTGCTTGACGCTCGCGCGGCAGTCGGGAAGCGTGGCCAAATCCAGTCAGACGCACTCGTCCGCTTGTCCCATCCACCAGAATGTGGGTCGGCTTCAGATCCTTGTGGACGACCCCCCGGTGATGGGCTTGGCTCAGAGCCGCGGCAGTGCTTATAGCCAACTGAAGGAATTGAGGTATGGACATCGGTTCGCCGATTTGCCGGTCGAGCGTTTCGCCACCGGGGTCCTCTAAAATCAGCATTGTTCGATCGCGGTCGCGAACGAGTTCTAGCGGCCGGGCCGCCCACGCACTCTCGAGATGGTCTCTGAGTTCGAATTCATGCGCGAGCTGAGCGACGCTCGCTGGCCGTGGGAGCGCCCCGGTCAAACGTAGCGCAAGCACATTGCGTGGCGGCTCATTGTTGTAAGTCAGTAGTCCTCGATAGAGCGCGCGCTCTCCCTCCTCCCATAGAACTTGGCGAACGCCTTCGCGCGCGCCAAGCGAGATCTGCGGACCCATCCATCACGCTCCACGGTTTTTGCAAATTGGATCTTGCAGGGCCGTTTCACAAAGGAACTGTACTGACTGGCGCCGCTCCGTGCGGTGCCGGTATTCGCGCACGGCCAACCGGAGTTCAGATGAAAAAACGTAGCCCTGTCCAAACGACGGGTCAATTCTGAAACGAGAAACGCGGACCGACATTAACTTCACAATCAGATGACTAACCTCGCGCGTATATTCCCGCATTAAATGGCACGAGGAGGTGTTTCTCGTCCGGGCGGCATACAATCTAAAGTTGCCTTTTAGATCTGGACGCGAGCTGCGATTTCCATCGGAGGCATTCGGTTTGGATGTTGGTTTTGGAACCGATCGCAAAGACACGTCGGCTCTCGCTGGTTCAGGGCAACGTAAGCACCAGCCGCTGTCACGGTGGGTGCATGGCGAGGGAGCTTGAGCGACTTCTGGCGACCAATGTGGCGAAGCCGGCGCGCGAGCGGCTCGCGCTGATCCGGATTTTTGAGCATCGTGATCTTGGATAAGGGTCCCCATTCTGAGATCGTTGACAGCAGCCGAACCATGCCCGTCTCAGTTGCTAAAAAATGGGGTTTGGTCCAACTATTACTGTAGGCGGAAAATGCCCGGGTCCGCAGCGAGGAGCGGAGTTGGTGCTCAAAAACAGGGCAACGGATCCAGCAGAGGGAAAGATGATGATCAAGAAACTCGCGTTTGTAACCATCTTACTCGCGCTCGTTTTCGGCTTCGAAGGTGCCGCCTTCGCCAAGCCGACTTTCATAATGGTCACCCATTCGCCTGCGTCAGATACATATTGGGCGAGCGTTATCAAAGGTCTAGAGCAAGCAGGCACCGACCTGGGCGTGAAGGTGCAATATCGCGGCATCGAAAATAATCTGAACGATCCCAACCAGGAGCGCCGAAATCTCGAAGCCGCGATCGCCGCCAAACCAGACGGTGTTATCGTGTCCGATCCAACGCCCGCAGCGCTAAACGCGACGATCAAGAAGGCGTCGGACGCCGAAATTCCTGTGATTATCGTCAATCAAGGCGGTGATCAGGTTGCCAATGTCGGCGCCCTCGCGTTCGTTGGCGATGACCCTGGCAAGCAGGGCGCGGTAGGCGCTGCCCAATTCAATGCTCTCGGCTCGAAACACGCGCTGATCATCACCGCCCCTATCGGCGCATTGCCCTTCCTTGATGCGCGTACAAACGGGTTCAAGGAGGCATTTACGGGAACGTCAGCGTTGGCGGAGATTCCCCTGACTGATTTCAACAATTCAAACCGGATCAAGACGATTACGGAGTCGCAACTGCAAAAGGACTCCTCGATAGACGCGGTATTCTCCATCGGTGGCTGTTGCATCGCGGCAATGACCCAGGTCCGCGCCGACTTGGGTGACCGCGGCAAAGGGATGCACTGGGGCACGATCGATCTGACAGCAGGCGCCATGCTCTCCCTCAAAGCGCACGAACTTGATTTCGCCCTTGATGCCCAACAATATGCTCAAGGCTACTATCCGGTGGTAATGCTCGCATTGTACATTCGCCAAGCCATCCGACCAGCCGAGCCGGTGCTCGTTACCGGGCCTGTCGTCATCACCCCGAACAACGTCAACAGACTTGAGGTCTCCACTCGCTAGGGCAGTATCCAGAATCGGGGTTGGAGACGCTGCATGTCATTGCATCTCAAAGCGGCCCAAAGGGTAACATGAGTGCCAGGCACATCATTTCCGTGTTTGCGCGCCCGGAATTGACCGCCGTCGCCGGGACGATCATCGTCTTTGTCTTCTTCGCTATTTTCACAGGCGAGGCAGGGTTCCTCACCCTGCCGATGACACGCAATTATCTGGAAGTGGGGGCGGAGATCGGCATTATCGCCGCGCCAGTCACGCTACTAATGGTTGCGGGTGAGTTCGACCTTTCTGTTGGGTCGATGGTGGCGGCGAGCGAGTCGATTCTAGGCTATCTTTTGGTTCACAGCGGTTGGCCACTTCCGGCAGCCCTAGCTGTCGCCCTCGTCGCCGCAATAGTCGTTGGAACGACAAACGGCTTCCTCGTCGTGAAGACCAAATTGCCCTCTTTTATCATAACCCTCGCAATGCTGTTCATTCTGCGCGGCGCTGCGCAAGGCGGGCTACGGATGTTAATCGGCACCAGCACCGTGGATGGCGTACGAGATGTCACGGTCGGGGATCCGTTGGCGGTTTTGTTTGCATCCTCAATCGGCCCCTTCTCGATTTCCCTAGTCTGGTGGATCCTTATAACGATGCTAGCGGCATGGGTTCTGGAAAAGACCGCCTTCGGCAATTGGATCTACGCGACGGGCGGAGACCAGCGGGCCGCTGTGCGGTTGGGGATTCCCGTCAAAAAGGTAAAAATCTTACTTTATATGTCAGTTGCGGTTTCGACGACGTTGGTCGCAGCGCTCGACATCTTTGCCATAAACCAGAGCGATGCCAACGCAGCGGTGGGACGCGAATTCGAGGTGGTCACGGCGGCCGTCATTGGTGGTGCGCTCCTGACCGGCGGCTATGGGTCGCCGATCGGATCCCTCTTCGGGGCGCTTCTCTTCGGCATGGTCGACCAAGGCTTCTTCTTCACTCCGCTGCCCGACGTCTGGTTCATGACATTTCTTGGTCTCATGCTTCTGACAGCGGTGCTTATCAATAACTACACGCGATTGAAGGCGATGAAACCGTAGGGGGCGGCTCATAAACAATGAACCTTACCTAGAGGCCGTCTGCGTCTCCAAATTCTACCAGAATGTATCGGCGTTGGAGGACGTGAGTCTCTCCGTCCGACCTGGCGAGGTGGTCTGCCTGCTCGGTGACAACGGAGCCGGCAAATCCACGCTGATCCAAATCCTGAGTGGCGTGGAGAAGCCCGACAAGGGGATCTTGCGCGTGTCCGGGATCGAGGTGCGTCTAGGTTCGCCCAAGGATGCCCTAGACAGAGGCATCGCAACGGTCTTCCAGGACCTCGCCGTGGTGCCGATCATGCCCGTGTATCGCAATTTCTTTCTCGGGCGAGAGCCAAGGATTGGCTGGGGACCGTTCCGACGATTTGATTCCCGCAGCGCGATCACGACAACCGAGGCCGCGCTGCGTGATCTAGGCGTTAGCTCCGCCGCAGTGCGTAGGCCGATCAACACGCTCTCCGGCGGCCAACGTCAATGCGTCGCGATCGCGCGAGCCGTGCATTTCGGCGCTCGTATTCTCATTCTCGATGAACCTACTTCGGCCCTTGGCGTGAAGCAGGCCGAAATCGTGCTTGGCCATGTAAAGCGGGCGAAAGAGACAGGAATCGGCGTGATCCTGGTCACGCACAACGTCCAGCATGCCTACTCGATCGGAGATACGTTCGTAGTGCTGTTTCTCGGGCGGCAACTCGGAACATTCAAGAGGTCGAGCCTGACCGAAACCCAACTGATGAGGCTGATGGCGGGCGAGATTGATGAAGCGAATGGCGCTATGGAGCGAGGCGCAGGATGACCGCCCCCGGTCTAGTCGCAATTGTCAGGCAAATTGTGTCGAAACCCTTGAGTGCGTTACTGGCCGGCAACGCCCTCCACTTTGAAATCGTTAGAATCGGTCCGTTGGGTATGATCTCCCTCGCCAACGCGGCGATCGCCGGTCGAGCCCCCCTTGGGCCGATGAGAACAGGTAACATGTCGCGTCACTTTACGCCATTGAAGCTCTCCAGCGGGGGTCATCAGCCGGTGAGCGATCGTGAACTCCGCCCCTTCGCGAAGCGGCTCCAATGCGTACTCGGAATCCTCTGACATCAAGATTCTTGTTGTTAGGAGAATGAGCCGTTGTCACAGAGAGAAATTGGCGTGCGAAAATTCGCAAATCAAGCGCGTCGCCGCTGTCAATATAGCGGAGGCAATGTGCGCCGCTTCTTCAAGGGCGCCACGCCGTGTGTTAGGAGCGCCGAGAGGATCAAGACCGTAGAAGCCGATCCCTGGATCGCGGGCCTGCATCTCGCCAAGGTGCAGCGTATCGATTTGCCGGCCAGCAGTTTGCGTGGCCACCCGGAGGCGGCGCGCCATCAATCATGTGGCGCCCGTAACCGACTTTCACGAGCAGCCCCTCCTCGCACATCCGAGAAGGATAGCACCGCAGGATGCCGATGCCGTTGAGATCGCGAGTCCGCACCTCGCCGCCCTTTTGCGCCAAAGCAACGGCGCGGAGGGCTGGCAGCCGCCCACCTGCAAAGCGTAGTGCTGCGCGGTCACGATGACGTTTTCGCATTTGATGCGGCTGTGGCGCGTCTCGGCGTAGTTGCTAGCGAATTCGTAATTTGCCGCTTCGCCGACCCCGGGGAGCCACTTCGAATTGAAACCGCGAACGCCGCAGGGCGCCGGTTTCCTCCCGACGCCCAAGAGCCTGTTGGAGCCTAGTTGTTGATCTGTATTGAACTGGCCGGGGCCGAACATTGGATACGCTAGCGTAAATCATCGTGCGGCAAGCGCATATCGCATGCAATGAGGCACGTGGAGCGCCAGCTCGGCTACGCCGTCGCAAGAACGAAAATAGAAGGGAAGCAGAACTTTCGTGTGCAGATTTTGCACACGGACTTCTATAACTATTTGATTTTATTAAATAGTTTTCCCCATCCATCACGGACATTGCGGAGTATCCTGTGGGGCTGCAGACACGATCCGAACTCTGGTGCGACAGTGAAATGATCGCCATTCTCAAAGTTCGTCCGCCGATAGTTGGTGCGGGTGGTCGGGCTCGAACCGACACTCCTTTCGGAACTGGATTTTGAATCCAGCGCGTCTACCAGTTTCACCACACCCGCAAAGCACTAACTCGTTGACCTCTCAACACTCTCATGCTGCACCTAAGCAGAAGGGGCCAGTTTGAGAATTAAGCGGCCCTCAGCTCCTAACCTATTGAACTCTAATCTTATTGCCCTGCGTGCTGAAGGTAGACGCATCCTGATTTTGAGTCGAGCGCGTCTACCAATTCCGCCATAGGGGCTCAGGCCGGGCGGCCTGGATGGGCGCGGACTATACGGTCGGAGGCCTGTTCGTCAACTGGCCAATTCGCGCGATCAACCGGATGCGACCAATCTTCGCCTTTCGATTTCGTGGCGGTGCTGCCATTGTGCAGCGCGGAAAATCTTTCTAGACAGGCGGCGCATGAAGCGTGGCGCGTCTGAAGGGACCGACGCGCAAGCTTGGGCCCTTGTTTTCATCCCTGCCTTTGCCCTCGGGCATCTGCGCACTTTGGGCGACACGCATTAGGAGAGCCGATGCTTCGCGGACTGTACGACTGGACCCTGTCGCTGGCGGCGCGCAAATCCGCCGAATGGTGGCTGGCCTTCATCGCTTTTGTCGAGAGCTCGGTGTTCTTCATTCCGGCGGACGTACTGTTCCTGCCAATGGCGTTGGCGCGGCCCGAACGCGCCTATCGCTACGCGCTGACCGCCACTGTTGCGTCCGTGCTGGGCGGCATTGCCGGCTGGCTGATCGGCTACTATGCCTACGACACGATAGCCCGGCCGATCCTGGAGCATTTCGGTGGCCTTGCCGCGTTCGAGCAATGGCAGTCGTCCGGCACCGGGCTCATGCTGGTGCTGCTCGTCACGTCCGGCGTTGCGCACCTGCCGCCGATCAAGGTGGTCACTATCCTGGCCGGGGCGCTTCACATCAATCTTGTTGTCTTCATCGTCTCGGCCATCTTGGCGCGAGGCGCGCGTTTCCTGCTGCTGGCCTGGCTGCTGCGCCGCTATGGTGAGTCGATCAAGGAGTTTATCGAGAAGCGCCTGGGATTGATTGTCGGCGCCGGCGCGGCTGCCCTGATTTTGCTCTATATCCTGATCAAATACGCGTTCTGATCCTTGTCGCCCAAAAGTGCCCTGCGGTTTTGGGACAACGACATGGACAAGAAGCCAAGCGGGCGGCGAACACAACGGACGAAAGACCTCATGACAGCGACCATGAATGCTGATACCGGACGCCAGCGGACGCGGACCGCCCTGTTTCTCGCCGTCGCCATGGCCGCGACCGTCGGCTCGGCGCTCTGCTTCCAGTACATTGGCGGCTATATCCCCTGCCACCTCTGCCTGGAGCAGCGCACCCCCTACTATATCGGCGCGCCGCTGATGGTGCTGGCGGTGATTGCATCGATGCTGCGCGCGCCCGCTTGGCTGACGCGCGGCCTGCTGGCTGTCGGCGGCCTGCTGATGCTCTACGGCCTCTATCTCGGCGTCTACCACTCCGGTGTCGAGTGGCAGTGGTGGGCCGGCCCGACCGATTGCACGGCGGGCGCCGGACCGGTCGACACTGGCGGCAAGGGCGTGCTCGACGCGCTCGACAAATTCGTGCCGCCCTCCTGCGACAAGGCCGCGCTGCGCATCCTGGGACTGTCGCTGGCCGGCTGGAACGCCATCGCCAGCCTTGTCCTGGCCGCTGTCGCCTTCCGGGGTGCATTGGCCCGCGACTGAGCTAACCGGTTTCGGCTGCCTTAGACCTGCTCGACGCTAAGGATGTGCATTGCCCCGTGCTCTCCGAGATACGCGGCGAGACAGTCCCAGAATTCGTCGAGCAGCGCTTTTCCGTCGGCGTCAAAGTCATTTCTTGCGACAAGCAGAAGTTTCCCATCGGCATAGGTGCAGCTAGGCTGTCCTTGCCAAATCCGATGGACGCGAAACTCGTCCTCTATGTCGATGGCGGCTTGCGGACCTAGCGCTGGCGCAACGTCAAGGCACTCGATCGTAATCTTATACATGCGTCGGCCAATCGGCTCCAACGTGCGATGCCGACCCTATGGCTCCAGCTCGACATCCCAGTAGAGATAATCCATCCAGCTTTCATGCAGATGGTTCGGCGGGAACAGACGGCCGTTGTTGTGCAGATCATGCACCGTCGGCTGGTACGGCTTCTGCAGCGGAAACATCTTGGCATGTGCCGGCATCATGCCGCCCTTCCTGAGATTGCAGGGCGAACAGGCGGCGACGACATTTTCCCATGTCGTGGCGCCGCCACGATGGCGGGGGATGACGTGGTCGAAGGTCAGGTCGTCAGGCGTGCCGCAATACTGGCACTGGAAGCGGTCGCGCAGGAAGACGTTGAAGCGGGTGAAGGCCGGATGCCTGGACGGCTTCACATAGGCCTTCAGGCTGACCACGCTCGGCAGCTTCATCGAGAAGGTCGGCGAGGACACCGCATGCTCGTATTCGGCGACGATGTTCACCCGGTCGAGGAACACCGCCTTGATGGCGTCCTGCCAGGACCAGAGCGACAAGGGGTAATAGCTGAGCGGACGGTAATCCGCATTCAGCACCAGTGCTGGAAGCCCATCCGGAGATACGGCAACCGTCACGTGTTTACCTCCTTGGTTCTAGACCCGAACGGCGCGGATACTGTAAGCCCGACATGACAGGGATGTGAAGCGGATTGTCGTTCGCCCGAAGTGCCAAAAAAGCATGATTTTTATGCTTTTTTGCGGATTCAGGCCGGGGGTGCTGCGTCCCTGCCCCTGGTTTCGCGATAATAGGACCAGAAAAGCCGCGATGCGACACCTCGCCACGGGCTCCATGATTCGGCCAATGCGATCAGTGTTTTCTCCGGCGGACGCGGGTCGATGCCGAGCGCATGGCCGACCGCGCTCTGCAACGCAACGTCACGCGCGGGAAAAATGTCGGGATGCCCGGCGGCAAACAGAAGGTACACTTCCGCCGTCCACGGACCGATGCCGGACACGGCCGTCATCCTCGTGATCGCCTCCTTAGCCTCAAGCGAACAAAGGTGATTAAGGTCGAGGCCATCGGCCACGGCCCGGGCAATTGCGATCAGGCCGCGCTGCTTGGGCCGCGACAGGCCGGCCTCGCGAAACATGTCTTCGCCGGCGGCCAGGATCGCCTGCGGCGTCAGCGGATCGACGAGCCTGGTCAGCCGACCGAAGATCGCGTCGGCGCTCGCCCGCGAGACCTGCTGCGAGACAATGATCGAGGCCAGGCTCCTGAAGCCGGGCTCGGAGAGCCTGAGCGGCACCTCGCCGGCCATGCCGCGCACCTTTTCCAGGCGTGGGTCGATGATGCAAAGCGCATCCAGCCCGCGCGCGATGTCGTCCAGTGTCGCGATGCGTTGCATTGTATCCTTGTCCACGTATGTGCCGCAAAGTAGCAACCACCAAAACCACAGCACAACCCGATTGCCGATCGAGACATGACGCTCCTGACATTCCGCTTCGCGCCCAGCCCCAACGGCGAATTGCATCTCGGCCATGCCTATTCGGCGCTGCTCAATCAGAAGCTGGCAAGCGCCTCGGGCGGCCGCCTGTTGCTGCGCATCGAGGATATCGACACGACCCGCTGTACACCGCAATTCGAGGCGGGCGTGCTAGCCGATCTGAAATGGCTGGGGCTTGGCTGGGAAGAGCCGGTGCGCCGCCAGTCTGAGCATTTCGCCGAGTATCATGCGGTGCTTGACCGGCTGATTCGCGAGGAGCTGGTCTATCCCGCCTTCATGAGCCGTGGCGACATCAGGGCTTTCATCGCCGACAGCGAAAAGCGCGGACGCGACTGGCCGCGCGATCCCGACGGCGTGCCGCTCTATCCCCCGGCCGACAAGGCGCTGCCGGTGAAAGAACGCAAACGGCGCATCGCCGAAAATGCGCCCTTCGCCTGGCGGCTGGATGTCGATGCCGCTGTTGCGCGCGTCGGCAAGGACCTCGCATGGGCTGAATTCACGGATGAAACGCTATTCACGACGCGCTCGGTCGAAGCTCGACCGCAGGACTGGGGCGACGTGATCGTGGCACGCCGCGACATCCCGACCAGCTACCACCTCGCCGTCGTCATGGACGATGCGCTGCAAGCTATCAGCCATGTCGTGCGCGGACAGGATCTGTTTTCCGCAACCGGCGTGCAGCGCCTGCTGCAGCAACTGCTCGGGCTGCCGCAGCCGGCCTATTTCCACCATCGGCTCATCCTCGGGCCGGACGGGCGAAAACTGTCGAAGAGCCTTGGCGACACCGGCCTTGCCAAGCTGCGCGGCGCTGGTGCGTCACCTGACAACATCAGGCGGATGGTCGGGCTCTGACCCGGGGGAACTCTGGGAACGCGTGACGAATTCGCCACCAATTGAATTCCGGTGATGCATGGATCAACGGTTTCGTTTTGCACGACGGGTTGAACCGGACTAGAGCATCGCCACGATCATTTCTCACCAACGCGGCGATCTCCGGAAAATGCACAGCATCAAGCGGTTCATCCCCGCCACTTTCGTCGTCCTGTGGGCGACCGGCTTCATCGGCGCGCGCTACGCCATGCCATGGGCGGAGCCGTTCACCTTCCTCGCCGCGCGTTTCGTCATCGCCGCCATCCTGCTGGCTGTCCTGATGCCGATTCTGGGGTCGAAACGAGCCACCCGCAAGGAAGCGCTTCACGCTACCGGCGCCGGCATCCTGATGCACGGCGTCTATCTCGGCGCCGTCTTCTGGGCCATCCACCGGGGCATGCCGGCCGGGTTTTCGGCCCTGATCGTCGGCCTGCAGCCGCTGATCACGGCGGTGCTTGCCGGCAAGTTTCTCGGCGAGGCCATCCTGCCGCGCCACTGGCTTGGCCTTGGCATCGGCCTGATCGGCATCGTCATCGTGCTGTGGCCGAAGCTCGGCGCGCTCGGCGGCGGCGTGACCACGGCGACGCTGACCGCCTCGCTGGTCTCGGTGCTCGGCATGAGTGCCGGCACCATCTGGCAGAAGCGCTTTGCGTCCGGCGGCGACCTCGTGGCGGCCACCATGTGGCAATATGTCGGCGGCGCCTCGCTGATGATCCTCGCCGCGCTTGCCTTCGAGACGCACACGGTCGTCATCAACGGCGAACTGATCTTCGCCATGGCCTGGCTGGTGCTGGTGCTGTCGCTCGGCGCCATCTTCCTGCTGATGGTGATGATCCGCGACGGCGAGATGTCGAAAGTCGCCTCGCTGTTCTACCTCGTGCCGGCGGTGACGGCGATCATCGCCTGGGCCCTCTTCAACGAGCAGCTCAATGCGCTGCAGATTGTCGGCATGGCCATCACGACGTTCGGCGTCGGCCTGGCAACGGCGCGGCAGGCCACTCATCCCACCCGGGCACGCGCCTCCAGATAGCGGCTGATCGCGGCGTTGAGCTCGCCGCCAAGGATGAAGATCGCCGACACGATGTAGAGGAACACCACCGCGATCATGATCGAGGCCAGACCGGCATAGGTCGTCACATAGGACGAGAAATGGTCGAGATAGGTGGCAAACATCGTCGAGCCGATAAGCCATGCGGCCAGTGTGAAGACGATGCCCGGCACCAGCGAGACGAAGCGGCGCTTGCCGGCCGGCAGCCAGTAGTGCACCGAAAACAGCCCACCGATGATGACGGCTGAGGCGATGACGTAGCGCCACAGCGTGATCGTGCCGGTATAGGGCTTTATCCACTCGAAATGCGCTTCCGCCAGTCGCGCCAGCAAGGGCGCGAACACCAGCAGCACGCTGATCGCCAGGAAACCGGCCGTCGCGATCAGCACGAAGAACAGGCTCTGCACGCGGCGATAGATGATGCCGCGCGTCTCGGTGACGCGATAGGCGCGGTTGAGCGACGTGCGCAGCGCCTCGATGCCGTTCGAGGCAAAGTAGGCGGCAAGCAGCACGCCATAGGTCAACAGATCGGTGCGCCGGACGGTCAGCACGTTCAGCACCTCATGCGCAATCGGCTTGGCGATCTGCTCCGGCCAGGTGTCGAAGACCAGATGCACGGCCGTGTCGGCAAAGGCCTGGGCGCCGAGGAAGCTGCCCAGTGTCGTGGCGAAGATCAGGAACGGAAACAGCGCCATCAGCGAGGTGATTGCCAGATGGCTGGCCATCGCCCAGCCGTCATCGGTGTTGAAATGACCAAGCGCGTCGTAGAGCACGCGGCGCAGGGCGACAATATTCCGCAGCAAGGACGCGCGCTCCCTTCGATTGTCTCGACGCCGCGAATATGGGAAGTGAATGCGGCAAATGGCAACCCTGAGTCAAACCACGAATTCTCCAGCGACCGAGTCGCGCACCATCATCATCACCGGTGCGTCCTCAGGCATAGGCGCCTATTGTGCGCGAGCGCTGAAGGCCGAGGGCTGGCGAGTATTCGCCACAGCGCGCAAGCCGGAAGACATCGCCGCCCTCGAAACGGACGGCATCGAGGCTTTTTATCTCGACTACAGTGACCCGGACTCGATCGCCGCTCTGGCGGCTTCAGTGCTCGACCGCACCGGCGGCCGGCTCGACGCGCTCTTCAACAACGGCGCCTACGCCCAGGCCGGCGCAGTCGAGGATCTGTCGGTGGCAGCGCTGAAAGCGCAGTTCGAGGTCAATTTCTTCGGTTGGCATGATTTGACCAGCCGTCTCGTGCCGGTGATGCGCCGCCAGGGCCATGGCCGCCTCGTCCATTGCTCATCGATCCTTGGTCTAGTGCCGGTACGCTTTCGCGGCGCCTATTCGGCGTCCAAACATGCACTCGAGGCGCTGATGCTCTGTCAGCGCCAGGAACTGGAAGGCAGCGGCGTCCATGTTTCGCTGATCGAACCGGGGCCGGTGAAATCGAAGATCGCCAGCAACGGCCTGCCCTGGTTCCTGAAAAACATCGACATCGAGAATTCCGTGCACAGCGCCGACTATGCCGCGCAACTGGAGCGGCTGCGCGCCGGCGGCAGCCAGTCGGCGCTGAAACCTGGACCCGAAGTGGTCCATAAGGTTCTGCGTCATGCACTTCTGTCGCGGCGCCCGAGCCCGCACTATGTGGTAACGGTGCCGGCTAAGATCGGCGCTGCCCTCAAACGCATTCTGCCGGCATCGATACTCTACCGCCTGATGGCCAAACGCGCCTGAACGCGAAAACACTGGAAACGCAACAATGGCAACCGTCTTCAACATCCTCGCCATTCTGGTCATGGCCGCCGTGGTGATCGTGCTGATCCGCGGCCTCATCAACATGATGCGTGGCGGTTCCGGCGTCACGTCGAACAAGCTGATGCAGGCACGCGTCATGCTGCAGGCCGTGGCGCTGGTGCTGATTCTGCTCGCGGTGTATTTCACCCGCAAGTGAGGATAGCGACCGTACGGGAGGCGACGTGGTCAAGCTCAACAAGATCTACACCCGCACCGGCGACGATGGCACCACGGGTCTCGGCACCGGTGAGCGGCGGCTGAAATCCGACCTGCGCGTGGACGCCTACGGCACGGTCGACGAGGCTAATGCCTGTATCGGCATCGCCCGCGTCCATACGGTAGCTAGCCATCCGGCGATCGATGCCATGCTTTCCCGTATCCAGAACGATCTCTTCGACCTCGGCGCCGATCTTGCGGTGCCCGACGACGGCAAGCCGCTTGGCTATGAGCCGCTGCGCATCGTTGCCAGGCAGACCGATCGTGTCGAAAAGGACATCGATCTTCTCAACAAGGATCTCCAGCCGCTCAAATCCTTCGTGCTCAACGGCGGCACACCGGCTGCGGCGGCGCTTCATCTCGCCCGCACCGTGGCGCGGCGGGCCGAACGGCTGATGGTGGCGCTGGCTCAAGACCCAAGCGAACACGTCAACCGCGACGGGCTGAAATACATCAACCGCGTCTCGGATTTCCTGTTTGTCGCCGCCCGGGCGGTCAATGACAACGGAAATGCCGACGTGCTATGGGTTCCCGGCAAGAACCGCTGAACGGACCGAAAGCGGGAGGGGGCCAGGGACGATGTTCATCCCGCTTTACGACACCAACAGGCTGCGCCACATCAGGCTGCAATATGTGACGATCGGGCTGATCGTGGTCAACGCGCTCGTCTATTGCGCCACGGCACTCGGCGGTGAGAATTTCACCAATGCTGCCGTACTCGGTCTCGGCTTCATCCCATCCGTCGTTCACAACACGGCCGAGCTCGACCCGCGCTTTATCATCATTCCGGAAAGCCTGAGCTACCTCACCTATTCCTTCCTGCATGCCGATATCTTCCATCTCGGTGGCAACATGCTGTTCCTGTGGGTGTTCGGCGACAATGTCGAGGACGCGCTCGGCCACATCCGTTACCTGATCTTCTATCTGCTCTGCGCCATCGCCGGCGCCGCCTTCCAGGGGCTCGTCGCCTGGGATTCGCAGGTGCCGCTGATCGGCGCCTCCGGTGCCATCGCCGGCGTGGTCGTCGCCTATCTGATCCTCTATCCCAGGGTGAAGGTCTGGGTGCTGGCCTTTGCCCGCATCCCCTTGCGCATTCCGGCCTTCATCCCGCTTATCCTGTGGGTACTGTTCCAGATCGTCATGTTCGCCGCTGGTGGCGAGGACCAGATCTCCTGGGCCTGCCACATCGGCGGCATCATTGCCGGCGCCGTGCTGGTACTTGTCCTGCGCAGCCGTGGCGTGCCGCTTTTTGCCGGCGCGGACGAGGATACCGTGGTTCCCACATCAGACCAGCCGCCGGTTGCGGCTGAACCAGCGGCGCCTGAACCGCCGGCCACCACGACGCGCTGGGGTCGAGGACACCCCTCTGGCTCAAACTGAACCGATTTGAGCCGCTTTCAGCGTATTGACGTCAAGGGTTGCCGCAACTACGGAAACGTCTCCGTCCAAGCCCAAGGCGGGCAAAGACCAGAATTTCCATCCGGCCGGAATTCCGTCTGGCCGGAATTCAGTCAGGAATGTCGGCTTTCGACAACTCAGAAGGGGCGCAGGCTGCTATAGCGCGCCCAACTAGCGTGAAGAGGTGACAGGCAAATGAAGATCCTTGTGCCCGTGAAGCGGGTTGTGGATGCGAACGTCAAGGTTCGCGTGAAGGCTGATGGTTCGGCGGTTGAACTCGCCAACGTCAAGATGGCGATGAACCCGTTCGACGAGATCGCGGTCGAAGAGGCGATCCGGCTCAAGGAAGCCGGCAAGGCCGAAGAGATCATCGTCGTGTCGATCGGCCCGCAGCAGGCGCAGGAGACCTTGCGCACCGCACTCGCCATGGGCGCCGACCGCGCCATCCTGGTCAAGACCGACGAACAGACCGAGCCGCTCGGCGTAGCCAAGGTGCTGAAGGGCGTCGTCGACGCCGAGCAGCCCGGCCTCGTCATCCTCGGCAAGCAGGCGATCGACGACGATTCCAACCAGACCGGCCAGATGCTGGCGGCCCTGCTCGGCTGGGCGCAAGGCACCTTCGCTTCCAAGGTCGTGCTCGACGGCGACAAGGCCAAGGTGACGCGCGAAGTCGACGGCGGCCTGCAGACGGTGGAACTGAAGATGCCGGCGATCATCACCGCCGACCTTCGCCTCAACCAGCCGCGCTATGCCTCTTTGCCCAACATCATGAAGGCCAAGAAGAAGCAGCTCGACGAAAAGACCCCGGCCGACTACGGCGCCGACGTCAAGCCGCGCCTCAAGGTCATCAAGACCGAGGAGCCGAGCGGCCGCAAGGCAGGCGTCAAGGTCAAGAGCGTCGCCGAACTGGTCGACAAGCTCAAGAACGAAGCCGGCGTGCTCTGAGATCGGAAGGAACAGATAAAATGACCATTCTCCTCATCGCAGAACACGACAACGCAACGCTTTCCGACCAGACCGCCAAGGCGCTTTCGGCGGCCCTGCAGATCGGCTCGGACGTGCATGTGCTGGTGGCCGGCAAAGGCGCCAAGGGCGCGGCCGACGCCGCCGCCAAGCTGAAGGGCGTGACCAAGGTGCTGCTCGCCGAAGCCGACGAACTCGCCGAGCGCCTTGCCGAGCCTACGGCCGCACTCGTCGTGTCGCTCGCCGGCGCCTACGACACCATCATCGCGCCGGCGACGTCGTCGGGCAAGAACGTCGCGCCGCGTGTCGCGGCCCTGCTCGATGTCGCGCAGGTGTCCGAGATTATCGAAGTGGTCTCGCCAGATACGTTCAAGCGGCCGATCTATGCCGGCAACGCCATCCAGACCGTGCAGTCGACCGACGCCAAGAAGGTCATCACGGTGCGCACCGCCTCCTTCCAGGCAGCCCCCGAGGGCGGCTCGGCCGCGGTCGAGACCGTCAAGGCGGCGGCCAATCCCGGCCTCTCCACCTTCGTCGAGAACAAGCTGTCGGACACTGACCGTCCGGAACTGACCTCGGCCAAGATCATCATTTCGGGCGGCCGTGCTCTCGGCTCCTCGGAAAAGTTCCAGGAGGTCATCCTGCCGGTCGCCGACAAGCTCGGCGCGGCGGTCGGCGCTTCGCGCGCCGCGGTCGATGCCGGCTATGCGCCGAACGACTGGCAGGTCGGCCAGACCGGCAAGGTCGTCGCTCCCGATCTCTACATCGCGGTCGGCATCTCCGGCGCCATCCAGCACCTCGCCGGCATGAAGGATTCGAAGGTCATCGTCGCCATCAACAAGGACGAGGAGGCCCCGATCTTCCAGGTTGCCGACTATGGCCTCGTCGGTGATCTCTTCGTCATTCTGCCGGAGTTGCAGAAGGCGCTTTGACGCTTTCTGACAAAGCGTATTAAATACCTGGGGTGGGGTAGACGAAGTCTCCCCGCCCTTTTAGTTTGCACTGCACAAAAACCAGGCCACAAAGGCCAAAAGCAATTCCAGCAAAAGTACGCAGCGGTTTTGCGTCCGGAATTGCGGAAAACAAAAGGTGGAGCGCTTTCGCAATTCATGCGGAAGGGCTCAGGACGGGATCGGTGTAATGAGCAAGATCGAGACGATCGGCATCATCGGCGCGGGCCAGATGGGTGGGGGTATCGCCCATGTCTCCGCCCTATCAGGCTACAAGGTGCTGATCTACGACATCTCACCCGACCGCATCGAGAAAGGCATCGCCACCATCAGTGGCAACATGGCCCGTCAGGTGGGCTCCGGCAAGCTCGACGAGAAGCTGCGCAACGACGCGATGGCGCGCATTTCGTCCGCACCGGCGATGGCGGATCTCGCCGGCGCCGATCTGGTGATCGAGGCCGCGACCGAGGACGAGACGGTCAAGCGCAAGATCTACGCGCAGCTTTGTCCGCAGCTCAATCCCGAAGCCATCCTGGCGACCAACACCTCGTCGATCTCGATCACCCGGCTTGCCGCGCAGACCGACCGGCCGGAGCGCTTCATCGGCATACATTTCATGAATCCGGTGCCGCTGATGAAGCTGGTCGAGTTGGTGCGCGGCATCGCCACCGAGGACCAGACCTTCGAGGCGGCCAAGACCTATGTGAAGCGGCTCGACAAGACGATCACGGTCTCGGAGGATTTCCCGGCCTTCATCGTCAACCGCATCCTGCTGCCGATGATCAACGAGGCGATCTACACGCTTTATGAGGGTGTCGGCTCTGTCGATGCCATCGACACCGCCATGCGGCTTGGCGCCAACCATCCGATGGGACCGCTGCAGCTGGCCGACTTCATCGGCCTCGATACTTGCCTGTCGATCATGCAGGTGCTGCATGACGGCCTGTCGGATTCGAAATACCGACCCTGCCCGCTGCTGGTGAAATATGTCGAGGCCGGCTGGCTCGGCCGCAAGACCGGGCGCGGCTTCTACGACTATCGCGGCGAGCACCCTGTCCCGACGCGCTGACGCAATTCCGGGGAGAGTGTGAAGCGGTTTCCCCGGGAAAAGCGCAGAGCGGTTTCCCTTGGGTATTGCGTTAATACAGCTGCTTATGATGCCGCGGCAAGCGGCGCGGGCGGTTCTGACCTGTCGTCGGTGATCCTGTCATCCGGCGCCACGAAAACGCATCCACGGCCGGCGGCCTTGGCCGCATAGCAGGCGGCGTCAGCCCTTGCGATGATCTCATCGACTTCACCGCAATTGGCGCAGATCGCTGCCAGCCCGATGCTGGCACCGATCGCGTGCGGCCGACCGTCCCAGGTGAAGTTGAGGCCGGCTATCGCATCGATGATGGAGCGCGCCGCGATCCTGGCGCCGGCGGTCGAACCCGATTTCAGGATGACCGCGAATTCGTCGCCACCCAGGCGCGCGACAATGTCCTCGGGCCCAAGCACGTCGCGCACGGCCTCGGCGACCCGCTTCAGCAAGGCGTCTCCGGCGGCATGACCGCCGGTGTCGTTGACCAGTTTGAAATGATCGAGGTCGATGAACATGAACTGATGACCGCTCCCGGCCGTCGTGCCGTCCTTGCGCGCCTGATCGACCAGTCCTTCCATGGTGCGGATGAAGCTCGAGCGATTGGCAAGGCCGGTCAGCGCATCATGCGCGGCGGCGTGAGCGAGCTGGCGCTGCAGGGCGCGCGCATCGGTGAAGTCCTGGAAGACGATGACCAATCCGCAGAATTCGCTGCGCTCGTTCATGATCGGCGACACGACCTGACGGATGCTGCAGCGTGTGTCGTCGCGGCGGATCAACACGGCGCGGCTGTTCTGGTCGGACGGCGCCTCCGCGCCAATCGCCGGTCGTGTCACGCCGATCCTGTGACCAGTCTCCTCATCGACCGCCCAATACACATGGCCGAGCGTCTTGCCGAGAGCCGCCTCGCCGGAAATGCCGGTCAGCTTCTCGGCAACCGGGTTCATGAAGGTGACGCGGTTCGCCGCATCGGTACAGATAACGGCATCGCCGATCGACTGCAGCGTCACCCGGAGCCGCTCCTTCTCGTCGGCCAGCATTGCCGCCGACACGGTCAGGCGCTCTTCGACTTCCTTGCGCCGGGTGATGTCGGTCAGGCTGCCGATGGCCCTGATCAGACGCCCGTCCCCGTCGCGCTCGATGGCCTTGCCGCGGTCGAGGATCCAGACCCAATGGCCGTGCTTGTGACGCATCCTGAACTCGGCCTCGAAAAACTCCGTCTGGCCGTCAAGATGGGCGCGGTCCGCTTCGGCGACGGTCTCGCGGTCGTCGGGGTGGATCATGGTCAGCCAGCGGTCCGGATCGCCGTCGAGTTCTCCATCCGCGTAACCCAGCATCTTGACCCAGGTCGAGGAGTAGGTCGTGCCGCCTTTGCGGATGTCGAAATCCCAGACGCCCTGGCCCGCGCCGGCCAGGGCGAAATTCCAGCGTGTTTCGGCCTCAGTGAGGCGCGCTTCGGCCTGCTTGCGCGCGTCGATGTCTTCGATCTGCGAGACAAGATAGAGCGGGCGCCCGTCTTTCTCGTCACGAATGACGGAGCCGGCGAGATGACCCCAGACAGGTGTGCCGTCCTTCTTGAGGTAACGCTTCTCGAGTTGGAAGGCGTTGACCGTACCCGCTTTGATGCCGTCCATGGTTTCCCGCCCGACATGGAGGTCGTCAGGGTGCGTAATCTGGAAAAAGGTCAGCGCCTCGATCTCCTCGCGGCTGTAGCCAAGCATCGAGGCGAAGGCCGGATTGGTTTCGAGAATGCGCCCGTCCAGCCCGACAATGGCGATGCCGATCGCCGAATCCTGCATGGCCCGGCGGAAGCGCTGCTCGCCCTGTGCGATCTGCCGCCGGTCGTTGGAGATACGAACGACAAACAGACCGGTGAGGAAAAGCGCTCCGGCCGCAACGGCAACCGCTGTCTGAAGACAAAGTCTGAGTGCATCGACGCCAAGGTCCAGCCTCGACAGCAGAATCGAGGCCGCGGCTACGGCAAGGCCGGTCACGAGCAACGCCGGCGCAGCCCGTCTGTGGAGCCCGATGAGTCCTGGTAATCTCACGATCCGTGCCACCCCCGTGGGCAATCGCTTTTTCCCGTTAAAACCCTGAAGGATCGATTTTAAGGAAAGGTTGCGTGGGGGGTACTGGCGACAGCGGTAACCGGCAAACAATTGCCGGCATGATTAAGGATCGGTGTGCACGGGGTGTGGTCGCAGGTATCCTGCTACCAGCGCACGAAAAACCGCCCGCCGAGCGCGCCAAGCAAGGCAAGCACCGCAATCGCGATCGTGTACCAGGTGGCGACGAAAAGCGGCGAATCGTCGAAACAATGCGCGGCGTAGAAGGTCGCCGCCAGCCCACCGGCGAGCAACCCCGCGACCGCGCCGGCCAGCACCGGCCGTGTCGGCGCGCCGTAGCGCAGCATCCACAGGAAGATGGCCAGCGGGCCGATGCCGATCAGCGGGATGAAACCCATGCAGATCATCATGTTGGAGCCGACCATGCGCGTGCCCCACAACGCTTCCGGCACCATGAAGAGTTCCAGAATCACGGCCACGGCCACCAGCAACGGCGCGGCAGCCATCCCCGCCATCGCCAGACCTGTCGGGGCGCCTGGCGTCGACAAGGCGCGGATAAGGGCGAAGGCGCTGATGGCCAGCACGATGGTGAAGACGAATTTCGACAGGAAGCGCATCGTATGCGCGGCCACCATGAAGTCGGGGCGCGGGCCGATCGTCAGCAGGAAAACGACCGCCGCGATGACAATGGCCGCACCGGCAGCCAGCCACCAGGCCGAGCGCAATGGCATCGCCTTGCTGCCTGCATCGGCGTCGAGCGCCTTGATGAGATCCTCGGTCCTCATGTCATTCCCGCCCGAATCGCCCCTGCCCAAATCGCTTGGCTATGGCGGCAAGTCCGCGATGCAGCGACACACGCACCGCCGTCTCGCTGATGCCGAACTTCGCTGCCGTCTCGCCGATCGAGCGGCCTTCCACGGATACCGCCGAAACCACGGAACGCTGTGCCGGTGGCAGCCCGTCCAGGGCTCGATTGATGTCGCGCTCACTGACGGTTTCGGTCTCCGGCTCGGCGAAGGTCTCGGCGATATCGTCGACATCGATCTCGATGCGCCGACCGCGCCGCCGGAACGCGTCGATCAGCTTGAAGCGGGCGATCGCATAGATCCACGGCAGCACCGGCGCGTCCTGGCGCCAGGTATGCCGTTTCACATGAATGGCCAGCAAGGTTTCCTGCACGACATCCTCGGGATCGACCCCGCCCTGCACGATCTTGCGCCGGACAAAGCCGCGCACCAGCGCGGCAATCCGGTGAAGAAAGTCGGCATAGGCCTTTTCATCTCCCGCGATCGCGGCCCGCAACAGCCGGGAAAGCTCGGCCTCGTCCTTGCCGCTCACAAGAGTTCACTCCCCCGATTTTCGTGCCTCGGCACTGATTTGTTACGTGGCCGGCGAAATAATGTCCAAGCCAAACTACGGGCAAATCACGAAAGTTTGCGGGTCCTGAAGGCGCAGCCGCATGCCGGGCACCTTAGGCCTTGCGACTGCGTCTGGCGAGAAACCGCCGACCCAGGCCGCCATCACATGGAATTGTCCGCTTTGCGTCGACCTTTGCGCTTCAGCGACCGATTGAAGCAGCCTTCAATGTTGACTATGCCTGTCAGGTATCGATAGGTGCAGCATGCAAAGACCAACGATATCGAGGATGACGCCATGAAATTCACCCTTTCCGCCCTTGCTGGTGCCGCCGCACTTGCAATCAGCCTGGCTGCCGGTCCGGCGAAAGCCGATGATGCCGGCATCATCGTCTACAACGCCCAGCACGAAAGCCTGGCCAAGGAATGGGCCGAAGGGTTCACCAAGGAAACCGGCATCAAGGTCACGCTGCGCAATGGCGGCGACAGCGACTTCTCCAACCAGATCGTCGCCGAAGGGGCCGCCTCGCCCGCCGACGTGTTCTTGACCGAAAACTCGCCGGCCATGGTGCTGGTCGAGAGCGCCGGCCTGTTCGCGCCGGTCGATGCAGACACGCTGGCTCAGGTGCCCCGGGACTATCAGGCAGCCAGCGGCAAATGGGTGGGTGTGGCCGCGCGCAGCACCGTCTTTGCCTACAACACGACCAAACTCAAGGCCGACCAGTTGCCCAAGTCGCTGCTTGATCTTGCCGACCCGAGCTGGAAGGGCCGCTGGGCCGCTTCGCCCTCGGGCGCCGATTTTCAGGCCATCGTCAGCGCGCTGCTGCAGCTCAAGGGTGAGGCCGCCACGGCGGACTGGCTGAAGGCGATGAAGGAGAACTTCACCGCCTACAAGGGCAACAGCACGGTGATGAAGGCGGTCAATGCCGGCGAGATCGAAGGCGGGGTGATCTATCACTATTACTACTTCGGCGATCAGGCCAAGACCGGCGAGAACAGCAAGAATGTCGCGCTGCACTATTTCAAGAACCAGGATCCGGGCGCTTTCGTCTCGGTCTCCGGTGGCGGTGTGCTCGCTTCGAGCAAGCATCCGAAGGAGGCCCAGGCCTTCCTGAAATGGGTGACCGGCAAGGGCGGCCAGGATGTGCTGAAGAACGGAACCTCTTTCGAATACGCGGTCGGCAAGGATGCCGGGTCCAATCCGAAGCTGGTGCCGCTGGTTGATCTGCAGGCGCCGAAGGTCGACGCCACGACGCTGAACTCCAAGAAGGTCACCGACCTGATGACGGCAGCCGGCTTGCTTTAATGGCCGTTCGTCCTGATAAGGACGTCAGACCGTGCTCCCGCGGGACCTTGCCTTCCGCGGGAGCGTTTTATTTTCGAGATGGCCTTCGTCGATGACGACACGCTGCGTTCCTGACCGCCGACCGTGGTCCCTTGATTGCCGGCACTCCGCCGCAACCGTGGGGCGTCCGAGTTGATGCAGCCCACGCTCGATCTCGCGCGCTCGGACCTGCCGATGAAGATGCGTCGAAGGCAGCAGCGGCGGGCCGCACCCTGGCTTGTCACCGCCGCTGTTCTCGTCTCGCTGCTCGCCCTTGTGCCGCTGGCCTTCATCATCTGGATCGCGGTGCAGACAGGCTGGGCGACCGTTTCGGCGCTGGTCTTCCGGCCGCGCGTCGGCGAACTGCTGGTCAACACCACGCTGCTGGTGCTGCTGACCGTGCCGATCGCCATCGTGCTGTCTGTCGCGCTGGCCTGGCTGACCGAGCGCAGCGACCTGCCCGGCGCCAGACTGTGGGCCTGGCTGTGCGTGGCGCCTCTCGCCATTCCCGCTTTCGTCCACTCCTATGCCTGGATCACCATGGTGCCCGGGCTGCACGGCCTGTGGGCCGGCGTGCTGGTGTCGGTGATCGCCTATTTCCCCTTCCTCTATCTGCCCATATCGGCGGCGCTGCGCCGTCTCGATCCGGCGCTGGAGGACGCAGCCGCCGCCCTTGGCCTTGGGCCCTGGCGCGTCTTCTGGCGTGTCGTGGTGCCGCAGCTCAGGCTCGCCATTTGCGGCGGCTCACTGCTGGTCGGACTGCACCTGCTGGCCGAATACGGCCTCTATGTCTTCATCCGCTTCGACACCTTCACCACGGCGATCGTCGACCAGTTCCAGTCGACCTTCAACGGACCGGCCGCCAACATGCTGGCCGGCGTCCTGGTGACCTGCTGCTTCGTGCTTCTGGGCCTCGAAGTGCTGGTGCGCGGCGAGGAGCGTTATGCCCGTGTCGGCTCCGGCGCGGCGCGCTACCAGCAACGAACCAGCCTCGGACGCGCCACCATCCCGAGCCTGCTCTTGCTTGTCGTCACCACACTGCTGGCGCTTGGCGTACCGTTCATCACCATCGGCCGTTGGCTCGTCGCCGGCGGCGCCGATGTCTGGCGTCTCGACGAGATCGGTCTGGCGCTCGGCCAAACGCTGTTCCTGGCGCTTGCCGGCGCCTTGCTCGCCACTGTCGCCGCCATGCCGATGGCCTGGATCTCGATCCGCGCGCCCGGGCCGTTGCAGCGCCTGCTGGAGGGTTGCAACTACATCGTCGGCTCGTTACCGGGGGTCGTCATCGCGCTGGCGCTGGTCACCATCACTGTGCGCATCGCCCTGCCGCTCTATCAGACGCTGTTCACCATCCTGGTCGCCTATGCACTCATGTTCCTGCCGCGTGCCCTGGTCAGCCTGCGCGCCTCGATCGCCCAGGCGCCGGTCGAGCTCGAGCGCGCCGCGTCCAGCCTTGGCCGGCGTCCGCTCAACGCGCTGTGGTCGACGACCATCCGCCTGTCGGCGCCCGGTGCCGCAGCCGGCATGGCGCTGGTGGCGCTCGGCATCATGAACGAACTGACCGCGACCCAGATGCTGGCGCCGAACGGCACCCGCACGCTGGCGATGGCATTCTGGTCTTACAGCGGCGAGATTGATTATGCCTCGGCCGCCCCCTACGCCTTCATCATGGTGGCGATGTCGCTGCCCCTCACCTGGCTGCTCTATGTCCAGTCGAAACGGATGGCCGGACGATGAGTTTTCTCGAAATCAGCGGCCTGCACAAGCACTACGGCCCGGTCGCAGCCCTTGCCGGCGTCGACCTCAGTGTCGCCAGCGGCAGCCGGACCGCAATCGTCGGACCCTCCGGCTGCGGCAAGACGACCTTGCTGAGGCTGATCGCCGGCTTCGAGGCGCCGGACCAGGGCCGCATCGTGCTCGACGGCGAGGTGCTGGCCAATGGCGGCGTCGCTGTCCCGGCACATCGCCGCGGCATCGGCGTGGTGGCGCAGGACGGCGCCCTATTCCCGCATCTGACCATATCGGACAATATCGGCTTCGGCATGGGCCGGGGCGAGGACAAGCGCGCCGAGCGCATCATCGAACTCGCCTATATCGTCGGGCTGGACAAGGCGATCCTCAAGCGCCGCCCGCACGAACTCTCCGGTGGCCAGCAGCAGCGCGTGGCGCTCGCCCGCGCCATGGCGATGAAGCCGCGGCTGATGCTGCTCGACGAGCCGTTCTCGGCCTTGGACACTGGTCTGCGCGCCTCGATGCGCAAGGCGGTGGCCGAACTGCTGGAGGCGGCCGGCATCACCACCATCCTGGTGACGCACGACCAGGCCGAGGCGCTGTCCTTCGCTGCCCAGGTGGCGGTGATGCGCGAAGGCAAGTTCTCGCAGGTCGGCACGCCGCGCGATCTCTACCTCAGGCCGAAGGACAGGATGATCGCCGAATTCCTCGGCGACGCCATCATCCTGCCGGCGAAGATAGCGGGTGGTTTCGCCAACTCGCCGCTCGGCCGCATCGCCGTCGACACCAATGACAGCCGCGATATCGCCCGCATCATGCTGCGGCCGGAGCAGATTGCCCTCAAGAGAACATCGCGCGAAGGCATGTCGGGCACCTCTGACATGTTGTTCGGCGAGGTGACGGAATCGGAATTCGCCGGCTCGACATGCACCATCGCGGTGCGGCTGCTGAACAATGCCGATCCGCCGGACGCCGCCGCGATCGGCAACACGCCGCTGATCCTGCGCAAATCCGGCATGGACGCGCCGGCGGTCGGCGAGATCGTGCGGCTCACCGTGTCGGGGAAGGCGCATGTATTCGCCTGAGCGGCCGACAGCTCGGCGCGCGGTGGCTTGAAAATCAGAGCGCCGGCTCGGGGACGGACGCCTTGAAGACATCGAGGCGGGTTCCCGTCTCCGACGAGAAGAAATGCATGTCCTCCGGCGAGATCTTAAGGCCGACCGTACTGCCGGGCTCTGGGTGGATGGCCTCCGACGTCATCACCGAAAACGGCGCGCCGTCGAGATCGACATAGACGACCCGCCCCGCACCCAGTTCCTCGACCAGGTCGACGGTGGCGTCGAGCGCGCCGGCCGTGCCGGCCGCCACCAGCCGCACGGCTTCCGGCCGGATGCCCATCGCGACCTTCGTGCCGACTGGCAGGCCGGCGCGTGTCATCGCCAGCCGCCGGCTGCCGCCGAGCAGCGACAGCCCGTCGAGCTCGACCGTGCCTTCGAGAATATTCATCGCCGGTGCGCCGACGAAGGTGGCGACGAAGCGGCTGGCCGGGCGGGTGTAGATTTCACCTGGTGTGCCGACCTGCTCGACCTTTCCGCCGTTCATGATCACCAGCCGGTCGGCCAGCGTCATCGCCTCGACCTGGTCGTGGGTGACGAAGACGGAGGTGGCGTTCAGCCGGCGATGCAGCTTGCGGATTTCCGAGCGCATCTGCACGCGCAGCTTGGCGTCGAGATTGGACAGCGGCTCGTCGAACAGGAACACTTTCGGCTCGCGGATCATGGCGCGGCCCATGGCGACGCGCTGCCTCTGGCCGCCCGAAAGCGCCATCGGCTTGCGGTCGAGCAGATGTTCGAGCTCCAGCGTGCGGGCGACCGCCTGGATGCGCTGTGTGCGTTCAGCCGAAGGAACGCCGGCGACCTTGAGCGAATAGCCGATGTTTTGCGCCACGCTCATATGCGGATAGAGCGCGTAGTTCTGGAACACCATGGCGCAGCCGCGCTCGCGTGGTTCCAGCTTGTTGACGATGATGCCGTCGATCGCGATCGTGCCGCCGGAAATGTCTTCCAGCCCGGCGATCATGCGCAGCAGCGTGGACTTGCCGCAGCCGGAAGGCCCGAGAATGACGACGAATTCGCCCGAGGCGAAGTCGAGGTCGACACCGTGCACGACCTGCGTCTTGGCGTAATTCTTCTTGACGCCGCGAATGGTGATGGAGGCCATTTTTTGTCTCCTGTTATTTCTCGGTGGCGATCAGGCCACGCACGATCCAGCGTTGCATGAGCACCACGACAAGCAGCGGCGGCAGCATGACGATCAGCGTGCCGGCCATGGCAATGTGCCATTCCGGAGTGCCGCCGACATTAGGGATCAGCTGTTTGAGCTCGGTCACCGCCATCGCGTGCGACTGGTCGGTGGTGATGAGCAGCGGCCACAGATACTGGTTCCAGGCCCACAGGAACATGATGGTGCCGAGCGCGGCCATGTTGTTGCGCGACAGCGGCAAAAGCACATCGATGAAGAAACGCAGTGGCCCTGCACCGTCCATGCGTGCGGCCTCCGTCAGTTCGTCCGGCACGGTCAGGAAGAACTGACGGTATAGGAACGTCCCGGTCGCGGTAGCGACCAGCGGCAGTATCAGGCCGGGGTAGGAATTGAGCAGCCCGAGGTTGAGCGAGACCTGCACGCCCGACACCTTCTCGATCAGCCAGCTCAAGCCTGTCACGTCGAGGATGGTCTGATAGGGCGACAGCACATTGGCGACGACCGCGTAGGTCGGCACGATGCGCACTTCCAGCGGTAGCATCAAGGTGACGAAGATCAGCCAGAAGATGAACATCCGGCCGGGAAAGCGGAAATAGACGATCGAGAAGGCGGTGAGCGCCGAAATGATCACTTTGCCCGCCACGCCGCCGGCGACGATGAAGCTGTTGAGCAGCTTGGGGCCGAGATCGGCCGTCACCCAAGCCGTCTTGATGTTGACCCAGAAGTCGCTGCCCGGCAGCAGCGACATCGGCACATCGTTGACATCCTTGAGGTTGTGCGACGCCGCGATGGCGACGACCACGAACGGCGCGATGCAGAAGACGAAGCCGACGAACAGGATCAGATGCGTGAAGAAATTGAGGAATGGGGTCCGCTCTACCATGTCATCCTCACCCGTAGTGCACGCGCCGCTCGATGAAGCGGAACTGGAAGATGGTGAGCACGATGATAAGCAGCATCAGGATGATGCTCTGCGCGGCAGCGCCCGAATAATCCAAACCTTTGAAGCCATCGGAATAGATCTTGTAGACCATCAGATTGGTCGCGTTCGCCGGGCCGCCTGATGTCATGATGTCGACGATGCCGAAGGAATCCTGGAAGCTTTCGGTGATGTTGATGACCAAAAGGAAGAAGATCGTCGGCGTGATCAGCGGGAACTGGATGTCCCAGAAACGCCTGATGACGCCCGAACCGTCCATTGCGGCGGCCTCGATCAGTGAGCGGGGTATGGCCTGGAACGCGGCCATGAAGAAGATGAAGTTGTAGCCGACATATTTCCACGAGAAGGCGACGATGATCGACGCCATGGCATCCGCGCCATCGAGACCCGGATCCCAGATCCCCGGCCACATCCGGTTGATGACGGAAAGGAACCCCGCCTCCGGCGCCAGAATGAAGCGGAACGCCAGCGCCAGCGCCGGTGCGGCGATGCCGTAGGGCCAGATCAGCACCACGCGATACAGGCGCGAGCCGGCGAGCTGCCGATCGGTCAAGGCGGCGAGCACGAGCGCGATGAACATCGCAAGCCCGGTGCTGATGCCGGCAAAGACGAGGCTGGCAGTAATCGAGTTCCAGTAGTCGGCGTTGGCCAGGATCGAGCGGAAATTGTCGAGCCCGACCCAGATGTTGCCGCCGCCCCAGGGCTGCTGCAACGTCAGCGACCAATACACCGCCTGGCCGGCCGGCCAGTAGAAGAACGTGAAGATCAGGAGCAGCTGCGGCACCGCGAAAAGGGTGCCGATCGTCCAACTGCTGAAAGTGACGCGTTTTTCCATCGGTCCGCCGATGCCGCTGAGCGGCCAGTCACGTTTGTATTAAATACGCGAAACAACCGCCCGTCGACTCGAAGCACAGGGCTCGACGGGCGGTCTGAAAATCTCCAGCGATCAGGGCAGGGTCTTGCCCGGATAGGTCTGCTGGAAGCGGTCGAGGATGGCGTCGCCATTCTTGACCAGCGTGTCGAGGCCTTCCTGGACGCTGACCTTGTTGGCGAAGATCGCCTGCATCTGCGTGCCGAACTCGGCGCGGATCTGGGTGAAGTTGCCCAGCCGGATGCCGCGGGTGATTTCGGTCGGCTCGGACGCGGTCAGGCTGGCGATGGCGACTTCGCGACCCTTGTAGGGGGCCTTGTCGTAGAAGCCCTGACCTTTCAGGTAATCGAAGCCCGACTTCGTCACCGGAATGTAGCCGGTGTTGGTCGACCAGAACAAGGCGGTCTTGGGATCGTGGATGAAGTTCAAGAAGGCGGCCGCGCCCTTGTATTCGGCATCCGACTTGCCGGAAAGCACCCATAGCGAAGCGCCGCCGACGAGCGAATTCTTGCGCTCGGTGCCGGCATAGACCGGCAGTTCGGCGACATCCCAGTTCATGCCTTCCTTCTGCGTCCTGCCCACCGTGCCGTGGTCGCCGACCGAGGTCAAAATGACCTGGCAGGTGCCCGAGGCGAAGGCCTGGACCATGTCCTGGCCGAGATCCTTGGACTTGATCTTGATCAGACCCGCGTCATACCACTTCTTGAGGTCGGTGACGTACTGGACGAACTTGGTCTTGTTGACTTCGAGGCGCGCATCGAGGCCGTCATAGCCATTGTTCTTGGTCGCGATCGGCTGGTTGTGGAGCGCCGAGAACTGCTCCATCAGCTGCCAGCTTTCGTTGGCCGAGATGTTGATGGCCATCGGGCATTCATAGCCGGCGTCCTTCATCGCCTTGAGGTCGGCGCCGACATCTTCCCAGGTCTTCGGCGCCTCGGTCTTGCCGATCTTGGCGAAGGCGTCCTTGTTCCAGTACATCAGCGGGGTCGAGGAATTGAACGGGAAGGACAGCATCTCGCCCTTCGACGTCGCGTAATAGCGCGCGATGCCGGGGAAATAGTCGGCATAGTCGATCTTGTAGCCGTTTTCTTCCATCAGCTTGTCGGCGGGCTTGTAGGCGCCCGACAGCATCATCGTGGCGGTGCCGACATCATAGACCTGGACGACGGCCGGTTGCTTGCCGGCACGGAAGGCCGCGATGGTGTTCTGCAGCGTGGCGTCGTAATTGCCCTGGCTGGTGCAGACGACTTCATAGTCGGTCTGCGAGGCGTTGAAATTCTTGCACAGCGTGTCGACGACGCGGGCGAGATCGCCCGAAAGGCCGAACCAGAAATCGAATTTTACCGGCTCTGCAAAGGCAGGCATCGCCAGCGCGGTGCTGAGCGCGCCAGCGGCAAGGGCAGCAAAGCCCCGCTTGATCATGGTCATGGTTTTCCCTCTTGAGTGGCTGGTGACAAGGGTCTTGCGCAAGTCCTTGCCGGCTCTCTTAGAGAAGGTATGTGACAGTTCTGTTGTGGGCCTCCGGCCTTTGCACAGCTGCTCGCTCCTCTCCCTCGGCGGCTTGGCCGGCATCAAAACGGCACACCGGCGTCTGAGGTAGCTAGGGCGACTGTCGAGGACGTAAAGACCATGATTATCCGGCTAAAGGGACGATGAAATGTCGTGCGGCAACTTACGGGGGTGCGCCGGGGAAGCACGCTCTGGTTGCAGGGGGCCTTATCGATCCTTCAACAGCCAAGCCTTAATCAGTTGTATTTCGTTTTTATTTCCAATGGGCTTGGGGAAATAAGATGTTGACGGTCTACAATTGTATCGTGAACCAGCACGATCTGAGACTGGTCGTACTCGCCGCGCTGATCTGCGGAATTTCCTGTTTCTCTGCTGTCAGCCTGCTTCATCACATCAGCCGCGCGACCGACCGGAACCGGCTTGCCTGGCTGATGATTGCGGCCACCTCGACCGGCTTCGGCATCTGGGCAACGCATTTCATCGCCATGCTTGCGTTCACGCCGGGCATACCCAGTGCCTACGATCCGTGGCTCTCCGTGCTCTCGCTCGCCGCCTCGGTCACGCTGACGGCGGCCGGCATGTGGATCGCCACCTTGCGCGACGAGTTCGAGTATCATCTCGTCGGCGGCGCCATTCTGGGCGGCGGCATCGCGGCCATGCACTACATCGGCATGGCGGCATTCGAGGTCCAGGGCCGGATCGAATGGAACCTGTTGATGGTTGCCGTTTCCCTGCTGGCCGGCGTGACACTCGGGGCGCTGGCGCTGCGTGTCGTGCTGCGCCGCCCCTCCCTATCAGCCACATCCGTCGGCGCGGTGCTGCTGACGCTGGCGATCTGCACATTGCATTTCATCGGCATGGGTGCCGTCTCGATCTTTCCCGATTCCTCGATCGTCATATCCGAACACACGATCGAGCCGACCTCGCAGGCTTTTGCGGTCGCGGCCGCCACGCTGGTGATCCTGGTGCTGTCGGCATCGGCGCTGTGGATCGATTTGCGCTTCCGTCGCCAGAAGCTCGAGGTCGATCGCATGCACGGCCTGGCCAATGCCGCCGTGGAGGGCCTGATCGTCTGCGACGGCAACCGCATCGTCAGCGCCAATGACAGCATGGGCAAGTTGACCGGCACGCTGGCAGTAGCGCTGAACGGCATGGAACTGGGCGAGCTCTTCGACGAACACACCGTAACCGACGCGGCCAGCCTAGAGGGCGAGCCGTGGGAGGCGGAGTTGAGGAACCGCGATGGGACGCGAATTCCCGTCGAACTGATCGCCCGAAGCATCGACTATTGCGGCAAGCCCCACAACGTCATCGCCGTCCGCGACATCCGTGAACGCAAGAAGGCGGAGCAGGAAATTCTCCGCCTCGCCCATTTCGACCCGCTCACAGGACTTGCCAACCGCCGCTCCTTTTCCAGCCGTCTCGACATGGAAATCGCATCCATGAAACGAACCGCCAATGCCGACAAGGGCGTCAAAGGCCGGCATCTTGCGCTTCTGCTGTTCGACCTCGACCGCTTCAAGGAGGTGAACGACCTCTACGGGCACGGCGCCGGCGATGCGATGCTGCAAAAGGTGGCAAGCTGTGCTGCCGGCGTTCTGCGCCACGGACAGGTGCTTGCGCGCCTCGGCGGCGACGAATTCGCCATCATCGCCCCCAACCTGCCCGACCCGCAGGCGGCGGGCCGCATCGCCGGCTCACTGCTCGCCGCCATGCGCGAGGAAAACCGGGCCGCGGTTGGCGGTGGCCTGGTCTCCGCCAGCATCGGCATCGCGATCTATCCGCTCGATGCCGAAGACCAGACCAGTCTGATCAGCCATGCCGATACGGCACTCTATCGAGCCAAGACCGAAGGCAGGGACACTTTTCGCTATTTCGAGGCGTCGATGGGCGCCGAGGCCCGCGACAAGCGCGTGATGGAACACGAATTGCGCCAGGCCGTCGTGCGTGGCGAATTCTACCTCGTCTACCAGCCGCAGAAGGAGATCAGCAGCGGCAAAATGCTTGGCTTCGAAGCCCTGATCCGCTGGCGTCACCCCGAACGCGGCGACGTTTCCCCTGCAATATTCATCCCTGTGGCCGAAGACAGCGGCGCCATTGGGCAGATCGGCGACTGGGTGCTCGACGCGGCCTGCGCGGAGGCCGCCCGCTGGGAAAATCCGCTGACGATCGCCGTCAACGTCTCCGCGGTCCAGCTTCACAATCCCAATTTCAGCCGCAAGGTGCACGAGACCCTGTTGAGGACAGGTCTTGCCCCGACAAGGCTGGAACTCGAGATCACCGAAACCGCGCTGGTGAAGGACATGCCGCGCGCGCTGGCAAGCCTGCGGCAGGTCAAGGCGCTTGGCGTGCGCGTCGCCATGGACGATTTCGGAACTGGCTATTCCTCGCTTTCCAACCTGCGCGCCTTCCCTTTCGACAAGATCAAGATCGACTCCTCCTTCATCAAGGCGGTCGACACCAACGGCCAGGTCGCCGCGATCGTGCGCGCCGTGCTGGGGCTGGGGCGCGGCCTCGGCCTGCCGGTCCTTGCCGAAGGCGTCGAGACGCTTGGCGAACTGAAGTTCCTGGACGCCGAAGCCTGTGAGATCGGCCAGGGCTATTATCTCGGCAAGCCGGCGCCGATCGAGACGTTTGACGACCTGACCGGCCTCGGCAAGCCCACGCGGGTACGGACCGCCAAACACCAGGACAGCGGCAGCCTCGTATTGCTCAAGCCAAGCGTGCGCTCGGCCTGATCGCTCACGATCCGAGTGCCGTCTCGACCAGCCGCCTGGCGTCGGGGCTCGACCATTCGGCCGGGCCGTTCATGTGGGCGATCAAGCAGCCTTCGCCGTCGATCAGCATGGTGACGGGGAGGCCGAGCGCCAGACCGCGCGCCTTGAGGTCGTTGAACAGCGCCACCGTCGAATCCCGGTAGTAGACGAGCGTCTTGACACCGGTATCCCTGAGGAACTTCTTTGGCTTCACATCGTCACCGGTATCGACATTGACGGCGACAACCTGAAAGGCGGCGCTGCCTTTCTCCTTTTGCAGCGCATCGAGCGCCGGCATTTCGGCGCGGCACGGCGCGCACCATGTCGCCCAGAGGTTGAGCAGCACCGTCTTGCCGGCGTGATCGGCGATCGTCATCGGCTTGCCGTCCGGGCCGTTGAAGGCAAGGCTCCTCATCGATTGCGGCGGGTCGGCGGGCAACAGAGCAGCGACCTCGCCGGTCGCAGCGGCAGCGACCTTCTTGGCGCGGTCGTTCTTGGCGGCGCAGGCGACATCATCCTTGCTGTCGCCGACGGCCACTTGCGCCGGTGCATTGTTGCCAGACCGGCTCTCGCTGACATATACCGCGACCGCGCCGGCCAGCGCTCCCGCCACCAGGGCGGCGAGGATCAGGCGCGGGGCCGGGAAAAATCTGTTTCCGTCTGCCATGTTCTCAAAACTGCTCCGAAGCACGGGTTTTATAGCGATGAGCGACAAGAAGACCAGCAACCAGATGTGGGGCGGACGATTTGCCTCGGGTCCGGCCGCGATCATGGAAGCGATCAACGCGTCGATCTCGTTCGACCGCAAACTCTACGCGCAGGACATCCGCGGCTCGATCGCCCACAGCGAGATGCTGGCGCAAACGGGCATTATTTCGGCGGCCGATCAAGAAAAAATCGCTCACGGCCTGAACACGATCCTGAAAGAGATCGAGGCCGGCAGCTTCGAGTTTTCGACCAAGCTTGAAGACATCCACATGAATGTCGAATCCCGCCTCGCCGAGCTGATCGGCCCGGCTGCCGGCCGCCTGCACACCGCGCGCTCGCGCAACGACCAGGTGGCGGTGGACCTGAGACTCTGGGTCAAGGATGAGAGCTTCCGCGTCGCCGAGGCGTTGAAAGGCCTGATCACGGCGCTGCTGGAGCGGGCCGAGGAGCACGCAGCGACCGTGATGCCGGGCTTTACCCATATGCAGGCGGCGCAGCCGGTGACCTTCGGTCATCACTGTATGGCCTATGTCGAGATGTTTTCGCGCGATCTGTCGCGCGTGCGCGACGCGATCGAAAGGATGGACGAGAGCCCGCTGGGTGCGGCCGCCCTCGCCGGCACCAGCTTCCCGATCGACCGCCACCAGACGGCAAAAGCGCTCGGCTTCCGCGAGCCGATGCGCAATTCGCTCGACGGCGTCTCCGATCGCGATTTCGCGCTGGAATTCCTCGCCATGGCCGCGATCTGCGCCACGCATCTGTCGCGGCTGGCCGAGGAAATCATCATCTGGTCGACGCCGCAATTCGGCTTCATCAGGCTGTCGGACTCGTTTTCCACCGGCTCCTCGATCATGCCGCAGAAGAAGAACCCCGACGCCGCAGAACTGGTGCGTGGCAAGACCGGCCGCGTCAACGGCCATCTGGTCGGCCTGTTGACGGTGATGAAGGGCATGCCTTTGACCTATGGCAAGGACATGCAGGAAGACAAGGAATCGGTCTTCGATGCCGCCGAGACACTCGACCTGATGCTGGCGGCGATGACCGGCATGGTCTCGGACATGACGGTCAACGCCGCTGCGATGAAGAAGGCCGCCGGCTCCGGCCACGCGACGGCGACCGACCTTGCTGACTGGCTGGTGCGCACGCTCGGCCTGCCGTTCCGCGAGGCGCATCATGTCACCGGCCGCGCCGTGGCGCTGGCCGAAGAGAAGAAGGTGAGCCTGGAGAAGCTTTCGCTGGAGGATCTGCAGTCGATCAATCCCGGTATCACATCGGATATTTTCTCGGTGCTGGCGGTACAGAACTCGGTCAAGAGCCGCACCAGTTTCGGCGGCACCGCGCCGTCGGAAGTAAGGAAGCAGATTCGCTATTGGAAAAAGCGACTGGCGAAAGGCTGATGCCCCGATATTGCGACAGCAATATCCCGGATATTGCAGCGGGCAATATCCCGGGGTGCAATACACCGAGAACTCGGCTAAAAGCGGCGGCTGGCAAACATTTCGGACGGATGGATCGATGACCGGAAGCAGGATTTTGGTGACGCTGACGCTGCTGGTGGCGATGGCCGCCGTGACCGCCTGCGGCCGCAAGGCCGGTCTCGACACGCCCTATGAAGCCGCCGAACAGGCGCGCAAGGATGCCGAGAAGGCCAAGCAGCCGCTGCCGCCGGAGCCGGAAAAACCGGTCAAGGACAAGAAGTTCTTCCTCGACCCGCTGATCTAGAGCGTATGAGACCAGGGCTTTCCAGCCCGATCTCTTCGCTCTCCAACTTTCCGGAACAACTCTCGTGAACCATTTCGACTACCGCGACGGCGTGCTCCATGCCGAAGACGTGGCAATCCCCGATATCGCCGCACAGGTCGGCACGCCGTTCTACTGCTACTCCACCGCCACCTTGACCCGGCACTACCGGGTGTTCGCCCAGGCCTTTGCCGGGCTGGACGCGCTGGTCTGCTACGCCATGAAGGCCAATTCCAACCAGGCGGTGCTGCGGACCCTGGCCAAGCTCGGCGCCGGCGCCGACGTGGTCTCGGAAGGCGAATTGCGCCGGGCGCTGGTCGCCGGCGTCCCGCCCGACAAGATTCTGTTCTCGGGCGTCGGCAAGACCGCGCGCGAAATGGACTTTGCGCTCGAAGCCGGCATCCTTTGCTTCAACGTCGAGTCGGAGCCGGAACTCGAGCTGCTGTCGGCCCGTGCCACGGCCCTCGGCAAGGTGGCGCCGATCTCGCTGCGCATCAATCCCGATGTCGACGCCAAGACCCACAAGAAGATCTCCACCGGCAAGGCCGAGAACAAGTTCGGCATTGCCTGGCAGCGGGCGCGGCAGGTCTATGCCAGGGCGGCAACGCTTCCGGGCATCAAGGTCACCGGCATCGACACCCATATCGGCAGCCAGATCACCGAACTGCAGCCCTTCGACGACGCCTTCGCCCTGCTGGTCGATCTGGTCGGCGCACTGCGCGCCGATGGCCATGCCATCGATCATGTCGATCTCGGCGGTGGCCTCGGCATTCCCTATCGCGTCGACAACAACCCGCCGCCTTTGCCCGACGCCTATGCCCAGGTCGTCAGGAAGCATGTCACCAAGCTCGGGCTGAAGGTGATGTTCGAGCCGGGCCGGTTGATCGTAGGCAATGCCGGCATCCTCGTCTCGGAAGTGATTTTCGTGAAAGAAGGCGACGCCAAGAATTTTCTGGTCGTCGACGCTGCCATGAACGATCTGATCCGGCCGACGCTCTACGATGCCTTCCACGACATCAAGCCGGTCGTGCAGCCGCCGGCCGACACGCCGCGCATGATGGTCGACGTGGTCGGCCAGGTCTGCGAGACCGGCGACTATCTCGGCCTCGACCGCGATCTGCCCCGGCTAAAGGCCGGCGATCTCGTCGCTGTTTCCACGGCCGGTGCCTACGGCGCCGTGCAGGCCGGCACCTACAACACCCGCCTGCTGGTGCCTGAGGTGCTGGTCGACGGCGACCGTTTCCACGTCGTGCGCCCGCGCCTGACCTATGACGATCTGATCGGGCTGGATTCGGTGCCCGACTGGCTGGCATAGAAGCCGCTTACAACAGAACTACAGCCGATTCTGGAGGAGCGCCCTTGTGTCGGCGATCCTATCTTCGTCGCGGCGGTAGAACGTCCATTGCTTGATGCGCTTGGGCCGCAGCAAGCCGGCCTGGGTGAGCACGCGCATATGCTCGGAGAGCGTCGCCTGCGTGATGCCGAGTTTCTCGGCGATCAGCAGCGCGCAAACGCCGTCCTCGACCAGATCGCCATCTGCCTGAGCCGGGAAATGCGCGCGCGGATCCTTCAGCCAGTCGAGGATCTGCAGCCTGCGTTCGTTGGCGATCGCCTTGAAGACATCAACCTCTTGCATTTAGCCATTTTGCCAAGTTACTAATTGCTGTCAATCCCAAGGAGATCGCCATGTCGCAGGGCAACACCGTCACACGCGAACGCATTGCCGCGATGGAACCGCGCATCCGCCCCTATATCAGACACACGCCGGTGCTGCGCGTCGACATGGCCGACTTCGACCGGCCGCCGCTGGCGGTCGACCTGAAACTTGAATGCCTGCAGCACTCCGGATCGTTCAAGGCGCGCGGCGCCTTCACCAATCTGCTGGAGCGGCCGGTCCCCAAGGCCGGCGTCGTCGCCGCCTCGGGCGGCAACCATGGCGCCGCTGTCGCCTATGCCGCCATGCGGCTCGGCCACAAGGCGACCATCTTCGTTCCCGAAGTGAGCCCGCAGGCCAAGCTGGACCGTATTCGCTTCTATGGCGCCGACCTCGTCGTCGGCGGTGCCCGCTATGCCGAAGCGCTGGCCGCCAGCGAACGTTTCGCCGAGGAAACCGGCGCCTTGCAGATTCACGCCTTCAACCAGGAGGAGACGCTGGTCGGCCAGGGCACACTGGGGCTCGAGATCGAGAACGATCTGCCTGAGATCGACACACTGCTGGTCGCCGTCGGCGGTGGCGGCCTGATCGGCGGCATTGCCGCCTGGTATGCCGGCCGCATCCGCATCATCGCCATCGAGCCCGAGGGCGCGCCGACGCTTCATCGCGCCTTCGAGGCCGGCCATCCGGTCGACGCGCCGGCGGAAGGCATCGCCGCCGATTCGCTGGCGCCAAAGCGCGTCGGCGAAATGATGTTCCCGATCGCCGAGGCCTTCGTCGAACGCTCCATCCTGGTCAGCGACGACGACATCATCGCCGCCCAGAAGGCGCTGTGGAACCGGGTGCGCATCATTTCCGAGCCGGGCGGTGCCGCCGCCTTCGCCGCGATCCTGTCCGGCCGCTACACGCCGACAGCGGGTGAACGCGTCGCCGTGCTGGTCTGTGGGGCGAATGCCAACCCCGCGACCTTCTGACTGTGACCATGGAACTATGAGCACGGGCTTCACGTTTTTTGAAAGCGCCTCGCCTTTGCCGTGTTTGCTGGTATTCTTCGAGTCGTGAGGATCGGGCTATCCCGCCTGATTCCAGGAAGGGCCGATGACGCAACGACCCACCTCTAGCGATCGCGGTTTCGCCGGGCGCCTTGCGCTCAGCCGGCTGGCGACGCGGGTCTCGATGGTGGTTGAGCGCGGCTGGCCTCTGCTGCTGCCGCTGATCATTGTCGCCAGCCTGTTCCTGAGCATCTCCTGGTTCGGCATTTTCTCCCGGCTTCCGGATGTTGCGCGCATCGGCCTTGTCGCCGCGTTCGGCCTGGCGGGGCTGGCGGCGCTCTATCCGTTGCGTTTCTTCCGCCTGCCTGCTGCCGCCGAGGTCGATCGCCGCATCGAGGCCGCCAACGAACTGCTGCACAGCCCCGTGCTGGTGCAGGCCGACCGGCCGAGCGGTCGGGACAGCAGCTTCTCGCAGGCGCTGTGGCGCGAACACCAGAAGCGCATGGCCGCAAAGCTCGACAGCCTCGGCGCCGACCTGCCGCGCACCCGCGTGCCGGAGCGCGATCCCTGGGGGCTGCGCGCGGTGGCCGCGCTCCTGCTTGTCACCGCCTTTGCCTTCTCCTTCGGGCCGACCGGTGGCAGGATAGCGGACGGTTTTAGCGCCCACGGCGCGCATGATGCCGTGCCGCCACGCATCGATGCGTGGGTGACGCCGCCGGCCTATACCGGCAAGCCGCCGATCTTCCTGACCGCCGACGCCAACCAGGCGACGCCAACGTTCCATGTGCCTGAGGGCAGTGACGTCTCCTTGCGCGTCACCGGAGGCTCGGGCGAGGAAACGCTTGCCTATGCCGACAAGGACGGCAACGCGCATGTCATCGACCCGGCCGGATCTCAGGCCGCCACGACAGCCAAGCCGGCAGCTAGCCCAGCAACGCCCTCGAAGGTGCGCCAGTTCACCGGCAAACTGACCGGCGACGGCACGCTGACGCTGAAATCGGGCGAGGACCAGCTTGGTCGCTGGGCCTTCGCCGTGATCCCGGACAAGCCGCCGCAGATCCGCTTCGTCGGCGAGCCCAAGCGCGCCGCCAACGGCGCCTTCGAGCTCAACTACCAGATCGACGACGATTATGGCGCCGCCACCGCCAAGGCGGTCTTCGCGCTGGCCGACCCGCAGGCGCCGGGCGCGCATCCGCTCTACGGCGCGCCCGAAATGCCGCTGGCGCTACCGCGCCGCGGCGGCAAGTCGAATGCCGCCAAGACCACCAAGGACCTGACCGAGCATGTCTGGGCCGGCAGCAGCATCAAGCTGACCCTGGTTGCCACCGACGACGCCGGCCACTCTGCCTCCAGCGAGACCAAGACGCTCGTCATGCCCGAGCGGCCGTTCGCCAACCCGTTGGCGCGGGCGGTGATCGAACAGCGCCGGCTGCTGGCGCTCGACGCCAATGCCAAGCCGCGCGTCTTCGACCTGATCGACGCCATCACGCTGCGGCCGGAAGACACGTTCGACAACATGTCCCACTACCTCGCCATCATGAGCGCGCGCAGCCGGCTGAAACTGGCCGGGAACGACGATCAGCTGCGCAGCGAGGTCGCCTATCTCTGGGAAATCGCGCTCGGCATCGAGGAGGGCAATCTCTCGGCCGCCGAGAAGCGGCTGCGCCAGGCGCAGCAGGCGCTGCAGGACGCCATCAAGAACGGCGCCAGCGACCAGGAAATCGAAAAGGCGATGAAGGAACTGCGCGAGGCGATGAACCAGTTCCTGCAGGAATTCGCCGAACGCGCCAAGCAGAACCCGAACGCGCCGCAGATGCAGCAGAACGGCCAGGAACTGCGCCAGAGCGACATCGACCGCATGATGGACCAGATCGAGAACCTGGCGAAGTCGGGCGATCGCGACAAGGCCCAGCAATTGCTGTCGCAGCTGCAGGACATGATGAACAACCTCCAGGCCGGCCGTCAGCAGCAGGGCGGTGAGCAGGACAGCCAGATGCGCCAGCAGATGGACAAGCTCGGTGAGATCCTGCGGCGGCAGCAGGAGATGATGAACGACACCTTCCGCATGGACCAGATGCAGCGCGGCAAGAACCCCAACGATCAGTCTGGCGGCGGCCAGGACCAGGACTTGCCGGGCGTTGGCCAGGACCGCGATCCGCTCGCCAGGCCGAAACAGCAGATGACGCCGCAGGAGTTCGCCGACGCGCTGAAGCAGCTGCAGGAAGGCCAGGGCCAGCTGAAGAGCGACTTGGAGCAGCTGAAGAAAGGTCTCGAAGGCATGGGCATGGAGCCCAATGAAGGATTTGGCGAGGCCGGCAAGTCCATGGGCAATGCCGAACAGGCGCTTGGCGAGGGCCAGGGCGACGAGGCGGTCGGCCACCAGGGCCGGGCGCTGGAGGCGCTGCGCAAGGGCGCCAAGGACATGATGAAGCAGATGCAGGCCATGCAGGGCGACCAGGGCGGCAGCCAGGAAGGCGGTCGCCAGCAGAATGCCGACCGTGACCCGCTCGGCCGGCCGCGCGCCAGCCAGGGACCCGATTTCGGCGATTCGGTGAAAGTGCCCGACGAAATCGACGTCCAGCGCGCCCGCCAGATCCTGGAAGCGATCCGCAAGCGGCTCGGCAACGCGCTCAGCCCCGATATCGAGCGCAGCTATCTGGAACGGCTGCTTGAGCTGAAATAGGGATCGCCACCCCCCTCGCTCCGCCCGAACCCCCTCTCGAACGGTTGCAACACCATGCCGAAGCTCGGTACTGTCACGCCCATCCTGCGCAGCTTCGATGTTGCCAAGGCGCATGAATTCTACCTCGGCTTTCTCGGCTTCGAAGTGCAGTTCGAACACCGCTTCGAAGACACAGCGCCGCTTTACACAGGCGTCTCCCGCGACGGCTGCGTCTTGCATCTGAGCGAACATTATGGCGACGGCACACCGGGCTCTCACATCCGGATCGAGACGACCGACATTGCGGGGCTGCACCATGAGTTGACCGCCAGGAAGTACCGCTTTGCCGGGCCGGGGTTGGAGGAGACACCTTGGAAGACGATGGAGGTCACGGTCGACGATCCGTTCGGCAACCGCCTGACCTTCTATGAGGGTGTGAGAGACTGACCCTGCCTGTTGACGAACGCTTCGCGGATCGCCTCCTGCATGCCGTCGATCGCCTCGCCTGACGCATTCGGGTTGCGATGCATCACCACATTGGAGGAATCGATGTCGCCGAACCCATCGGCGGATGTCAGTTCGCGGCAGCCGTCCGGAATGTTGCTGCGCGAGATCGGCGCGATCGCCAGTCCCGAGGTGACGGCAAGCTTCAGGCCGCCGGTGGTGTCGCTGGTATAGGCGACACGATAGGCAAGACCGCGCTGCTCCAGCGATTTGATGGCGAAGTCCTTGCACCAGCTGACCCGGTTGTAGAGCGCGATCGGCACCGGCCGCTCCTCATGCATGTGATGCAGGCTCGATGTCACCCAGACGGTCGGATCGTGCATCAGCACTTCGCCGCCGGCCAGATCCTGCCATTCGAACACCACGCAGAGATCAAGCTCGCCGGCGGCGAGCGCCGCCAGCTGTGCGCCCGAATGCGCGTAGCGCACGGTGACCTCGACCTTGGTGTGACGCTTCGAGAATGCGCCCAGCGCGCGCGACAGGATGGCGTGGCCATATTCCTCCGGAATGCCGATCCGCACTGGTCCGCCAAGCGGCGCTGCCGCCATCGATGCCGCCGTTTCGTCGAGCAGCGAGACGATGCGGCGGGCGTTGACGATCAGTTCGCCGCCGCGCCGGGTCAGTGCCACGCCGCGCGACCCGCGCTCGAACAGGCTGTCGCCGACCAGCTCTTCGAGCTTCTTCATCTGCATTGACACCGCCGACTGGGTGCGGCCGGCCTGCTCGGCCGCCCTTGTGAAATTGCCGGCCTCGGCAATGGCCACGAAGGTGCGCAGCAGATCGCTGTCGAGGGTTGGACGCATGATATCCATCATAAGCAAATTTGATTGCTGGTATCACTCCAATTCGTTTGCAACATGTCAAACGTCGGATGATAGTTGCCTCACCCATTGGATATGCAGCTGCGCAATCAGCCGCGGACCAATAAAGAGTCCTCACTCGTGCCCGCTGCCCGAAACGGTGGCGGGTTCTTTTTACCCCGCAGGCGACAGCTTCGGATCATATGCGCAGGAGCCGGAACGCAGATGCAGAATAGGATGGTGCGCGGCATCCTGAGCTTGTGCCTGGGCGTGCTGGTCTTCTCGCTGCAGGACCCGCTGGTCAAAGCCGTGTCGAGCGGCTACCCGGTGACCGAGGTGATGGCGATCCGCTCGATCGTCGCCTTGCCGATCCTGATCGCTCTCGTCCATGCCGATGTCGGCTTGCGGGCAATCCTGTCTAAGCGGTTCGGCCTGCTGACCATACGCGCCTTCATCCAGTTCACCTCCTACACGGTCTACTATCTGGCGATCGCCGCGCTGCCGCTGGCCGACGCCGTGGCGCTCTATTTCATGGCGCCGCTGTTTATCATGGCGCTGGCCGGTCCGTATCTTGGCGAACGCGTCTCCTGGCGGACGCTGGCGACGGTGCTGATCGGGCTGCTTGGCGTCATCGTGATGGTGCGTCCCGGCGCCGGACTGTTCGACTGGGCGGCGCTGCTGTCGCTGGGGTCTGCGGCGCTCTACGGTTTCTCGCAATTGATGGCCCGCAAGATCGGCGATACCGAATCGTCCACCGTGATGGCCTTCTATCAGAACGGCGCCTATCTCATCGGCGCCGCCGTGGTTGCCAGCACATTCCACCTGGCCGGCATAACCCACGCCATCCACCCCAGCGTCGAATTCCTGGTGCGCCCCTGGATATGGCCGACTCTGCCGGATTTCCTCAAGATGGCTGCCTGCGGTTTCGTCGCCTCCGCCGGCATGATCCTTCTGTCGCAGGGCTACAGGCTGGCGCCGGCCAACCGAGTCGCCACCTTCGAATACACCGGCATTCTGTGGTCGCCGCTCTGGGGTTTCCTGTTCTTCGCCGAGGTGCCGCGGTCAACGACCGTGATCGGCGCGGCACTTATCATCGGCGCCGGTCTGCTGGCGCTCAACACCGAGCGCCGCAAGAACGCGACGCCGGTGCTTGCCGCTGCCGATCCGGTCTGATCAGGCGAAGCAGATCAGCGCCCGTTCGACGCGTGAGCGGATTTCGGCCAGCGTGAAGGGCTTCTGCACGACATCGAGGATGATGCCGTTCAACTCCTCGGCGCGCTCGCGCTGGTCGGCGTAGCCGGTCATCAGCATGATCTTCATCGCCGGGAAAAGCGCCGACGCCGCGATCGCCATCTCGATGCCGTCCATCTCCGGCATGCGGATGTCGGAGACGACGAGATCGTAGCCGCCATGCGCGGCGCGTATCAGCGCCAGGCCTTGGGCGCCGTCGGCGGCGATATCGATTGCGTGGCCGGCGCGTTCAAGCGCGCGGACTGCGAGGGTGCGGACGGACTCATCGTCCTCGACGATCAAAAGCTTTGCCATGGCCGGCAATTTGGCGGGGAAAAGTTGAATTTTTCTGAAAGCCCCCAGCGTGCGACCAGGCTATTTTTCCGGCACTGTTAAGGGCTTTTTCAGAACTTGCGGGTGCGAGGCTCTCGCCTCACGCATCGCCCTTCACAACACCCACGAACGGTAATTCGCGAAAGGCGTGCGCCACGTCCATGCCGTAGCCGACGACGAAATAATCGGGGCAGTCGAAGCCGACATAGTCGGCGACGAGCGCGGTCTGGCGGCGCATGCGCTTGTCGAGCAGCACGGCGATGGAACAGCTTTTCGCACCGCGCGACAGCATCAGGTCGCGGGTGAAGGTCAGCGTCTTGCCGGATTCGAGAATGTCGTCGATCAGAAGCACGTCGCGGCCGGCAACCTCGTTGTCGATGTCGCGCAGCACCCTCACCTCGCCGCTGGTGGTGCCGGCGCCATAGCTGGAAATGAAGATGAACTCGACCTCGGGCGACAGGCGGACATCATGCATGGCGCGGATCAGGTCGGCGGCGAAGATGAACGAGCCCTTCAGCACCGAAATCACCAGCAGATCGTGATAGTCGTGCTCGGCGATCTCCTTTGCCAGCTCGAGATTGCGGCGCGCGATCGCCGACGCCGAAAACAGGACTTCGATGTCCTTGTCGCGTACGATTGGCATTGCTGGTCTTCCCCGATGATCGCCTACTCAGCGAAAGTAACCAAAACAGTCCTCACGCCGTTCTTAGGCACGTCGAGCCGGCTGGCAAAGCCGAATCTTTCGCCCGAAGCCAGCGAATGGCCGGATGTCCCCAACGTATAGCGGGTTGTGCGTCCGTCATTGCCCGTCACCCGGATTTCGAGCGGCGGCAGGGTCGCTGGCCCTGTCCCGTCATTGGCGGCCTCGCCATCGACGAACAGCACCGGATTGGCTCCTGAGGCGTCGACGCGTGAGGTGACGCCTGAAATCGTCAGCGCTGACGCTTGCGCGCTGGACAGGAACGGTGCCTGGCGCACCAGCGCATGCCCGCCGGAAACCCAGAAGGCTGCAAGGGCGGCGCCGATGCCGGCGATCCAGAAGATCGGCCCGCCGCGCGAAGCCGGCGGCCGTTCGGTCGGCGCTTCCGGCTTGCGCAGCATGTCCATGCCCTCGATGGACGGCGTGACGATCGGGCGCGGCAGCGGCGAATCGCTTTCGACTGAAGGGGCCAGCGGCGGCAACACGACATAGTCCGCATCGATGATATCGGCGGCCGGGCCGCGCACGATCCGGTCCGCCACGGCAATTGCCGGTGGATCGGTCATGATTTCGCCGGAAACCGGGCGCGCGGTTCGTTCGTCAGCCATATGGCCCCGTTATTGCGCGTGTTCGCTTTTCGTTTCTTTTGCGTAAACATAAATGGTTAACGCTTCCCCACCGGAGCCGTCGTGACGCGCCGAAACAACGCAGAAATTAACCGCCGGTTAACCATGCCGGCCGATGGTCATTTCGCAGAACAGGCCGGCTCGCCGCCGCCAGGAATTTCAGGTCGTCGAAATTGATTCGCTTCGAAAATGTCGGCCTCCGCTATGGCATGGGTCCGGAAATCCTCCGCGACATCTCCTTGCACATACCGGAGCGCTCGTTCCAGTTCCTGAGCGGGCCTTCGGGCGCCGGCAAGACGACGTTGCTGCGCCTTCTGTTCATGTCGCTGAAACCGACGCGCGGGCTCATCACCATTTTCGGCAAGGACCGCTCGCGCATCTCGCGCACCGAACTGCCGCATCTGCGCCGCCGCATCGGCGTGGTGTTCCAGGATTTTCGCCTGCTCGACCACATGACCACCTATGAGAATGTCGCGCTGCCGCTGCGCGTGCGTGGGCGCGAGGAAGCGAGCTACCGCACCGACGTCACCGAGCTGTTGAAATGGGTGGGGCTGGGCGAGCGCATGCATGTGCTGCCCCCGGTCCTGTCGGGCGGCGAAAAGCAGCGCGCCGCCATCGCCCGTGCATTGATCGAGCAGCCGGAAATCCTGCTGGCCGACGAGCCGACCGGCAATGTCGATCCGCCGCTGGCGCGGCGCCTGCTCAGGCTGTTCATCGAGCTCAATCGTCTCGGTACTGCCGTGGTGATCGCCACCCATGACCTTGGCCTGATGGAACAGGTCGACGCGCGCCGCATGATCCTGGCCGGCGGAAGGCTGGACATCTATGACTGACCTGTCCGCCGAACATCTCGAAGAGCATGAGCAGGAAGCCGAGGTGGCCGAAGCAAAGCCGCGCGCCCAGCGCCGGATGGCGCCGATCGTGCCGGCGCAGAACATCGCCGGCCGCGCCCTGGTGCTGGTCATCGCCATCATGACCTTCCTGTCCTGCCTGACCTTCGGCGCGGTGACGCTGGTGCGCGACACAGCTTCAGTCTGGGAGAACCAGATCTCGCGCGAGGCGACGATCCAGGTGAAGCCGGCCGACGGCCTCGACATGGAGGCAGCCCTTGCCCAGGCCTCGCAGATCGCCGGCGAATTTCCCGGCGTGAAATCGACAAGGATCATCGACCGCGAGGCGACCGCCAGGCTGCTGGAGCCATGGCTCGGCTCCGGTCTCAACATTGACGAACTGCCGGTGCCGCGTCTGATCATCGTCACCATCGACGAGAACAGCCCGCCCGACTTCGCCGCCATGCGCGCTGCCATCACGCCGAAACTGCCAAGCGCGTCGCTCGACGACCACCGCACCTGGGTCGACCGGCTGGTGGCCATGGCCCGCACCACGGTGACCATCGGCATTGCCGTACTGGCGCTGATGCTGTCGGCGACCGTGCTGACCGTGGTGTTCGCGACCCGCGGCGCCATGGCCGGCAACGGCCACATCATCGAGGTGCTGCATTTCGTCGGCGCCGAGGCGGCCTTCATCGCACGCGAATTCCGCCGGCATTTCTTGGTCACCGGCATGAAGGGCGCGGCCGCCGGCGGCGCAGCAGCGGTGCTGGTCTTCATCGTCTTTTCCTGGTGGTCGTCGCGCAACATGGCGACGCCGCAGGCCGATCAGGCAACCGCTTTGTTCGGCAATTTTGCCATCGGTTCGGCGGGCTATCTCGGCGTCGTCCTCATGGTGCTGGTGATCGGCGCGCTGACGGCGGCAACCTCGCATGCCACCGTCGTCGCCTATCTCAGCGACATCGACGTTCGCCAACCAGACGCATGAAAGGGAGCATGCTCTGACGGGGATGGAAGAAGGATGATCACGGATGGAGAATTGCCGTAACGCAAAGTGCGTCTTTTCCCTACCAAAGGCCGCATTTCAGGATTAACCATATGGCCATGGACGTGCGGGACTCGACCGGGACGGCTGGACAGATGCCAGTGGTGGTTGCTCGTTTGCGCGACCACGGCGGGATTAGCCGTTTAAAGACCGCACTGCGGATATCCGGGCTCTCCCTCCTCGTCCTCGCAACCTTGTTTGCCGGCGGCTTCGGCTGGTTCGCCAGCAAGGTCGCCCATCTGACCACGCCCGCCAATCCGGCCAAGGCCGATGCCATCATCGTGCTGACCGGCGGCCAGTCGCGCCTCGACGCCGCCATGGATCTGCTGGCGTCCGGCAAGGGCGAGCGGCTGTTGATCAGCGGTGTGCATCCTTCCGCCAGCCGCCGCCAACTCCAAGTCGCGACCGGCGGCGACAAGAAGCTGTTTTCCTGCTGCGTCGACATCGACCGCGCTGCGCTCGACACGATCGGCAATGCCGAGGAAAGCGCCAAATGGATCGAAAGCCATGCCTATGGCACGGTGATCCTCGTCACCAACAACTACCACATGCCACGCAGCCTGCTGGAAATGGGCCGGCTGCTGCATGGCGCCAAGCTGGAGCCCTATCCAGTGGTCAATTCCAATCTGGACAATGGCGGCTGGCTGACCAAGCCGCGAGCGTTGCGTGTGCTGTTCACCGAATACACCAAATATCTGCTGGCGCTGGCGCGCGGCATCGTGCCGGTGAAACCAACCCCGGACGGCATTGCGCTGGCCGAGACCGCGGCCGGCGGCTGATCCAGAGCAATTCCAGGAAAAGTGTGAGCGGTTTTCCGTCAGGAATTGTGTCAAAACAAAGAGTTAGAGCGGTTCGCCGTTTCCATGAAACGGTGAAACGCTCTAGGTATCAGTCCTTCGCGGCAGCGCCGGAAACTCCCTTGAGACGCGCGACCTCCTGCTCGAGGTGCTGAATGCGTTTGTCCCGTTCACCAAGTGCTGCCGCGACATCAGCCGCCTCGAAGCGCTGCGGAATGTGTTGCGGGCAGTTGGAATCCCACGCCGAAACCGTGAACAGGATGACCTGTTCGGGCCGCGCCTTGTAATCCCCAGGCATCAGCCTCGCCATCAGTTCGGCATCGTTTTCGACGACGCGCGCCGTGCCCCAGATCTTGATGCGCTGGCGCAGCATGTAGTCGATCAAGAACAGGAAAGCGCGCGGATTGTCGGCCAGATTGCCTTGCGTGATGAACTGCCTGTTGCCGGAGAAATCCGCAAAGCCGATCGTCTTTTCGTCGAGCACCTTGAGAAAGCCAGCCGGGCCGCCGCGATGCTGGATGTAGGGCTGGCCGTCGCCATTGGCCGTCGATAGAAAGACGCTGGTCTGCATCTCGATGAAGGCGGCAAGGTCCGGCGTGATCACCGATTGCCAACCGCCGCGTTCCTCGACGCGGGCGTAAGACTGGCGCGAGCCCTTGCGTGCCTGGATCGCCTTGACCGTCGGCGTGAAGGCGACGTCGCTGGTGAATGCATGCGCGTTCATCGAAACCTCCTAGACCAGAGCGGGTTTTAGAGCCCGAGCCCGGACAATGTTGGGTGGTCATCCGGCCGGCGCCCGAGCGGCCAGTGATATTTTCGGTCGACCTCGCCGATCGGCATGTCGTTGATGCTGGCGATGCGCAGGCGCATCAGCCCGTGCTCGTCGAACTCCCAGTTCTCATTGCCGTAGCTGCGGAACCAGGAGCCCGAGTCGTCGTGCCATTCATAGGCGAAGCGCACGGCGATGCGATTGCCGTGAAAGGCCCAGACTTCCTTGATCAGCCGGTAGTCGAGCTCACGGCTCCATTTGCGCGTCAGGAAAGCCTGGATGGCATCGCGGCCTTGCAGGAATTCGGCGCGGTTGCGCCAGCGGCTGTCCGTCGTATAGGCGAGCGCGACCCGTGCCGGATCACGCGAGTTCCAGGCATCCTCGGCCATACGCGCCTTCTGCGCTGCTGTCTCGGCGGTGAAGGGCGGAAGCGGTGGGCGGCTTTCAGACATGGGAACTCCTTTGCTTGGCCATGCTGCAGACAAGGCCACGCCCAGCATATAGAGCCTTCCATTCCTGAAATGCAGATGACATATTTGCAATCAGTCCTTCCATTTTCCGGAAGAAGTGATGGATCGCCTCGAAGCCATGTCGCTCTTTATCGCCGCAGTGGAGGCCGGCAGCCTTTCCGCCGCGGCCCGCCGTTTCGGCATTCCGCTGGCGACCGTCAGCCGCAAGGTTTCCGACCTGGAACGTCATCTCAACACAAGGCTGCTGAACCGTTCGACGCGCCGGCTGACGCCGACCGATGCCGGCGAGGCTTATCTTGCGGCCTGCCGCCGCATCCTCGATGAGGTTGGCGAGGCCGAACGCGCGGCGGCGGGCGAATACAGCGCCCCGACCGGTGAACTGGCCATCACCGCGCCGGTGGTGTTCGGCCGCCTTCATGTGCTGCCGGTTGTGACCGGCTTTCTCTCGGCCTATCCCGACGTGGACATCCGCCTGACCCTGGCGGACCGCATCACCCAGCTGGTCGAAGACCATTTCGACCTCGCGCTGCGCATCGGCCAGTTGCCCGATTCGCGCCTTGTCGCCATGGGCGTCGGTTCGATCCGCCGTGTGGTCTGCGCCAGCCCGGCCTATCTGGCCGAACACGGCATACCCACGACCCCGGAAGACCTGAGCACCCACAATTGCATCACCTTCGAGGGACTGTCCTCCGCCGCCCCATGGGGCTTCACCAAGGGCAAGACGGAAGTCACGGTTCAGGTCCGCTCGCGGCTTCAGGTCAACACCGCCGAGGCGGCGATCGATGCCGCGATTGCCGGCGTCGGGCTAACGAAAGTGCTTTCCTATCAGGTCGATGCCGCGGTGCGGTCGGGCGTGCTGCGCATCCTGCTGCAAGAATTCGAGCCGGAACCGTGGCCGGTAAGCCTGGTGCATGCGGGCCACGGCCTGCTACCGGTCAAGCTGCGTGCCTTCCTCGATTTCGCCGCGCCGCGTCTGAAGGAGCGGCTGGCGCGATTGGGGTAGCGCGCCCGGGCTCCGCACCTCGCGCGAACCGTGCTTCGGCATCGGTCGGAACACGCTTGCGCCATTTCCTTTTTCCCCGCGCTTGGTGTAACCAACGCACACTTCCTCACCGGACCTCCCCCATGCTCTATGTCAGATCGCTGGCGTTCAATTTCGTCTTCTACGTCAATCTGATTGTCCAGATGATCCTCTGGACCCCCTATTATTTCCTGTCCCCTCGTCACCGCGCCTGGTTCGTGCCGAAATTCTGGTCGCGCAGCTGCATGTGGCTCTATGACAAGATCGCCGGCACCAAGAGCGACATCACCGGGCAGGAAAACCTGCCCGAGGGCTCCTTCATCCTGGCGCCCAAGCACCAGTCGTTCTGGGATGCGATCGCTTTCTTCCCGTTCCTTCAGGATCCGCTCTACATCCTCAAGCGCGAGCTGACCTGGATCCCGTTCTTCGGCTGGTACATCATGAAGATGCGCATGATCCCGGTCGATCGCGGCAGCCGCTCCAAGGCCTTGAAGGCGGTGGTCGCGGCGACCAAGGAAGAGATGGCGCGCAACCCACGCCAGTTGATCATCTATCCCGAGGGTACACGCCGGGCGCCGGGCGACGAGCCGGCCTACAAATACGGCATCGTCGAAATCTACGCACAGCTTGGCGTTCCGGTGGTGCCGGTCGCCCATGTCGCCGGCCTCTATTGGCCGCGCCGCAAATTCCTGCGCTATCCCGGCACCATCAAGGCGCGCTTCCTGCCGCCGATTCCACCGGGCCTCGGCAAGGACGAGTTCATGGCGCGGCTGATCGGCGAGACGGAAGCGGCCTGCGACCAGATGCTCGTCGAGGCGTCCCGCGCACCCAACCCGCCGGCCTTGCCGCCGAGCGCGGTGAAGCGGTTGCGGGAGCTCGGCGCGAAGGCCTGAAGTCCCTACGGCCAAGCAGTCAGCCATAGACGGCCAGCACCGTGGTCAGCACCAGCGTTGCGGCGAAGATCAGATTGATGATCCGCGAGGCGACAGGCTTGCGCAGGAAGCGCGCGAACGCCGCACCGGCAAGCAGCCACACGGCGTGGATGACAACGATCATCGCCGCCAGGACCGTCAGCTTCAGCCATAGGCCAGGTTCAGTACTGCCCTGGTTCGACGAGGCGCCGGCAAAGACTGCGGCGATCGCCACATAGGCTTTGGGGTTGGCGACAGCCAGGAGAAAACCGGCCAGCCAGGTCGGGTGCGTAGCCTCGGACGCGCGTGCCGCCAGCGGCGGCGCCGTGGCGATCTTGAAGGCAAGATAGAGGATGTAGGCGGCGGACGCGACAACCAGCAACGGCGCCAGCCTGGGCATCGACCCAAGCACGGCCATGATCCCGGTCGCCACCACCAGCAGCACCGCGATCGTGCCGAGAACGATCCCCAAGGTATAGCGCAGCGAGTGGCTCAGGCCGAAGGCGGCACCAACGGCGGTGACGCTTATCGTTGCCGGGCCTGGACTGCCCATGACCACCGTGGCGGCAAGCACAAATGCGAGCAGCGGTCGCCAAAGCTCCGGCTGCGAAAGAAGCGGCTCAGTCATTCCACCCTCTGTCTTGCCTTGAGCGCAGGACGTTATGGCAAGACAGGAGGGTGGTCTTGGACGTTCGTGCGTAGCACGGTGGCGGGAGGCCTCAGCCGCTCGCCTTGTCGAGTTCGGCCATGTCGTCGGCGGTCAATTTCAGTGACGCCGCCTTGATCAGACTGTCCATCTGGTCCGGCTTGGTGGCGCTGGCGATCGGCGCGGTGACGCCTGGCCGCGCGATAACCCAGGCAAGCGCGACTTCCGCTTGCTTCGCCGAATGCCTCGCCGACACCGCATCGAGTGCGGCCAGGATGCGCATGCCGCGCGCGTTGAGATAGTCCTTGACCCCGCCGCCACGCGGGCTTTGGCCAAGATCGGCCTCGCCGCGGTATTTGCCGCTTAGGAAACCCTTGGCCAGGCTGAAATAGGTGATAACGCCGATATCCTCGGCCACACACAGATCGTGCAGCGGCCCATCGAACGAGGAGCGGTCGTAGAGATTGTATTCAGGCTGCAGCACCTCGTAGCGCGGCAGGCTGCGCAGGCTCGCCACGTCGAGCGCCGCCCGCAGTTGGCCGGCGTCGAGGTTCGAGCAGCCGATATGGCGGACCTTGCCCTTGGCGAGCAGCTTCTCATAGGCGCCAAGCGTTTCCTCATAGGGCGTGGCCGGGTCCGGCCAGTGCGACAGATAGAGGTCGATAACATCGGTCCGCAGCCGCTTCAGCGAGGCCTCGACTGCCTTTTCGATATAGGCGGCGGACAGGTCCTTATGGCCCTGCCCCATATCAGAGCCGACCTTGGTGATCACCACGACCTTGTCGCGGTTGCCACGGTCCTTCATCCAGTTGCCGATGATGGTTTCGGATTCGCCGCCCTTGTGGCCGGGGACCCAGCGCGAATAGGCGTCCGCCGTGTCGACGGCGTTGAGACCAGCCCCGACGAAGCGGTCGAGCAGGTCGAAAGATGTCTTCTCATCGGCAGTCCAGCCGAAGACGTTGCCGCCCAGGACCAGCGGCGCGATGGAAAGCTCGGTGCGACCAAGACGGCGTTTCTGCAAGACGGATCTCCATGAGGATTGGGGCCGGGCGGATGCCGCCCGCTGGCTGGGGTTCGGAGCCTAACCTAGGTCTCGCCGCACCAAGGTCAAAGGCCTGGCAACCTTTTCCGCAGTGCCAGCCTTCACAAAGGCGCTATCCCCCGGACCACTTCCTCCAGCCAATGGTCGCGGATACCAAGCGCTTCCAGATGCTTCAGCGTGCTGAGCACATAATCCTCATTGTTGCCGGATTGGCCGACCGCACCGCGCACCACGACCGCAGCATGCGCGGCGTCCAGCCCGCCGGCATATTGCTCATGCTTGCGGTCGACGATGTAGGCTACGGCTTCGACCATGCCGCCGCCATCGAGGCGAACCTTGAGCATGCGCTCGAGATAGACTGATGTGACGAGCTCGCGCTCACGCAGATAGGCGATGACCTCGTCGCGCAATTCGCCTGGCACACGGAAAGCCAGGCCGACGCAGGAACCGCCATGGTCGAGGCCAAGCACCAGTCCAGGCCGCTGGCGCGTGCCGCGATGCACGAAGGAATAGACACAAAGCGAGCGGCGGTAGCCATGCAGCCGGGCGCGTCGTGTTTCGACATGCGCAAAACCCGGCCGCCAGATCAGCGAACCGTAGCCAAACACCCAAAAATCGCCCATATCGCCGCGCCTGATTGTAAAAGATTGCCGACACCGCATCTGAATCGGTGTTTTTTCCGTCCGTGTCTGTCTACCTATTGTTGTCGGAATCGAAGCTCCGTCCACCAACACCCATGCGTTAATGAGAGCCAAAGCATGACGTCAAGTGACGAACGCCAACCAAAGTCCCGCCGCGGCCTGTTCTGGCTCGTGGCGTTCATCGTTGTGCTGTTTGGCATCTACAGCGGTGGTTGGTTCTACCTGGCCAACAGGGTCAGGGCTGAGGCCGACAAGGCGGTTGCCACGCTCAACAAGAGCGGCATCGAGGCTGGCTGCGCCAACCTCCAGGTCAGCGGCTATCCCTTGAGCTTTACCGTCTCCTGCGACAACCTCGCCTACGAGGACGATGCCAAGAACATCGCCGCGTCGGCCGGCTCCTTCAATGCCGTCGCCCAGATCATCCAACCCCTGTCCCCGGTTGCCAATCTGCGCGGACCGCTCAGGACTTCGGTCCCGGGCATGATGCCGCTATGGATCGACTGGGACAATCTGCAGGCCAACGTCAAATTGTGGTACCCGCTGCCGCAGCGTATAGCGTTGCAGGCCGAGGGTCTGTCCGGCCAGACCGATCCGGCCGATGACACCGATCCGGTTGAACTGTTCAGCGCCGGCAGGGCAGCCGGCCAGTTGCAGCCGAATGGCGGCGATCTCGACTATGTCGGCAGCTTTGGCGATCTCGAGATCGATCCGGATGCGATCGGCGGGCGCGTGCTGCCGGCGCTCGATGCCAGCGGCGATGCTACGCTGAAGAATGGTGTCACGCTGATCGGCACGCAGGTGAAGAGCCTGCGCGGCCAAAGGATAGAGATTCGCAACCTCGATTTGTCATCAGGCACGGCCCGGGTTACCGTTTCCGGGCCGCTGTCGGTCGATGCCGAAGGCCTGGTCGACGCCGATCTGATGATCCGGATCAAAGATCCGAAGGCCGTGGCATCTATCCTTGCCGGTGCCATACCCGAGCAGAAAAATGCGATCGAGCAGGGCTTTGCCGCCCTCGCCTTGCTCGGCAGCGAACCGTCGATGCCGCTGAAAGTGGTCAAGGGCAAGGCCTCGCTCGGCTTCATTCCGCTCGGCAAGATCAAGCCGGTGCAATAGCGCGGCCATGGCAAAACCGGTGAGGCTCCTGAGTGTCGGCGCGCTGACGCTGGACACCATCCTGCGTGTCGAGACGCTGCCGACGCATCAGGGAAAATTCATTGCCTCCGACGGTGTCCAGATCGCCTCGGGCATGGCCACCAGTGCTGCCTGCGCCGCGCATCGCCTGGGTGCCGACGTATCGCTGTGGGCGAGCGCCGGCGACGATCCCATCGGCGATCAGCTGATTGCCGGGGTCGAGGCCGAAGGCGTCGATTGCACCTATGTCCGCCGCGTCAGCGGCGCGCGTTCGGCACTGGCCTCGATCCTGGTCGACGCCCATGGCGAGCGCATCATCGTGCCTTTCTATGACAGCCTGGCCCAGACCAATCCCGAGGCTCTGCCTTTCGCAGACATCGCTGCGTTCGATGCCGTGCTGGTGGACGTGCGCTGGCCGGGTGCCGCGGCCCTTGCTCTCAAGGCGGCGCACGCCGCCGGCCGGCCGGCGATCCTCGATGCCGACACCGCGCCGCTGGCGGTGCTGGAGCAGCTGTTGCCGCTGGCCTCGCACATCATCGCTTCCGAGCCGGCGGTCCGCATCATATGCGGCCAGGCGCTGGATCTAGAGACCGCTTGCACCGACATGGCCTCCCGCACCGACGCCTTCGTCGCGGTCACCGGCGGCGCGACAGGCACCTGGTGGTTCGATCGCGCGGCGCAATCATCCCGACATGTCGCCGCGCCAAAAATCAAAGCGGTCGACACGCTGGCGGCGGGTGATGTCTTCCACGGCGCCTTTGCCGTCGGGCTGGCCGAAGCCATGCCGGTCGAGCAGGCCTTGCGCTTCGCCAGTGCCGCCGCCGCGCTCAAATGCCTGCGCTTCGGCGGCAGGCTGGGCGCACCGAACCGGGCCGAGACGCTGGCGATGGTCTCGGCGACCTGGCCGACACCCTAACAACGCTAAGGGAGTTGAGATTGAGGTCAGGCCGAGTCGAAAATGGCTGATGCCGAGAACCGGAGCGGAGCGTACTTTTTGTACGTGAGCACCGGAAGCGCAGGCGTCAGCCATTTGCAGGCCGGCCTCACCTGAATATCAGCTCCCTTTGGGATGCTCGACCGCCTGACGGCCAAAGTCGGGCGTATCGATATCCTGGCCGGCCTCGATGATCGAGCGGCGAACCGCGCGGGTGCGGGTGAACAGGTCGAACAGCTTGTCGCCGTCGCCCCAGCGGATCGCGCGCTGCAGGAACGCCAGATCTTCCGAGAACCGCGCCAGCATTTCGAGGATGGCGTCCTTGTTGTGCAGGCACACATCCCGCCACATCGTCGGATCCGAGGCGGCCAGACGCGTGAAGTCGCGAAAACCGGAGGCGGAATATTTGATCACTTCCGTCTTGGTCACCGATTCCAGGTCGTCGGCGGTGCCGACGATGTTGTAGGCAATGATGTGCGGCAGATGCGAGACGATGGCCAGCGTCATGTCATGATGCTGCGGGTCCATCGTGTCGATGTTGGCGCCGCAGCGGCGCCAGAATTCCGACAGCTTCTCTAGTGCATCCGGATCGGTGCCCGGCACCGGCGTGAAGATGCACCAGCGATTGTCGAACAGGTCGGCGAAACCGGCATCAGGGCCGGATTTTTCCGTGCCCGCCAGCGGATGGCCGGGAATGAAATGCACGCCGTCAGGCACATGCGGCTGCATCTGCGCGATGACGGAGGCCTTGGTCGAGCCGACATCGGTGAGGATCGCGCCCTTCTTCAACGCCGGCGCGATCTCCTGCGCCACCGCGCCAGACGAGCCGACCGGCACCGAGACGATGACCAGATCGGCATCACGCACCGCTTCCTTCGCATCTGTCGTGTAGCTGTCGCCCAGCCCAAGTTCCTCCGCCCGCGCCAGCGTCGCGGCGCTGCGGGTCGAGATGGCGACATGGTCGGCGAGGCCCTCGCGGCGGATGACGCGGGCCAGCGACGAGCCGATCAGGCCGATGCCGACCAGTGCGATCTTTTCAAACATCGGTGAGGTCATGGCGCTCTAGCTTTTCAGGAATGTCGTGAGCGCGGCGACAACGCCGCGATTGGCCTCTTCGGTACCGACGGTCATGCGCAACGCGTTGGGGAAGCCGTAGCCGGAAACGCGCCGCAATATATAGCCGCGCGCGGTCAGGTAATCGTCAGCCGCCGCCGCCGAATGCTTCTGGTCGTCGGGAAAATGAATGAGCAGAAAATTGCCGACGCTGGGCGTCACCCGCAGCCCGAGCCCGGTCATCTCCTGGCTCAGCCAGGTGAGCCAGGTCTCGTTATGCGCCACGCTGCGCTCGACATGGGCGCGGTCGCGGATCGCCGCGATGCCAGCCTCGATCGCCGTCGCATTGACATTGAAGGGACCGCGCACGCGGTTGATGGCGTCGACGATATGCATCGGGCCATACATCCAGCCGATCCGCGCGCCACCCAGGCCGATCTTGGAGAAGGTTCGGGTCATGACCACGTTCTCGGCGCCGCCGACCAGTTCGATGCCAGCTTCATAATCATTGCGGCGGACATATTCGGCATAGGCCGCGTCGAGCACCAAAAGCACATTGCGGGGCAGGCCGGCATGCAGGCGGCGCACCTCCTGGAACGGCACATAGGTGCCGGTCGGATTGTTGGGATTGGCCAGGAACACGATTTTCGTACGCGGCGTGACGGCGGCCAGCATCACATCGATGTCGGCGCGCTCGTCGGTCTCCTTGACCGCGATCGGCGCAGCACCTGCGGACTGGACGTAGATCTTGTAGACCATGAAGGCATGTTCGGTGAAAATCGCTTCGTCACCGGGCGCGAGATAGGTTTGTGCCAAAAGGCCGAGAATCTCGTCGGAACCGTTGGAACATATGATGTTCTGCGCGTTGAGGCCGTGCACCTCGGCGATCGCCTCGCGCAGCCGTTTGGCGGTGCCGTCGGGATAGATGTCGAGTCTGGCGGCAACCTCGCGCGCGGCTTCGATCGCCTTCGGTGACGGCCCGAGCGGGTTCTCGTTCGACGACAGCTTGTAGACCTTGGCGACACCGGCCGGTGCGGCGCTCTTGCCGGGCACATAGGCGTCGATGTCCATGATGCCCGCGCGCGGGGTTGGACGTGCCTGATCCAATGTCTTGTTCATTTTTTGCAAAATCCGTCGAAAATGCCTCCATCCGGAGGCCGCAGCGGAAATACAAGTCATGGCCCGCAATGTCGAGAGGCGGCAGTGGTGCCAGCAGTTGGCCTGGCAACCGGCCCAGACAGCCGCCATTGACGACAGGGCGGGCGAGTTCTAGAAGGGCAGCGACAGTTCCGTGGTGATTTGGCCGGTCGGCTTGCAGCCACGTTAAACAATTCGCTAAAGGGCCGTTTGCGTGACGTAACCGGCTTTGCGAATGGCAATGCCGGTTTTTTATTGTCCGCGGCCGGCCGGACGGACGCATCGGCGGCGATTTTTCGCCTGATATGATGCAGCAAGTGAGACGAGAATGGCCGCTCTGCGCGCAGGAAAGACCAACAACGAGGCCGACCAGCCGTCGAGCCCGGTGTTGCGCTTCGGGTCCGACAAGCCGCTCAAGCTCGACGCCGGCACGCTTTTGTCGCCGTTCCAGATCGCCTACCAGACCTATGGCACGCTGAACGATGCCCGCTCCAATGCCATCCTCGTCTGCCATGCGCTGACCGGCGATCAGCATGTCGCCAACACCAATCCGGTGACCGGCAAGCCGGGCTGGTGGGAAGTGCTGATCGGCCCCGGCAAGATCATCGACACCAACCGTTTTTTCGTCATCTGCTCCAACGTCATCGGCGGCTGCCTTGGCTCCACCGGCCCGGCCTCGACCAATCCGGCCACCGGCAAACCCTACGGGCTCGACCTGCCGGTCATCACCATTCGCGATATGGTGCGCGCGCAGCAGATGCTGATCGACCATTTCGGCATCGAGAAACTGTTCTGCGTGCTCGGCGGCTCGATGGGCGGCATGCAAGTGCTGGAATGGGCGTCGTGCTATCCCGAGCGCGTCTTCTCGGCACTGCCGATCGCCACCGGCGCCCGCCATTCCTCCCAGAACATCGCCTTCCACGAGGTCGGCCGGCAAGCCGTCATGGCCGACCCGGACTGGCATGGCGGGAAATATTTCGAGCACGGCCAGCGCCCGGAAAAGGGCCTGGCGGTGGCGCGCATGGCCGCCCACATCACCTACCTTTCGGAAGCCGCCCTGCACCGCAAATTCGGCCGCAATTTGCAGGATCGCGACCACCTGACTTTCGGCTTCGATGCCGACTTCCAGATCGAAAGCTATCTGCGCCACCAAGGCATGACCTTCGTCGACCGTTTCGACGCCAACTCCTACCTCTACATGACGCGGTCGATGGACTATTTCGACCTTGCCGCCGACCATGGCGGCCGGCTGGCGGACGCCTTTGCCGGCACCAAGACCCGCTTCTGCCTGGTATCGTTCACATCGGATTGGCTGTTTCCAACCGAGGAGAGCCGTTCCATCGTGCACGCGCTTAACGCCGCCGGCGCATCCGTATCCTTCGTCGAGATCGAGACCGATCGCGGCCACGACGCCTTCCTGCTCGACGAGCCGGAACTGTTTGCCGCCATCAACGGCTTCATCGGCTCGGCGGCCCGGGCGAGAGGGCTCACATCATGAGCGTCAACGGCAGCCAGCGCGTCGACCTCGAGGTCGTTGCCAACCTCATCCCGCCGCAGTCCCGCGTGCTCGACGTCGGTTCGGGCGACGGCTCATTGCTTGAATTGCTGCAGGATACCAAGCAGGTCGACGGCCGCGGGCTTGAGCTGTCGCAGCGCGGCGTCAATGAATGCGTGGCGCGCGGCCTCTCGGTCATCCAGGGCGACGCCGACAAGGATCTCGAATTCTATCCCGACAAGGGTTTTGACTTCGTCGTCCTGTCGCAGACCTTGCAGGCGACCCGCAACCCGAAGCTGGTGCTCGACGAACTGCTCAGGATCGGCGACCGGGCGATCGTGTCCTTCCCCAATTTCGGCCATTGGCGGGTGCGTCTGTCGCTGTTCGTCAAAGGCCGTATGCCGGTGACCCAGGACCTGCCCTATTCCTGGTACGACACGCCCAACATCCATTTCTGCACCATCCGCGACTTCGTCAATCTGTGCGAGGAGCTCGGTGCGACGGTGGAAAAAGCGACCGCGCTCGACGCAGCCGGCCAGAAGATCGGCTTGTCGATGCCCTGGTGGTTCTGGAATTTCTTCGGCCAGCAGGCGGTGTTCTTGCTGAAGCGATAGGGCACGGCACGTCTAGCCAAGCACATCCGTAGCCTTGTGCGGATGCTCGACGCCGTCAACGATGATGACGTCGGAGTCCGAATTATCGGTGCGCAGTGGAAGGATCGCCCGGTAGGCTGGCGAATTGTACCAGCTGTGCACCTGATGCCGGTCGGAAAATTCGATGATGATGAGGTTGCCCGGCCAATCGTTCTCGATCACCTCCACGTCGCCGCCATGGACCAGGAAACGGCCGCCGAAAGGTTCCAGCGTGGCATCGATCTTGTGCAGATACTCGACGATCTGCGGGCCTATTGTGACTTGGCGCATATGGGCAACGGCGTAAGCGGTCATGACGGTACTCCCTTGTCGATCGAGGCCGATTTGCCGGCCTCATGACTGCAGATTGCCAAAGGAAGTGACGGACTTCGATTACGCCTGAGGTAATAGGAGCGATATCGACGCTGCGACCGAATCAGTCCTCGATCGCGCGGAACTGCATCCCTTCCGACCTGCTAACGTGTTGCTATTGGGGCGCGAAATCTCAAATTCGACGTTTCAGGCCGGTCGCATTTCGCATCGTGGGATGACATACGAAGATGTTCTTTGTAGCGTCGCGCCGAACGTAAAGCTTTGGGCGGGGCATGGAACGCAAATCCCAGACCTATTCAATCGTAGTCGAAATGGAAAATGCCAAATCCATCAACGAAGATGAGATTGGCGTTTCATTTCGCGCTTTGGCGCGAGAAATAGAAGGCGCAACGACGCACGGTCCGCGACGAGCCGGAACACGTGCCTGCGTATGTCGGTCATAGCTGAATGGCCAAGGCCCAGGATACGGCACCCCTCATCACGGTCATCACGCCGACGCACAACCGGCGCGAAACGGTGTTGCGCGCCGTTGAAAGCGTGCTTTCCCAGAGCATGCCAAGGCTTGAGCACATCGTCGTCGACGATGGCTCCACCGATGGCACGGAGGCGGCGCTGGCCCGCATCAGCGACCCGCGGCTGATCTATGTCGGTGCGAAATGGCGCGGCGCCAACGCCGCCCGGAATGCCGGAATCGAGCGTGCGCGGGCACCGGTGGTGACATTTCTCGATTCCGACGATGTCTACATGCCGCACCGGCTCGAACGGACCTTGACGTGGTTCGATGACAATCCCGCGCTTCAGGTGCTGCTCAGTTCGTTCGTCTCCTTGAAGAGCGGTCGCACCACCAACTGCATCAACCCCGAGGCATTCGTCAGCCCGGCAATGCTGGAGCGGACGCTTGTGGCGCAAACGATCTTCATCGCCGGCTCGGCGATATCTGCCCGCCGCGAGGCCTTGCTGGCCGTTGGCGGCTATGACAGCGACATCACCCGGATGCAGGATCGGGAATTGCTGCTGCGCCTCGCCCGGCGCTTCGGCGCGCAACTGTCCGGAGATCTCGACTGGACGAAACACAATTCGGAGAATTCGATTTCAGGCCGCCGCGACGGCTATGTCGAAGCCTATGCAAATCTGATGGGCAAGCATCCGCATATTGCTCACGCCTATCCGCACATTCCCCCCTACATGATCTCGCGCCAGCTCATTGCCGATATTCTCAGGGGCCGTTTGCCCGAGGCATTTGCCGGATACATGGCCAACCGGTCTTCCAAGGAGCTTGGTTACTCGCTGCCGCAACTGGTCAACGGTTATGTATGTGGCCGACGTTGGCGTCGCGATCTCTACAATGAGTTTCGCAACAAGTTCGGCGCCCGGCCTGCCTGAACCCTTCGCAAGTTCACCGGTCGAGTTCCGGAAAATAGGGATCCGACAGGAAGCGCCTGTCCCGTTCGCCTTGCAGGCAGTCGATCGGCGCGTCCGCGTCGACGGGGATGACCCTCGCCTTGTCCTGAATGCCGCTCACTTCAAGGATCAGCTTGCGCCGGATGGCGGTGGAAAATTCTGCGGCCGCATAAATCGGCAGCACGAAGGAGCCGGGGCCACCGGTCACGCACTGTGCATAATACTGGTCGAGATGGCTGAAGGTAGTCGATGGGTTGATCAGGATCGGCAGGCCGTTGATGATGATGCCTTTGGCGGTTGCAGCATCACGCGTCGCGGTGACCGGCGGCCCGATATTGTTGGGGCCATCGCCCGATATGTCGATGACGCTGCGCTCGCTGCCAAAATTCGTCCTGTCGAACAGCCCGGCGCCGAAGGCAAGTGCCGTGGAAATCGAGGTGCCGCGGAAACTCCGGAACGGCCGCGCCGCCACCTTGTCGGCAAAGCGGTTGGCACTCTCGGTGCTGTCGATGATCTGCCAGCTGATGACCGCGTCATCGCGCACCGTGCCTGCCCATTCGAAATAGGCGAGCGCGATGCGGCCCGTATTGCCGGACCGGACGGCCTGGATGAAATCGGGATGCCGCAATGCCTCGACATAGCCGGCGCGTTGCAGCGCGAATTCGTTTTCGTCCATCGACAGGGAGATATCGACCGCCAGCACAAGCTTGACGTCGACGGCCGGCACATCCGGCGATGAAGCGACGGGAACTGCCTGGGCGCAGGCAAGGCAGGCAAGCAGGCGCAGCACATCGAGCATGGCCAATGCCGGGGTTGTTTCTCCGGTAAATCTTCCATTGCGATCACGGCGAAATAAGGTTTTGCCCACGCAACCAGAGAAAACAGCCTATTTCTTGCGGCGCGCGACAGCCGGCGGCGGATCGATGGCGCCAGCCCTGACGCGGGCGGGTTTCAGCGCCGGCGCACCGGAATCCTTCACGATCGTCAAACCGCGCGGAAAGAACTGAGTGTTGTGCTGACCGCGCCCGATATTGATGATCGCGGCTCCCTTCAGATGCTTTTCCAGCATCGCCAGTACGCGGCGCAGCGCGGGTCCGTCGAAAGCGTCCATCGCTTCGTCGATGATCACCCATTTCGGCTGCCGCAAGGCGAGCCTTGCCACGCCCAGCAAGCGCTGTTCGTCATCGCCCAACTCATGGTCCCAGCGCCCGATGCGATCGAGCGAGGACGACAGCCGTTCAAGACCAACCTCGGCCAGCACCGCCGCAATGTCGGCATCACTCGCCGGCGCATGCCCGTTCGCGTGATTGAGCACCTCGCGCAACGTGCCGGCCGGCAAATACGGCACACGTGGCACGAAGATGAGGGTTTCGCCCGCCGGCAGGCCGATCTTTCCGCTGCCCCAGGGCCAAAGCCCGGCAATGGAGCGGAAGAACAGCGTCTTGCCGGCGCCCGGCTCGCCGGTGATCATGACGCGTTCGCCGGGGTGGATTTCGACATGCTGGTCGGAGAGTTTCGTGCAACCCTCCGGCGAGGCCACCTGAAGCTTCTCGAACGTCAGGCTGCCATTGCCGTTTTGATCGAAGGTGATGCGCCTTTCCTTGTCGTGCAGCACGTCGGTTTCATCGAGCGCGATGCGGAAATCGGCGACGCGCATCAGCGTGGCGCGCCAGTCGGCGATGCTACCGATGTTGTTGATGAACCAGCGCAACGAAGAGTGCACCTGGTTGAAGGCGCCGACCGCCATCATCAGTCCGCCGAAGCTGATGTCGCCGGAAAAATAAACCGGCGACGCGACCAGAATAGGAGCCACGACCGTGATCCAGCCATAGGTATCGGTCACCCAGGATAGATTGATCTGGGCAGTGAAGATACGCCGCATCGCGCCCAGCACCGTGCCGAGGTCGAGTTCGAGCCGCCGTTTGGCGTCGTCTTCGCCATGGTAGAGCGCTATGGCATCGACATTCTCATTGACCCGCACCATCGAGGAGCGCAGCTCGGCTTCGCGCGTGTAGCGATCGCTGTTGAGCCTGATCAGCGGCCGACCGACCAGCCAGCTCAGCCAGGAGGCGATGCCCGCATAGAGGAACGCGGCCCACACCATGTAGCCCGGTATCGCCAGCGACCAGCCGCCAATATGGAAGACGAAGCCCGAAGACAGTTCCCACAGCACGCCGACGAAGGATAGGAGCAGGATGAGGGACTGTAGGAGCCCGACGCCGAGATCCGTCGACAGGTCGGACAGATGCGCGGCATCCTGCTGCATGCGCTGGTCGGGATTGACGCCGATGGCGCCGGCATTGGCCAGCCGGAAGGCGCGCGCCGGCCGCATCCACTGGTCGATCAGGTCCAGCGTCAGCGCCTGGCGCAGCTTCAGCCGGATCATCTGGTTGAGCCAGGTCTGGCCGATATTGAGCACCAGCAGCCCGCCGGCGATCATCGCAAAGACCAGAAGCTGGTGCCCGAATGCCGCCATGTCGCGGCGCGCAAGCGCATCGTAGAAGGGCTGGTTCCAGCGGTTGAGCAGGACCTGGCCGATCGACGTCGCGATGATGACGGCCATGATGCCGACCGACGTCCACAGCAACCACTTGCGAACCGGCGATCCCACCAGCGCCCGTCTGATCGTCGCCACCTGATCGCGCAGGCTGCTGGCCACTGCGACCGGCTGAACGGTGGCCTGATTGTCCAGTTGATCAGCCATGTCAGAGGTCCTTGCGTTCAGATGCGATGCTGAAACCGGATGAAGAGAGCCGACCGCCGCCGCCCGTCAACCAGTCCGCGAGACAGATAGGTCGAGAAAATGCAGCGCGAGGAAAGTTTCCGCCTTGATCACGAAGGTTTCACCTGGTGGGACGGCGCTGCCGCTTCGGCCCGGCGGCCGAGCCGCGTCGCACCATGCGGCGACAGCACCGGCACGAAGACGCGACGAGACGCGCGCTGGGCGACCGGTACACCCTGATAGAGCCGTTTCTGCGCCTCGACGACGATGACGCCGGAAAAGATCGGCCACAACCGCCGACCGGCGCGCTCCAGCACATTGTGGAAGCGCATCATGAAGCGCCGCCGCGATGGCGGGAAGAACAGCGCATCCGACCAGGAAGCGGGCGTGAAATTCGCCTCGCGCAGCAACTCGGTAAGCTGGCCGCGTGAAAAAGGCCGGCCATTGCCGAACGGCGTATGTTCGAAGCGCGCCCAGACACCGCGCCGGTTCGGCACGACGATGACGACGCGTCCCGCCGGCGACAGCACCCGCCAGATCTCGTTCAGCGTCTCGCGCGGATTTTCGACATGTTCGAGCGAATGGACGAGCAGCATGCGGTCGATGCAGGAATCGACCAGCGGCAGTTCCTCGTCGAAAACCAGAGCCGTTGCCGTCGGCCCCGTCGCCGGCCAGACCACGGCGCCCTGCGTCGCCGGCATGAAAGCAAACACCCGCTCGGCATCGGTGCCGAACCGCTCAAGCCAGGGCAGCGTATAGCCGAGCCCGACCAGCCGTTCATTGGGGACAGTGGCCCATATCGATGACAGCGCCATGGTGATCGAGCGCTCGGCGAACCGGCCGAGCGTTGTCGAATAAAAGGAGCGAAGGTCGACGATGTCGGAATGCATGTCAGGGATGTAGCCGTGATATCGGCGGGTTTCAATAAAAGGCCTTGATCGACCCAATATCGCGGGATGACATCGGCCCATAGGCGCCCTATGTCTGCCGCGACAATGGAGAGATGCGATGGCGGTCGAAATCGAACAGTTCATGTGCCGCAGCGATAATTTCGGCGTGCTGGTGCATGACCCCAAAAGCGGGCAGACCGCGATCATCGACGCGCCCGAGGAAGCGCCGATCCTGGCCGCGATCAAGCGCACCGGCTGGACGCCGACGATGATCCTGACCACGCATCACCATACCGACCATGTCGAAGCCAATCTAGCGCTGAAGGAGCGCTTCAAGCTGCGCATCGTCGGCCCGGAAGCCGAAAAGGCCAAAATCCCCGGCATCGACGAAACCGTCGAAGAGGGCTCCGTGCTGCATCTCGGCGATGAGCGCATCGAGGTGATCGCCACCCCCGGCCATACCGCCGGCCACGTTTCCTACCATCTGCCGGCATCGAAAGTGGCCTTCACCGCCGACACGCTGTTTGCGCTGGGCTGCGGGCGGCTGTTCGAATGCAAGCCGACGGTGATGTATGAATCGCTGAAGAAACTTGCCGCCCTTCCCGCCGCGACGTCTATCTATTGCGGCCACGAATACACACTCGCCAACGCCCGTTTCGCGCTGACCGTCGACCCGACCAATTCGGCTTTGAAGGAGCGCGCTGCCAGGATCGAGGCGCTGCGGGTCGACAACAAGCCGACGCTGCCGACGACCATCGGCGAGGAATTGTCGACCAATCCCTTCCTGCGCTGGCATGACCCGGCGATCCGCAAGCATCTCGGCATGGAAAAGGCTGGCGATGCCGAGGTGTTCGCCGAAATCCGCAAGCGCAAGGACAATTTTTGAGGCCGATGGTATCGTCGAACCCATGACGAGTTCCGCAGAAATCATCGCAACGCTCAGCTTGAAGCCGCATCCGGAAGGCGGCTGGTACGCCGAGACTTTTCGCGACGGCGCCGGTGGCAAGCGCGGCCATTCGACCGCCATCTATTTCCTGCTGGAAAAGCATCAGGTTTCGGCCTGGCATCGGGTCAAGGATGCCGCCGAGGTCTGGCACTTTTATGCCGGCGCGCCGCTGGCACTGTCGATGTGGGAAGAAGAAAGTGCCGTGATCGAGCAGGTGCTGGGCATCGGGCTCGCGGCGGGCGAGCGGCCGCAGATCGTCGTACCGGCGGGCTGGTGGCAATCGGCGCGCAGCCTCGGCGAATGGACGCTGGTCGGCTGCACCGTTGCGCCGGGTTTTGATTTCGCCGCCTTCGAACTGGCCGAGCCGGGCTGGAGCCCTACCCCAGCAGGAAACCCAATGTAATCGCGAGCTGGGCGGCGTAATACAGCCCCCAAACGGCCAAACGCATCCAGGCGCGATGCGGCGAGATGGCCGCCACCAGAAATTTCTCGGTGGCCAGCAACCCGTCCGAGGCCATGAACAGCACCGCGCCGCCGATGACCCAGACACTGTTGGTGGTCAGCGCCGCCATGCCCATCGCCAGGATCGCCACGACATAACAGGCGATCGGGATACGCAGGCTGGGGCCGACGCGACGCCAGAGTGCTGCCAGCATGACGACCACGAACACCGCCAGTGCCAGCGCGATCGCCCCGCGCCAGTATTCGGCGCCAAGCAATGCCATGCCGCCGCCGCTGCGCAGAAACAGCGCGATGTAGACGATGTGGGCGACAAGGAAGCTGGCCAACCCGCCGAGAAACGCCTTTTCGCCGTCGCGCGACAGGAAGGCGTCGCCTACCGCGCTGAGCGCGAGCGGAACGACCAGCAGCAGCGGGCCGCCTTGCAGCGCCGCAAGCACGGCAAGCATCGCCACCGCAAGCGTCTTTGCCGCGGAGCGGGCAAGGCTCTGCGGCATACCCAACGTGAAAGCATAGATCACCGCCGCAACCAGCGAGAAGATCAGCGTCGCATTGGCATTGGCGTCGATGCCACCGGCAAACGGCATCGTCATGCCCCGGCTCCGCTTTCGACGGCTTCGGCTCCGCTCTCAACCGCGGCCGGCTTGCGCAGGAACAGCGATTTTGCCGGCAGGGCCGCACCGCCGGTGATGAGCACGCAGGCGGCAAGGATGCGCAGCGACGGCTCGGCGACGCCGGCCGCGATCAGCACCAGCGTCGACAAAAGCGGCGCCGCGTAGCTTGCCGCACCCAGCACCTGGATGTTGCCGCGCTTGACGCCGATGTCCCAGGCATAGAAGGCCGCGCCCACCGGCATCAGGCCAAGGCCGAGCACGGCCAGCCACTGGCCGGCGCCGTCCGGCAGCACCGTTTGTTCCAGCGCCAGATGGCAGACGAGCGACAGCACGGCGGTCGCCGCACAGAACCAGGTGACGATGCTGGTCGGCACCGACGGGAAGCGCCGCGACAAAAGCGAATAGGACGACCACAGCACGGCGCAGACGGCGGCCATGGCGTAGCCGAAGGCGTAGCGCGCATCGAAGGCCAGTCCACCGCCCTTGGTGACGATCAGCACCGTGCCGGCAAGGCCGAGCAGCGCGCCGACGACATGGTTCCACGCCAGTTTTTCGCCCGGCATCAGCGCCGAGCCGAGCACGATCAGCAACGGCCACAGATAGGCGATCAGGCTCGCCTCAACCGCCGGCGCGTTGCGCAAAGCGGTGAAATAGAAAAAGTGGTAGCCGAACAGGCCGGCAATGCCGATCAGCCAGACCTGCGGCGGTATTTTCTGGCTCTTGTCGGCAGCCGGCATGAACAGCCGCGAGACAAGCCCGACCCCGGTGCCGATCGAGAAGGTGATCGCCGACAACAGGAACGGCGGCACCTTGCCGGACGCATCGGTGAGCAGCGCCAAAAGCGCCCACATGGCGACCACCGAAAACCCGATCAGTGTTGCCCGCGCCATGTCCTCTCCAGTGGCGCGCCCTCTTCTGTCTCCGGTGGCGAGCCTATTGTACCGCTTCGAAACGCCCGGCGCTGATGGTCAAAGTGCCGATCTGCGTTCCCACCGTGGCGTGGATCGGCGCATATACTCCGGTTTGGCCAAGCGGCGCAAACGTCACCATCATGCGGCTTTTGTTCTTGAGATAGTTGAGCGCCTTGCGGCCCTTGCGGTAGCCCGCAACCGGCTCGAAACCCATCCGGCAGGTGACGGTATCACCCTTGTAGCCCGGCACCGAGATCGTGCCTTTCGAATTGTAGGTCAGCGTCAGGTCGGCGCGCATCTCGCCGTCATAGAACTTCACCGTGCGGCCGCAGACCTGGTCGAGGCTGTCGGCATGGATGACGGTGGCGGCCATCGGATCGAGCACCGCAGCCAGGTCGCCGGCGCCGATCGGCACCCAGGCCTTGGGGTCGCGCTTGCCCGGAGCCGGGATGACCTGCGTCGAAGTCACGGCACCATTGTTGAAGCGGACATCGACCACCGAAGCCTTCTTGCCGGAGGTGTAGTCGGCACGAAATGCCTGCGGCACCAGCTTCTTGCCGGAAATCGTGCCCTTGGACGAGATCGTGCCGCGCGTGTCGTCGAACAGCTTGGCAAGGCCGGCAGCGGTCACGCTGCCTTCGATCGCGTAGGCACCGTTCTCATAGTGACTTGAGAACGTCGATCTCGCGATGGAGAGACCGAAAAAAGAGACCGTGTATTCGCCTTTGAAGGACTGCGGCGAGGCAGCGGAAGCGGCGGACGGCAAGGCAATCACCAGTGCGGCGAAAAAGGCGTGAGACGAACGAGGCATGGCGGGGATCGGATCCTTGATTTTCGACCGGAGGCGGGCAACTCCGGTCTGGCATGTCCCTATGAGACCGCTTATAGGATGAAATCCGGCCTTAATATGAAATGCCGGGCGCTTCCGTGGCGAAGCCGGAGCTTGACGCCCCGGCGAAATGCAACTATGGAACGCCAACTTTTTCCATAAGGCCGCCTGACCAGAACCGCGCGCCACCCGGCGTGGGCACAAAGGTTTGGCAGGTCCCGAGAGAATTGAAGGTTAGAATTATGTCCCGCACCTGCGAACTCACTGCCAAGGCAGTCCAGACCGGCAACAATGTGAGCCACGCCAACAACAAGACCAAGCGTCGCTTCCTGCCGAACCTCGTCAATGTGACGCTGATTTCGGAAGCGCTGAACCAGAATGTGCGCCTGCGCATCTCGGCCAACGCGCTGCGTTCAGTCGAACATCGCGGCGGTCTCGACGCTTTCCTGGCCAAGGCCGACGCCAAGGAACTGTCACAGCGCGCGCGCCTGCTGAAGAAGCAGATCGCCAAGAAGCTGGCCGAACAGGTCGCTGCGTAACATCAGATAAAGGCGGGGGACGACCGCCCTGGCCAACCCCTTGTTGGCCTCTGGCCAACTTCTAGTTGGCCTTGGGGCATCGGATAGATCCGCAAGCTTCGACATCTGGTGCTCACCTACAAAGCGAGCACCGCCCGATCGGAATGATGCTCCGCTGGTTCCATTACCCAGGATAAAAAAATGACTTCCTTCTCGCGATATTTGCCCTTCGTGGCCGCCATGGCGCTTGTCGTCGTGGCGTCGAACATTCTCGTGCAGTTTCCGATGCAGGGCCAGATCGGCAGCTTGTCGCTGGCCGACCTGCTGACCTGGGGCGCTTTCACCTATCCCTTCTCGTTCCTGGTCACCGACCTCGCCAACCGCCGCTACGGGCCTGCCGTGGCGCGCCGGATCGTCTTTGTCGGCTTCATGACGGCAGTGGTCTGCTCGATCCTCGTTCCGCCCTTCCTGTTCCGCCATGGCCTGATCGAATTCGAGACCGCCGCCGACCGGCTGGTGCGCATTGCCGCGGCTTCGGGCGCAGCGTTCCTGTCCGCGCAGTTGCTCGACGTCACCGTGTTCAACCGGCTGCGCCGGCAGAGCTGGTGGCGGGCGCCCATCGTCGGCACGCTGGTCGGATCGGTGTTCGACACCATGGTGTTCTTCACCGTCGCTTTCTCGGCCGCTTTCGCTTTTGCCGGCCCGAATGACAGTTTCGCGCTCGAGACCGCGCCGCTGATGGGTGTCTTCCACGTCGACGCCATGCGTTGGGTTTCCTGGGCGTTCGGTGACCTAAGCGTCAAGCTCATCATCGCCGTGGTCGCACTGATCCCCTACCGGCTGCTCGCCGCCCGCTGGAGCCAGCCAGCCGTGGCCGTCTAAACCATGATCCCCTGGGTCCAGCTCGATTCGGCAAAGACCGGGGATGGTGCCCAAGAACTTCGCCTCAAGCGGCGCGGCAGCGAATTCTCGATCATGCTCGGCACCAACGAGCTGATGAACAGCCGCCTCAGCGGCTCCGAGCAAGCGCTGGCGAAACTGTCCTGCCAAAGGATCACTGGCCATCGTCAGCCGAGGATTCTGATCGGCGGTCTTGGCATGGGGTTCACGCTGCGCGCCGCGCTCGCCGAGTTGGGCAAGGATGCCAGCATCGTTGTCGCTGAGCTGGTGCCGGCGGTCGTCGCCTGGGCACGCGGCCCGATGGCCGAAGTGTTTGGCGGTTGCCTCGACGATCCCCGCGTCACCATAGAGGAGACCGATGTCGGGCAACTGATACGGTCTGAACCGGCAGCCTGGGACGCCATCCTGCTCGACGTCGATAATGGCCCCGAAGGCATCGTCCACAAGGGCAATGACGCCCTCTACAGCCTGGCAGGCCTGGTCGCCACCCGCACCGCCCTCAAGCCCGGCGGCGTGCTGGCGGTGTGGTCGCAGGGGCCGGACAGCGGCTTTGTCAGGCGGCTGAAGCAGGCGGGCTTCGCGGTCGAGGAGGTCAACACGCGCGCCAACGGCAAGCGTGGCGCGCGTCATGTCATCTGGATCGCCATTAACAGCTCGCGGTCCTGACTGAAGCCGCCGGTGGTTTCGTTTTAGTTTGACTTCTGGAGCTCCACGCCAAGAGCCTCGAGCAGCCCGCGCGTCCCCTCCTCCCGCCCCTTGGCGGAATCGACGCCATCGAAGAACGCGCCCTGCTCGGTATAAGTCAGCCGCGTGCCATCACCCGATTGTGTCAGCTCAACCGTGGTCAGCGACGCCGACATGGGCTGCGGCCCGATGGCCATCCGGTAGGAAAACACGATGCGCTGGTCCGGAACGATGTCCTGAAACTGGGCGTCGAGCCTGACCTCCGGACCGCCGCCATAGCTGAAGCGCGACACCTCGCCGCCACCGACGCGAAAATCGAAGCTGAATTCGGCGATGGTGAAACCGTCGCCGTCGACCCGCCAGCGCCGCACCGTGGCCTTGTCGGCAAAGGCGTGGAAGACTTTGGCCGGCGATTGCGGATAGGTCCGCTCGATGGTGAATGTGGAATGGATGACGGAGTGCTCGTCCTTCACGGAGGCGATCTGGTTCATTGCTGTTCGTCCTTTTCCTGATTCTTCTTGGGGGATTGGCCTTTTGGGGATGGCCCTCTGGGGGATGGGTCTGACTCGGCCAGGATCTGGCCGAGCCGGTCGAGGTGGCGTTCCGCTGGTATGCGGCGTTCGGCAATCCAGTCCGCGAGCGGGGCGAGCCCGCCCGGTTCGATCCGGCAGGTGCGCACCCGCCCGATCTTTTCGCTGCGGATCAGCCCGCAGGCCTCCAGCGCCTGCAGATGCTGGAGCACGGCGGCAAAGGTCATGCCGAACGGCTCCGCCAGCTGGCTGACGGTGGCCGGTCCGCGGCTCAACCGTTCCAGGATCTGGCGGCGGGTCGGCTCGACAAGAGCGCGAAGGATGCTGTCGATCTCTGAATAGTTAAGCATGGACTTGAGTATTGCTCTGATCGCATGAATAGTCAAGTCTACACTAAAGTGTTTTGATCGGCGTAGATCGAGCAGCCGACCCCCACTCCGGCGCTGCGAAGCAGCGACGGAGTGGGGAAGGCGTTCGTCAAACGCGCCGTCGCCGCAAATTGGGCACGACGCAGCGAGCGCCTAATCTGCGGCAAACGAGCAATGAGGCGGATCTGATGAAAGATTGCCTCCCACTTCTTCGAGCTATGCTTGTCCAGCCGATAGATGGGGTAACACTTTGAACCGGATACATGGGTAACACCTCTCCCTATGTATCCGCCGCAGCGCCAAGCGGATTGGTTGGCACTGCGCAGCAGCGACCGAGTGGAAGGTATCAGACCAAATCGAACCCGCCGTTGGGTTCGCGCTGAAGCGCCGCTCAATCCTGATGCAGGATAAATTCCAGATAGAGGTTGCGCTGCAGGATCGAGTGGTTGTCGTCGGAGACCAGCGACACCATCAGCGCACCGTCGTCACGGGTCCAGACGTCGAGCCCTTCCATATTGTCGATCTGGTAGCCCATGTCGGCGTCCAGCAGCACCGGCCCGTCGGCGACGGCGCCCTTCTCGACACTCTCGCCATAGATGCGCCGCAGCCGCATCTTGAGGCCGCCGGCCATCGAGAAGCTGCGTTCCAGCAGCAAAAGGTCGCCATCCGGCAGGAAGGCGCCATCGGTGATGTCGAACTCGCCATTGCGCTTGACGGTGAAGATGCCCTTGTGCGGCCCTTCGATGATGGCGGCATAGATGTTGCCTGCCTTGTCGAGGCTCTTTTCCGAGACCACGACCAGACCGCCCTCGTGTTGACCACTGGCATTGGCGTGGGTGACGGTCTCGAAGCCGCGGTTCTGGCGCAGCTCCCGCGCCGGCACCAGGAAATCCAGTTGCCGGTATGGCGCCTTCATATCAGTCGGGTCGATCCTGAACTGGGCGACGCGATGGTTGCGCTCGAAACCGACGGTGGCGATGCCATCCTTGACCGCGAGGCCTTCGGCATCGACTTCCCATTTCTCGTCGATCGGCTGGCCGCTCTGGTCGACCATCTGCTGCATGCGGAAGTTCTGGATGCCCACAGGCCGCCTGTCGGCGTCGCGGGCCAGCGTGCCGAAGAACCAGTAGCCGGTGTCGGCCACGCCGATGAAATCGCTGCCCGCCTTCAGAAATCGAAAGGCCGACAGCGCGCCGAAATCGCGTGATGGCGAGGTCATTTCCAACCCGCCGACGAATTCGAGCGGGCCGAACTGCTTGTCAGTGCGGCCAATATGGAATTCGGTGATTGGGCGGGCCGAGACTTCGATGGGTTCGACCGCGGCCGACCCGGCTGCCGCCGAGGCCACGCCGGCGAACAGGGCAATGGCGGCGAAAAGCGTCTGCCGAAACCCGCCCCGCCAAAAAATCATCCGGCGCGCCGCATGCCGCCGCGCCGCGTGTCGCGCGCGCTTTCCTCGGCAAACAGCGAAGCCAGTTGCTCGGTCATGGCGCCGGCCAGTTCCTCGGCATCGACGATGGTGACGGCGCGGCGATAATAGCGCGTGACGTCGTGGCCGATGCCGATGGCCAGCAGTTCCACCGGCGAGCGCGTCTCGATCAGTTCAATGACGGCGCGCAAATGGCGTTCGAGATAATTGCCCGGATTGACCGAAAGCGTCGAATCGTCGACCGGCGCGCCGTCCGAGATCATCATCAGGATCTTGCGCTGTTCCGGCCGGGCGATCAGGCGATTGTGCGCCCACAGCAGCGCCTCGCCGTCGATGTTTTCCTTGAGCAGGCCTTCGCGCATCATCAGGCCGAGATTGCGCCGTGCGCGGCGCCACGGATGGTCGGCGGATTTGTAGATGATGTGGCGCAGATCGTTGAGCCGGCCGGGGTTCGGCGGCTTGCCGTCCTTCAGCCACTTCTCGCGCGCCTGGCCGCCCTTCCACGCCCGCGTGGTGAAGCCGAGGATCTCGACCGAGACGCCACAGCGTTCCAGCGTGCGCGCCAATATGTCGGCGCAGGTGGCGGCAACCGTGATCGGCCGGCCGCGCATCGAGCCCGAATTGTCGAGCACCAGCGTCACCACCGTGTCGCGGAATTTGGTGTCGCGTTCCTGCTTGAAGGACAGCGGCTGCATCGGGTCGATGACGACGCGCACCAGCCGCGCCGGGTCGAGATAGCCCTCTTCCAGGTCAAAATCCCAGGAGCGGTTCTGCTGCGCCATCAGCCGGCGCTGCAGCCGGTTGGCGAGCCGCCCGACGACGCCGGACAGATTGGCCAGCTGCTTGTCGAGGAAGGCGCGCAGCCGGTCGAGCTCTTCTTCTTCGCAAAGCTCTTCGGCGCCAACCGTCTCGTCGAAAGCGGTGGTGTAGATCTTGTAGTCGATTTCCTTCGGCAGATTGGTGAAGGGATTGTCGTTGCGGCGGGCCTCCCCGGGCGTCTCGGCATCGGCATCGTCGTCATCGGACAGATCGTCGGCGGTGGCGTCGGAGGCCTCCGTCTCGGACGACTGCTCATCATCGGCCGAAGCCTCGGCATCCTCGGACTGCGACTGCTCGGAGCCGGAATCCTCTTCGCCGCCCTCCTCGCTCTGCTCCTCGCCTTGCGGCTGGTTGTCGTCATTGTCCTCGGAATCTTCCGTCTCCTGGTCGTCACCGAGTTCCTCGGCCATTTCCATGGAGGCGAGCATCTCGCGCACGACGCGGGCGAAGGCCTGCTGGTCGTCGAGCTTGGCCGAAAGCCCGTCGAGGTCGGCCTTGGCCTTTTCCTCGACCCAGGGCCGCCAGAGTTCGACCAGCCGCTCGCCGCTCCTGGGGACAGGCCGGCCGGTCAGCTTCTCGCGCACCATCAGCGCCAGCGCTTCCTCTATCGGCGCGTCGGCCTTGTCCTTGACGTCGACCAGATTGGCCTTGGCGTATTTGTCCTCCAGCATCGAGCCGATATTGTCGGCGACGCCCTGCATGGCGCGGCTGCCGATCGCCTCGACGCGGGCCTGCTCGACCGCGTCATAGATGGCGCGGGCCGCCTTGCCTTCCGGTGCCAGCTTGGTGTGGATGCGCGCATCGTGGCAGGCGCGCTTCAGCGCCATGGAATCGCCGAGGCCACGGGTGATCGCGATGTCTGTCTTCGACGCCTTCTTCGGCAGTTCGGGCAAGCGCGCGCGGCTGCCGGCGAGCGCCGGCCGGTCCTTCGCGAAGCCGACTTCGAGCTCCTTGTCGCCGGCAATGGCGCGCATGCAGACGGTGACGGCACGCTTGAAGCTGTCGGCTTCAGACCCCGTCTTTGACTTGTTGCGCGTGTTGTCGCCCGGACCCGCCATCGAGGCTCTGCTTAGCCCAGCACCACGTTGGCGGCGCTTTCCGGCAGATCCTCGCCGAAGGCGCGCTGGTAGAACTCGGCCACCACCGAGCGTTCGAGCTCGTCGCACTTGTTGAGGAAGGTCAGCCGGAAGGCCATGCCGATATTGCCGAAGATCTCGGCGTTCTCGGCCCAGGTGATGACGGTACGCGGGCTCATCACGGTCGACAGGTCGCCATTGATGAAGGCCGAGCGCGTCATGTCGGCGACGCGCACCATCTTGTTGACGATGTCCTTGCCCTTGTTGTCGCGATAGTGCTTGGCCTTGGCCAGCACGATGTTCACTTCATTGTCGTGCGGCAGGTAGTTCAGCGTGGTGACGATCGACCAACGGTCCATCTGCGCCTGGTTGATCTGCTGGGTGCCGTGATAGAGGCCGGTCGTGTCGCCGAGGCCGACCGTGTTGGCGGTCGAGAACAGCCGGAACGCCGGATGCGGGCGGATAACCCGGCTCTGGTCGAGCAGCGTCAGCCGGCCCGACGATTCCAGCACGCGCTGGATGACGAACATCACGTCCGGACGGCCGGCGTCATATTCGTCGAAGCAGAGCGCAACATTGTGCTGATAGGCCCAGGGCAGGATGCCGTCGCGGAATTCGGTGATCTGCAAGCCGTCCTTGACGACGATCGCGTCCTTGCCGACGAGATCGATACGGCTGACATGGCTGTCGAGGTTGACGCGCACGCAGGGCCAGTTGAGGCGGGCGGCGACCTGTTCGATATGGGTCGACTTGCCGGTGCCGTGATAGCCCGACACCATGACGCGGCGGTTGTAGGCAAAGCCGGCGAGGATCGCCAAGGTCGTCGCCTTGTCGAACAGATAGTCCGGATCAATGTCAGGCACATGTTCTGATGTTACCGAATAGGCCGGCACCACCATCTTGGACTCGAAGCCGAATTTCTCCTTCACCGACACCGTCGTGTCGGGCAGGTTGGCGATGTCGCGATCGACCTTGTTCATATCTCTCAACGTCTCCACGGGCGAAACGTCCCATTTCGCCGGCAATCGATTTTGTTCGGGGGCGGTCTTAAAGCCTTTTCCACCCTTATGAAAGTTGGAAAACGACACAAACCATAGGGTCGCTCAGCACAGGCCCGCCTGTTTGAGCACGCGATAGGCCTGCAGCACATCGCGGAACCGGTCTTCCGAACCTCTATCGCCACCATTCGCATCCGGATGGTGACGCTTCACCAGTTCCTTATAGCGCGCCTTGATATCCTTGCCAGTCGCCTTTGTATCAAGGCCAAGCGTTTCCAGCGCCTTGGCCTCAAGCGGCTTGGCCTTGCGCTCGCGCGCTTCGCGCGGATCCTTCGGCCCCTTGAACAGGTCGAACGGGTCGCGCATGCGGTTGTAATAGCCGGCGCGGCCGGAGCGCATCTGCGCCATATCAGGCGATGAACGCGTCGAGGCGCCGTTGACGCCCATCTTCCAGGTCGGCCGATGGCCGGTCATGGCTTCCTTCTGGAAGCGCGCGACCTCGGTGTCCGGAACGCCGGAGAAATAGTTGAAGCCCTTGTTGTACTCGCGCACATGGTCGAAGCAGAAGCGGAAATACTCGCCCTCCTTCATCCGCCCAACCGGCGCGCGATGAGTGCCCGCCTCTTTGCAGCCGTCCCACTGGCAAATCGGCGAATGCGACTTCAGCTCCGCGTCCTTGTCGGGGCGGACGCGAATCTTCTCGAAATATTTGGGATACGGCTTCATCTCACCCATTTATGGGGCGTTCGCAGATGCGAAACAAGAATTGACATTTTCGCGATCATCGCCCTAACCGCTGAATCGCGGCTTAAAGCAGGCGAATGGCGAATTTAGTTGCGAAACAGAGGCCCCCTTGTGAAACCGGTTTCCGGTTTTCACGCTGGTACGCCAGCCATATGTGGTGAACGGAGACGGCGATGTCCATACAGACGACCATGGAAGACAAGCTCAACAAGGCATTTTCGCCGGAGCGACTGGTCATCATCAACGAAAGCCATCTCCACGCCGGCCATCACCATCACGGCTCAGACCATCACGGCGCCTATGACGGCACCGGCGAAACGCATTTTCGCATCCGCGTCGTCTCATCCGCCTTTGCCGGCATGAGCCGCATCGACCGCCACCGCGCCGTCAACGAATTGCTGGCCGACGAACTGAAAGCCGGCGTGCATGCACTGGCGATCGAGCCGGCCGCTCCCGGCGAAAAGACCCGCTGGTAGGCTAGACCCGCTCTCGCGTCTGCGGGGCGTTCAGATCACAGCTTCGATCAGGAACGGCCCGCGCCGCGACAGAGCGCTGTCCAGCAGTGCGTCGAAGCGCTCGCATGTGTCGGCGCGCGCCGCCTCCACGCCCATGCCTTTGGCCAGCGACACCCAGTCCAGCGCAGGATGGTCGAGGCCGAGCATGCGCCTGGCATTCTCGCCGATCGCATTGACGCCGACATTCTTCATTTCGCCATGCAGGATCGCATAGGTCCGGTTGGCAAAGACGATCGTCACCACGTCGAGATTTTCCCGCGCCTGCGTCCACAGACCCTGCACGGTGTACATGCCGCTGCCGTCGGCCTCGAGATTGATCACCTTGCGGTCGGGGCAAGCGATCGCCGCGCCGGTTGCCATCGGAATGCCGCCGCCGATCGATCCGCCGGTGCCCATCATGTAATCGTGCGGCGCGGCAAAGGCCGACAAGGCAAAGAAGCGCCTGGCCGAGGTGACCGCTTCGTCGCAGACAATCGCATTGTCCGGCAGCTTGCGCGCCACTGACAGCGCAATGGCGTCGTCCGTCAGTTTGCCGCTCGGCGCAGCCTCGTCCGGGAAAGCGGTCGCGAACACCGTCTGTTGCGACGGCTTGACGCCGAGCTCATCGCGAAGCGCTTCCAGCGCCGCATGCAGGTTCTGACCATGGGCGGCGAGCGTCAGCACCTGGCAGTCGTCGCGGACCAGCCGGCCCGGTTTTCCCGGATAGGCGAAGAAGGCGACCGGCTCCTTGCCGCCAACCAGCACCAGAACGTCGATATCCCTCAGCAATGCCGTCGCCGCATCGATTGGATAGGGAATGCGGGTCGGCGCGACGCGCCCACGCCCGCGTTGCATCCGCGCGATCAAAACCTCACTGAACAGGCGGACATTGCAGGCCGTCGATATCTGGCCGGCGATCTCGAGCGCATCGGCCCGCGCCGCCCGCCCACGAACGATCATGCCGACACGGTCCGGGGCCGCACGGATCGCCGCGGCGGTCTCGCGCACAGCATCGCTGTCGACGGCCGGCGGCGGCGAAAGGACGACCTTGCCCGGTGTGACCGGGTTGGCGCAGCCCCAGGCCGCATCAGCCGGCAGGATCAGCGTCGTGACTCCGGGCGGCGTCAGCGAGGCGCGAAAAGCCGCCTCCGTGGCCGGCTGGACATCGGCTGGCCCCGCGATGCGCCGAACCCAGTTGGACATCGGTGCCGCCAGGCCCTCGATATCACTGGTGAGCGGCGCATCGAGCGGCAGATGGTAGGAGGCATGGTCGCCGACGATGTTGATCATCGGGCTGAACGCACGTCGGGCATTGTGCATATTGGCCAGGCCGTTGGCCAAGCCTGGGCCTGTGTGCAGCAGCGTCGCGGCCGGGCGGTCGGCCATACGCGCATAGCCGTCGGCGGCACCGGTCACCACGCCCTCGAACAGGCCAAGCACGCAACGCATCTGCGGTTTGCGGTCAAGGGCGGCAACGAAATGCATTTCGGACGTGCCGGGATTGGCGAAGCAGACCGTCACATCATTGGCCAGCAACACGTCACACAGGACATCGGCGCCATTCATGCAATTTTCTCCCATTTACGAAGAGCAATTGCACTTATGGACATGCCCACGGCAATATCCCGCCGCTGCTTTTGGCATGATCCAGTGACAGGGATGGACGAGCGGAAGTCGGCAGCGATCAGCCGACCGTCGATTTCAGGAATGTCAGCGCAGCCGCTGTCAGCGCGTCACCGTCTTCGCCGAAATCGCGGTTGATCGACATGTGCGTATAGGCGCTGCCGTCGAACAGGGTGACTTTGGTACCGGTGGCGCGCAGGCGCTCGGCGAAGGCTTTCGAATCCTCGCCACGGCCGGACGCCTTGGAATAAGCGATGAAAGTCGGCGGATGCTTACGACCATCGACATAGCTTGCCGGCGACAGTGCCGTCCATTGCGCGGGATCGGAAAACACCCGGGCATAAGCCCTCACCATGCCGCCATTTTTCTCAAGCCCCGCGAGATCATAGGCCCTGGTATCGTCGAGCAGCAGCCCGGCGACGCCGGGCAATCCGCCGCGCATGCCGGTCAGCGCAATCAGGTGGCAGCCGGCCGAATGGCCCATGCCGACAATGCGCTTGGGGTTGCCGTCAAGCCCGGCGATGTTGGCCCTGACATAGGCATAGGCCTTCTCGACGTCACTGGCCTGAGTGGCGACATCAGCCTCCGGCAGCATGCGGTAATCAATCGAAACGAAGCAGAAGCCATTGGCGAGCAGGAAGGCCGGCTTGGCGCCCACCTGGCTGCGTTTGCCAAACTCCCAGGCCCCGCCATGGACGAAAAACACCACGGGCAGGTTTTTCGCGCCATCGGGCGCATAGATGTCGAGCTTGGCCGGTCCGTAGTCGTAAGTCTTTGGCGCGGCCTCGCGCAGGCGCCGAGCCGACGATGCTCCCAATGGCAGCATCGTCGCCACGGAGGCCAGAATGAGGCTTCGTCGATCGATCATCGTCGTCTCCCGGCCGTGTGGCCCAGAGAGTGCCCGCAGGCGCCACGACCGTCCAGTTAAGGATTGGTAATACCCGGAGGTCCAGCTTGGCGATCGACCATCGATCCGAATGTCACGCGAGCTTTGGAGGCTCATCCGCTGTAGAAAGGCCGGATCGACCGGCCTTCGTCGAACTCGCATCGGGACCGTAACTCTCGCCGCATCAGGCCGCTCCAAATGCACGGCCCCTTTTTCGTTCAGTTCACGAAATCAACACCTGCCCCTTGACGATCTCATCCGGCCATCACCACCTAAGTATTGGGTAAGCATTCCAGCCACATGGGTGGTGTCCAGGTTTCAATGCCTAATGCATGCGCTCTCCTTCATGTGAAGGGAACCACAATGCGTTCTGGCAGTTGAATATATGATGAGCCAGCTGGCAGCCAGAACGGCTCTGAGGGCAAAGCATCATGCGTGAGAATCAGTCCGACGTCTTCGATCTGTTTTCGGAGATTTATGCGAACGCGGCCCAGGAAGAAATCAGCCTCCAGCAATATCTGCTCGCCTGCCGAGAGGACAAATCAATGTATGCCTCGGCCCCTGAACGGATGGTCGAGGCAATCGGCGAACCGAACCTGATCGACACGAGCAAGGACGAACGGCTTGGCCGCATTTTCTCGAACCGCACGGTCAAGGTCTATCCCTCCTTTCCCGACTTCTACGGAATGGAGGAAACGATCGAGCGCATTGCCGGGTATTTCCGCTATGCCTCCCAGGGGCTGGAGGAGCGCAAGCAGATCCTCTACCTCCTCGGCCCTGTCGGCGGTGGCAAATCCTCTCTGGCCGAACGGCTGAAGAAATTGATGGAACAGCGCCCGATCTACACGCTGAAGGTCGGCAATCAGATCAGCCCGGTTTTCGAATCGCCACTTGGCCTTTTCCATCCCGATCGCATGGGCGACCTGTTAGAGGAGAAATACGGCATAGCCCGACGCCGGCTGAACGGGCTCATCTCCCCATGGGCGGCCAAGCGACTCGACGAACTTTCCGGCGACATTTCCAAATTCAGCGTGGTCAAGTTGATGCCTTCGCGGCTGCGCCAGATCGGCATCGCCAAAACAGAACCTGGCGACGAGAACAATCAGGATGTCTCGGCCCTGGTTGGCAAGGTCGACATCAGACAATTGGAAAATTTCAGCCAATCCGATCCGGACGCCTATTCCTACAGCGGCGGACTGAACCGGACCACGCAAGGCCTGCTCGAATTCGTCGAAATGTTCAAGGCACCTATCAAGGTCCTGCATCCGTTGCTGACGGCGACCCAGGAAGGCAGCTACAACGGTACCGAGAATTTCGGCGCCTTTCCCTATCAGGGCATCATCGTGGCCCATTCCAACGAATCGGAATGGCAACAGTTCAAGAACAACAAGAACAACGAGGCCTTTCTCGACCGCATCCTCGTGGTCAAGGTACCGTATTGCCTGCGGACCACCGAAGAAAAGCATATCTATGAGAAACTGTTACGCGAGAGCGAACTGGCCGGCAGCCCCTGCGCACCTGAAGTGCTGGACATTCTCAGCCGATTCACGGTTTCGACCCGCCTTGCCGAGCACGACAATTCGCCACTCTACACCAAGATGCGCGCCTATGACGGCGAAAACCTCAAAGAAGTCGACCCCAAGGCGAAGTCGGTTCAGGAATATCGCGACGCCGCCGGCGTCGCCGAAGGCATGACCGGCGTAAGCACACGCTTCGCCTTCAAGATCCTGTCGCAGACATTCAACTACGACACGAAGGAGGTGGGTGCCGATCCCGTGCATCTGATGTACATCCTGGAAGAGGCGATCAAGCGCGAGCAGTTTCCAAAGGAGACGGAAGCTGCCTATCTCGAGTTCATCAAATCGGAACTGGCAACGCGCTATGCCGAGTTCATCGGCCACGAAATCCAGAAGTCCTATCTGGAGTCATACAGCGAGTATGGCCAGAACCTCTTCGACCGTTACATCGCCTATGCCGATGCCTGGATCGAGGATCAGGACTACAAGGACCCCGATACCGGCCAGATCTTGAACCGAGAGGTTTTGGAAAACGAATTGTCGCAAGTCGAAAAACCGGCCGGCATCGCCAACCCCAAGGACTTCCGCAATGAGGTGGTGAAGTTCACGCTGCGCGCCCGCGCAAGGCATAACGGCCGCAACCCGTCGTGGACGAGTTACGAAAAACTGCGCGAAGTCATCGAGAAGCGCATGTTCGGACAGGTCGAGGATCTCTTACCGGTGATCAGCTTCGGCTCCAAACAGGACAGCGTCACGGAAAAGCGCCACCATGAATTCGTGCAGCGGATGGTCGAGCGTGGCTACACCGAGCGGCAGGTGCGTCGCCTTGTGGACTGGTACATGCGGGTGAACAGGGCGGGTTGAGAGAGCCCGTATGGTTCCATGCCGATCTTCATCGACCGTCGCCTGAACCCGAAGGACAAGAGCCTCGGCAATCGCCAGCGCTTCCTCAGACGTGCGCGCGAGGAGCTGAAGCGGAGCATACGTGATCAGATCCGCACCGGCAGGATCGCCGATGTGGATGCCGAGCACGCTGTGCCGATGCCCGAAAGAGGAACGGACGAGCCGAGCTTCAACAGCGCCAGGAACAGCGGCAGGCGCCAGCACATCCTGCCGGGCAACAGGCATTTCTCTCCTGGAGACTTGATCCCCAGGCCTGATCAGAGCGGCGCGGGGGCGTCGTCCCCGGGGAAAACGGTGTCCGAAGACGACTTTCGCTTCGTGCTGTCGCGCGAGGAGGTGCTCGACCTTTTTTTCGAGGATCTCGAGCTGCCTGACATGGTCAAGCTCAACCTCAAGGAAATCCTTGCCTTCAAGCCGCGCCGGGCTGGCTTCGCCGCTAGCGGTCCACCGACCAACATCAATGTTGGGCGCACGATGCGTAACAGCCATGGCAGGCGTATTGCACTGAAGCGCCCCAAGCAGGAGGAGCTGGACGCGATCGAACAGGAAATCGCCACGCTTGAGTTGGTGCCATCCAGCGTAGCGGCGCGCCAGCGCATTGCAGCATTGGGCGAGGAGCTTGATCGGCTGGAGCGGCGGCGCAGGCGAATTGCCTATGTCGATCCGGTGGACATCCGCTTCAACCGCTTCGATCCCCAGCCCGTGCCGAACGCCAATGCCGTCATGTTCTGCCTGATGGATGTGTCCGGCTCGATGGGCGAGCGCGAAAAGGATCTGGCCAAGCGCTTCTTCGTACTGCTGCACCTGTTCTTGAAACGGCGTTACGACCGCATCGAAATTGTCTTCATCCGCCATACGCACCTGGCTCAGGAGGTCGATGAGGACACATTTTTCTACAATACGCAAAGCGGCGGCACCGTCGTTTCCACCGCATTGGAGGAAATGCACCGCATTATTGACGAACGTTACCCGGCCCGCGAATGGAATATCTACGCCGCCCAGGCCTCGGACGGCGACAATTTCGCGGGCGATTCCGAGCGATGCATAGCGTTGCTCGACGGCAAGCTCATGCGGCTATGCCAGTATTTTGCTTATGTCGAGATCATCGACGAGCGTGAGGCCCATATCTTCCGCGCGACCGAAAACGGGACATCGCTATGGCGGGCCTATAGCGCAATCGACCTGAGATGGCCGAACTTCCAGATGAGCCGCATCGCTACGCCCGCCGATATCTACCCGGTCTTTCGCCAGCTCTTCGGCAGGCAGCCGACTCTCCTGAGGAGAGCGTGAGGGGGTGCCGATGGCCAGACAAGCCAGCAAATCCAACCTGCTTTTTTCCGGGTCCGACTGGGATTTCAAGACATTGTCGCGGGCCTATGACGCGATAGCGGCAATCGCGCTCGAAGAGCTTCATCTCGATACCTATCCCGTGCAGATGGAGATCATCTCCTCTCAGCAGATGCTCGACGCCTACTCGTCGGTCGGCATGCCGCTGATGTACCGTCACTGGTCTTTCGGCAAACATTTCCTGTATCAGGATTTGCTCTACCGCAAAGGCCGGCGAGGGCTTGCCTATGAGTTGGTCATCAATTCCAATCCCTGCATCGTCTATCTGATGGAGGAAAACACCATGGCCTTGCAGGCCTTGGTGACGGCCCATGCTGCGCTCGGGCACAATCATTTCTTCAAGAACAATCAGCTGTTCAAGCAGTGGACGGACGCTGGGGCGATCCTCAGCTACCTGGACTTCGCCAAGGGCTACATTGTCCGTTGCGAAGAGCGGCATGGCCTCGCCGCCGTCGAGGCTGTTCTTGATTCTGCCCACGCGCTGATGGCGCAAGGCGTGTTCCGCTATCACCGGCCGCCGAAGCTGTCGTCGGAGCGGCAGCGCGAAGGGCTTCGCGAGCGTCTCGAATATGAAGAGCGTTCTTACAACGATTTGTGGCGCACGCTGCCGCCTTCGCGGCAAAGGGTCAACGACAAGGGTCAAGATCCGGAGCGGAAGAAATCGCTCAACCTGCCCGAGGAAAACCTGCTTTATTTCCTGGAAAAGAACAGCCCGGTCCTGGAGCCTTGGCAGCGTGAGATCATCAGAATCGTTCGTGTCATAGCACAATATTTTTATCCGCAGCGGCAAACACAGGTGATGAACGAGGGCTGCGCCACTTTCGTGCACTATACGCTGATGAACACGCTGTTCGACCGCGGCCAGATCAGCGAAGGCGCCATGCTCGAAATCCTGCGCAATCATTCCAACGTGGTCTTCCAGCCCGCGTTCGACGATCCGCGTTTTTCCGGCATCAACCCCTACGCTCTCGGCTTCGACATGATGCAGGACATTCAGCGCATCTCGACCAAGCCGACGGCCGAGGACCGGGACTGGTTTCCCGACATCGCCGGCCACGGCAACTGGCGCGAGATCCTGCTCGAAGCCTGGGCGGACCATCGCGACGAGTCCTTTATCCGCCAGTACCTCAGTCCGGCCTTGATCAGGAAATGGCGTTTTTTTGTGCTCGGCGACACTGCCGACCAACCACATTGTCAGGTCGTCTCGATTCACAACGAGCGCGGCTATGACAAGATACGCGCCGCGCTCGCTCACAGCTACGACGTCGGCGCGAACCGACCTGACATCCAGGTGGTGGATGTCGATCTGCTCGGCGACCGGCATTTGCGACTGCAACACAAGGTCAATGATGGCATCCTTCTCGAGGACGCCAGCCGCGACGCCACGCTTCGTCACATCCGCAGGCTTTGGGGTTATGAGGTCAGCTTGGCGGCCGTCGACGTCGAGACGGGCGCGACAATCCACGAACGTTCGACGAGCCAGATCGCGGAATGAGGCTCCGAGGTTGCGAAGGCTTTCATGACGCCTAACGTGCGCTGCGGTTTTGGGCGTCAATGCATAAAAACAACGGCTTGAAGCGGGCCGCCTGAATCCGTTTCAACGCGACGCGTTCAGGCGTCGCCGGCTGGCCTGATCCTCAACCGGGCGATCCGGTTCTTGTCGCGCTTCATGACGATGAAGCGCTTGCCGTGGAAGGTGAAGGCCTGCTTCTCATCGGGGATCGACTGCGCCTCGTGGATGACGAGGCCGGCAATGGTGGTCGCCTCCTCGTCCGGCAGGTTCCAGTCGAGCGCCCGGTTCAGGTCGCGGATCGGCACATTGCCGTCGACGACGACGGAGCCGTCGGCCTCCTGCTTGACGCCCTGTATATCGACATCATGCTCGTCGGCGATCTCGCCGACGATCTCCTCGATGATGTCCTCCAGCGTCACAAGCCCCTCGACCTCGCCATACTCGTCGACGACGACGGCGAAATGCGCCTTGCGGCGCAGGAAGGCGTTGAGCTGTTCCTGCAAGGTCGTGGTGTCAGGCACGAACCAGGGTTTCGAGGCGATCTTCATCACGTCGATCCTGGAAAAGTCGTTGCCGACTTCGTTCAGCGCACGCAGCAGATCCTTGGCGTGCAGCACGCCGACAATGTTGTCGAGCGAGCCCTTCCACAGCGGCATGCGGGTGTGCGGGCTTTGCAGGATCTCGCGCACCACCGCTTCCGGTGCATTATCGGCATTGACCGAGCGCATGTTGGTGCGGTGGACCATGATATCGGAGACTTCGAGTTCTTCGAGGTCGAACAGGCCGCCAATGCGGTCGCGGTCCTCGCGCACCACCTGGCCGTCGCGGCGGAAATCGTCGACGGCGCCGCGCAACTCGTCCTGGCTCGAGCGCTGCGGCTCGATGCGCGACAGCTCGTAGCCGAACATGGCGAAGAGGCGCGTGCGCACGGCAACGACCAGCAGGATGAGGATGGCAAGAACGGCAACGACGGTCCAGCCATTGCCCATCTCAGCCGGCTTTCCCGTTGGCTGGGTGGTTTTCCCTGAGGAACCACAGCACTTCCGAGGCCGGCACGTCCTTGGCGATGAAGGCCTGGCCGATGCCGCGCGTCAGGATGAAGGTCAGCGCGCCGCGCGACACCTTCTTGTCCTGAGTGATGAAGGCAAGCAGCGCCTCGGCATCAGGCAAATCGCCCGGAATATCGGCCATCCGCCAGGGCAGGCCGACGGCACGCAGATGCGTCTCGACACGCGCGGCGTCGTCGGGGCTGGCGAGGTTGAGCCGCGAGGAGAAACGATGCGCCAGCGCCATGCCGATGGCCACCCCCTCGCCATGGACGAGACGGGTTCCATCATACTGCGTGGCGGCTTCGAGCGCGTGGCCGAATGTGTGGCCAAGGTTGAGCAGCGCGCGGTCGCCGGTCTCGAACTCGTCGCGGGCGACGACATCGGCCTTGGCGCGGCAGGCTTCGGCAATGGCCTCTCCCCTCTCCGACCCGCCGGCGAAGACTTTTTCCCAGTTCGCTTCCAGCCAGGCGAAGAATTCCGGCCGGTCGATCAGCCCGTATTTGGCGAGTTCGGCATAGCCGGCGCGGAATTCGCGGATCGGCAGCGTGTCGAGCACTTGCGTGTCGGCCAGCACCAGCTTGGGCTGCAGGAAGACGCCGACGAGGTTCTTGCCGCGCGGGCTGTTGATGCCGGTCTTGCCGCCGACCGAGGAATCGACCTGCGCCAGCAGCGAGGTCGGAACCTGCACGAAATTCATGCCGCGCCGCACGATGCCGGCGGCAAAACCGGTGAGATCGCCGATGACGCCACCGCCCAGCGCGATGACGACATCGCCGCGCTCCAGCCTGGCGGCCAGAACGCCATCGACCACTGCCTCGAGATGGGCAAAGCTCTTGGTCTTCTCGCCCGGCGGCATCGTAATGACGGTGGGCTGGATGCCACCCTTCTCGAGCCCGGCCTTCAGCGTATCGAGATGCGCGGCGGCAACATTCTCATCGGTGACGACAGCGGCGCGCGTACCCGGCAGGCGGCGCGAAATCTCCTCACCGGCGCGCGACAAAACGCCGGAGCCGATCAATATGTCGTAGGCCCGGTCGCCAAGCCCGACTTCGACGGTAACGGGCTGATCCGCGCTCACGATTCGACCTCGCCTGTCGCTGCAATTTCATCGATGCCGAAATGCCGGCACAGTGCGTCCAGCACCTCGGCGGCGATAACCTCCTTGCGGTCGTCGCGGGTCGGCACGGTGACATCTGATGTCGCGTAGACCGGATAGCGCTCGCCCATCAGCCGCTCCAGCACGGCACGGGGATCGGCACTCTTCAACAGCGGCCGGTTCTGCTTCTTGGAAACGCGGTCCATCAGCAGGTCGAGTTCGGCCTTCAGCCACACCGAGACGCCATGCGCGGCAATAGCCTCGCGCGTCTGCGCGTTCATGAAGGCGCCACCGCCGGTCGACAGAACCTGCGGGCCGTTCTCCAGGACGCGCAGGATGACACGCTGCTCCAGGGCTCTGAACTCGGTCTCGCCATAGCGCTCGAACAGTTCCGGCACGGTCATGCGCGAGACGCTCTCGATCTCCTGGTCGCTGTCGATGAAGGGCAGCGAAAGCATGGTCGCCACTTTGCGGCCGATCGCCGTCTTGCCGGCGCCCATCAGGCCGACAAAGACGATGGATCGGCTGCCCAGCCGGCCAAGCAGCGCGGCGTGGGTCTCGCCTGGAGGATTTGCCTGGTGCGCGTTCATCAGCTGTTTCTTGGGCCCTCTTTGCCGGCGTATCGACATGAAAAGCCGGTTTGCGTCAAGCGTGCCGAGCACAGGCAAGCCTATATCGGCCGGGGGATGCCTGCATCAGAAGTTGCTAACAGGCCTCCGCTTCTTCCTTGAATTGGCCGGATTGGCGTCCCATAAGGGCACAGGGTTTGGAAACGCAGAACAAGAAGACGGGCGAAAATTGATGCCGACACTGTTTCGCTTTGTCGTGACCCTCGCGATTCTGGCCGGCATTGCCTATGGTACGATGTTCGCACTGGTGATGTTCGTCGAGCCGAAAAAAGCGGAGATGAGCGTGCGCATCCCGCCGGAAAAGCTGAACCCCAAGAAAAACTGAATCTCGAAGAAAAACTGATCAACAGGAAATGAACAGCGCCGCCCGCATCGAGGCCTTCCTGGAAATGATGAGCGCCGAGCGGGGTGCTGCCGAGAACACGCTGTCCTCGTACCGCCGCGACCTCGAAGACGCTTCGAGCGAGATCGGTGGCGGGCTCGCCGGTGCGGCCGCCGCCGACATCCGCGCCTATCTCGACGACATCGCAGCGCGCGGCTTCGCGCCGACCTCGCAGGCGCGCAAACTGTCGGCGATCCGCCAGTTCTTCAAGTTCCTTTACGCAGAGGGCCTGCGCGCGGACGACCCGACCGGCACGCTGGACAGCCCGAAAAAGGGCCGCCCGCTGCCCAAGACGATGAGCGAGGCCGACACCGGCCGGCTGATCGACCGCGCCGCAGTCGAGGCCGGCGACACCGGGCTCGGCTACAGCGACAGGCTGGCGGCACTGCGCCTGCATGCTCTGGTCGAAGTGCTCTACGCCACCGGCCTGCGCGTTTCCGAGCTGGTCGGCCTGCCGGTGACTGTGGCGCAGCGCGACGACCGTTTCTTCATGGTGCGCGGCAAGGGCGACAAGGAGCGCATGGTGCCGCTGTCGACTAAGGCGCGCACGGCAATGCGCGCATGGCTTGCCGCTCGGGCCGGGGTGCCCACCTTCGCCGACAGCCCATTCCTGTTTCCGGCAGCCTCCGACAGCGGCTATCTCTCGCGCCAGGTCTTTGCCCGCGACCTGAAAGGGCTGGCGGCGCGCGCCGGCATCGCCTCGGCGAAGATATCGCCGCACGTGCTGCGCCATGCTTTCGCCAGCCATCTCCTGCAGAACGGCGCCGATCTCAGGGCCGTGCAGCAGCTGCTTGGCCATGCCGACATATCGACGACACAGATTTATACCCATGTGCTGGAAGAGCGGCTGGTGCGGCTGGTCAACGATCATCATCCGCTTGCCGACTAGGCCTCATATCGCTATGTGAGGACGACATTTCGCCGCCCGGAGCCTTGGTTTCAACGGTTCCGCAGTCCTTGCCTTCCGAAATATCGGTCCGCCCAAGCATGTACAATTACCTCGATTTCGAAAAGCCGGTGCAGGATCTTGAGCTCAAGATCCTCGAGCTCAAGAAGCTTGCCGAGAACGGCGAGGCGGTGGATGTCGCCGATGAGATCACCAGGCTCGAGAAGCGTTCCCACGACGCGCTGCGCGAACTCTACAAGGCGCTGACGCCGTGGCAGAAGGTACAGGTGGCGCGCCATTCCGACAGGCCGCACTGCGTCGACTACATCAAGGGCCTGTTCAGCGATTTCACGCCGCTCGCCGGCGACCGCAATTTCGGCGAGGACCAGGCGATCGTCGGCGGCTTTGCCCGCTTTCGTGGCGAGCCGATTGCGATCATTGGCCAGGAAAAGGGTTCGGACACGACGAGCCGCCTAAAGCACAATTTCGGTTCCGTGCGCCCCGAAGGCTACCGCAAGGCGGTGCGTTTGATGGAGCTTGCCGACCGTTTCAAGATCCCGCTTCTGACCTTGGTCGACACCGCTGGCGCCTATCCCGGCGTCAGTGCGGAGGAACGTGGCCAGGCCGAAGCCATCGCGCGCTCGACCTCAGCCTGCCTTGGCCTGAAAGTGCCGTCGATCTCGGTGGTCATCGGCGAAGGCGGTTCGGGCGGCGCGATCGCCATCGCCACCGCCAACCGCGTCTACATGCTCGAACATGCCATCTATTCGGTGATTTCGCCTGAGGGGGCGGCCTCGATCCTGTGGCGAGACACCACCCGCTTGAAGGATGCGGCGACCAATATGAAGATCACCGCGCAGGACCTTCTGCAATTGAAGATCATCGACGCCATCATTCCCGAGCCGATGGGCGGCGCCCAGCGAGGCCCCGAAACGGTTATTGCCGCGACCGGCGACCTCATTGCCAAGACGATGAAGGAATTTGCCGGCGCCAACACCGACTTCCGCGAGCAGCGCCGCGAGAAATATCTGGCGATGGGCCGCAGCCTCTGACGACCGCTGACAGCGGAACAAGGCCGTCGGAATGTGGCGGCAATAAGCAATTTCGCCACAAAAATGCCGCCGCATTCGGGTCAATGAAAATGCCGCGAGCGATTGGCCGAGGCTTGTGGTAAGGAATTCTCAAGGTTAACGGGCTTACGGTCCGTCAGTGTTCAGCATGCGGGCTCGGCCGTTTCGAAGCCATTGGCCCGAGGGAAAAGACATAGTCGCATCCATGTTTGCCAAGCTCGCCCGCACCGGAGTCCTCGCCGCCTCGATAGCCGTCGCCGGCTGCAATGATTCGTCGATGAAGGACTTTGCCCCGGAAGCCAACAAGCCGCTGCCGGACAAAATCCTGGCCGACATGAAGGCCAAGGGCATGATCCGCACCTCGTCGGTGATGGCGCGCATCTTCAAAGAAGAGGGCAAGCTCGAGATCTGGAAGGCCAAGACCAACGGTCGCTACGACATGGTGGCGAGCTACGACATCTGCAAATGGTCGGGCAAGCTCGGACCGAAATACACCGAAGGCGACCGCCAGGCGCCCGAAGGGTTCTACACGGTGCGCCCGGCGCAGATGAACCCACGCTCGAACTACCATCTGTCCTTCAACATCGGCTTTCCCAACGCCTATGATAAGGCCAACGGCCGCACCGGCCAGAACCTGATGGTGCACGGCGCCTGTTCGTCGTCAGGCTGCTATTCGATGACCGACGCACAGATCGAGCAGATCTATGCCTTCGGCCGCGACGCCTTCCAGGGCGGGCAGACCGAGTTTCAGGTCGAGGCCTTTCCGTTCCGCATGACCGCCGCCAACATGGCGCGCTATCGCAACGACCCGAATTATGAATTCTGGAAGATGCTGAAGGTCGGCTACGACAATTTCGAGATCACCAAGGTGCCGCCAAAGGTGGACGTCTGCGAGAAGCGCTACGTCTTCAACCAGGTCGCCGCCGACGGCCAGACATTCGATCCGACCGGAGCGTGCCCGGCGACCACGCAGCCGGATTCGCTCAAGAGCGCCTACAACGCCTATCAGAGCACCTACGACGCGGCGTACAACGGCGCGCTCAAGGCCAGCGTGCCGCCGCCCAAGCCGACCATTGCCGGCGTCAAGGAAGCCAGCATCGTCTCCGACTGGTCGAAGCGCCGGGCGCGTGGCGAGCGCGTGCCGATCGATCCGCCGTCGCTCAACAACGACGGCACAGTGACCGAGACGGCGCGCATGGGCCGCATCGATTCGCCAGCGGGCCGCAAGATGGCTGCACTCGACGCCGAGAAAGCCGCCAAGCAGAAGGCCGAGGAGCAGAGGCTGGCCGCCATAGAGGCCGCCAAGCAGGCCAAGGAAGCCGCCAAGGCTCAGGCGCTGGCCGAGAAGGAAGCGGCCAAGGCGCAAGCCGTGGCTGCAAAGGAAGCGGCCAAGGCCGCCAAGGAAGCCCCGGTCGCCACCGCCACCATCGCCGCCCCCGCCGAGGCCGCGCCGGAAGCCGAAACGCAAGCTGCAAGCGCCGATGAGAGCCGGGTGACCAAGCTGAAGAACAAGCTGCTCGGCATGTTCGGCGGCTGAGCCCGGTCTTGGCCGCGGATACCGCTATCTATGACCTCAAGGGCCTGAACTGCCCGCTTCCCGTGCTCAAGGCGAAAAAACGCCTGTCGGGGATGCAGCCGGGCAGCCGGCTGTGGCTCGAAACCACCGACCCGCTGGCGGTCATCGATATTCCCGCCTTCTGTTCGGACGCCGGCCACCAGCTGATTGAAACGGCGGCGATGTTAGGTGGTCATCGCTTTCTGGTTGAACGCGGCGAGACTGTCTGAATTTCGATCTGAACAGCTATCTTCCGGCAATCGCCAGCGGATTGTTTTCCAGCGCCGCGCGGTCGGGCGTGTCGATCGACGGCCGGTTGGTGAAGGCGGCGAACAGCCGGCGCACATAGTCTTCCGGCATGTCGAGTGTGATCAGCACCAGCCGTGTGCCGCGTTGGCCGTCAGGCCAGGCCGGCAGCCTTGCCGGCGGATGCAGGATCTTCTGCACGCCGTGGATAACCAGCGGGCGTGACCGATCTTCCTGCAATTCAATAACGCCCTTCATGCGCAGCAGCTTCTCGCCGTGCGTCGAACGCAACAGGTCGAGGAACATTTCTATGGCTGAAAACGGCACCGGACCATCATGGACCAGCGAATAGGAGCGCACGCGCTGATCGTGTCGGTGGCCATGATCGTGATCGTGGTCATGCCCGTGATCATGACCGTCATGGTGATGGTCGTGATCGTGCGCCGCTTCCTCGCCGAGCCAGCGGCGCACGTCGGCGGATTTGGTGGCGGGATTGTAGAGGCCGCAATCGAACAGCGCCGCCACGCCTGTTTTTGAATTGCCAGCATCAAGCAGTTCGGCACCCGGATTGATCTCCCGCAAGCGGCTCCGCAGTGTTTCGAGGTCACCGGCATCGATCACCAGGTCGGCCTTGCTCAGCACGATGCGGTCGGCGACGGCGACCTGCTTGACCGCCTCGACATGCGCATCGAGCGTGGCATTGCCATTGACCGCGTCGACAAGCGTGATGACGCCGTCAAGCCGGAAGGCCTGGACAAGTGCCGGATGCGCCATGATCGACTGCAGCACCGGCGCCGGGTCGGCAAGACCCGTGGTCTCGACGATGACGCGGGCAAGGCGGGCGATGCGGCCGGTCTGCAGCCGGTCGACCAGGTCGGCCAGCGTATCGACCAGTTCGCCACGCACGGTGCAGCACAGGCAGCCGTCCGAAAGCTGGATGATGCCGTCGGAAGACTGCTCGACCAGCAGATGGTCGATCGCCACCTCGCCATACTCATTGATGATCACAGCCGTGTCGACCAGCGCCGGATCCTTCAAGAGTCGGTTGAGCAATGTCGTCTTGCCGGCACCGAGGAAGCCAGTCAGCACCGAGACAGGGATCGGAAAGCCGCTCATCAGCTTAGTTCGCGGCCTTGACCGGCTGATCACCCTGGGCTGCTGAACCCACCACAGCCGGGTCGGCGCCGGTCGGCAGTGGCTTGTCAGGCCGCCAGCTCGGGATCGGCACGTCGGCATATTCCTGGCCGCCCTGGTCGAGCATCGCCTTCGGCGCCGGACCGGTAGCACCGCCGAGGCCGACGGCAACCAGCGTCGGCACATGGTCGAGCTTTTCCTGATAGGGCGACTTCGGCACATCCTTGGGAGCCTCGGCCGGCGGTGCTTCCGACTGCTCCTCCTTCGTCTTCTTCTTGCAGATCTCGTCATGCATGTCGTTGGGCGAGACCGTGTCGCCGTAAGGCGCCAGCGTTGCGATGGTGGCGGTGCCGGCGGCCGGCGTGTCGAAGCCCTGGTCGAGCAATTTTGCCGCAGCCTCGGCGCGGCTGACCGCCGACTTCTCGCCAAGCACGACCGCGACCAGCGTGCGCCCGTTGCGCGTCGCCGAGCCGATCATGTTGAAGCCGGAAGGGCAGACAAAGCCCGTCTTCATGCCATCGGCGCCGGGATAGCGGCCGATCAGGAGATTGTAATTCGGAATGGCCTTCTTGCCGACGGCAAGGCCCTCGATCGAGAACCACGGCGCATATTGCGGAAACTCGCGGCGGATCGCCATCACCAGCACCGAAAGGTCGCGCGCCGTCGTGTACTGGTCGGGCGAGTAGAGGCCGTTCGGGTTGACGAAATGGGTGCCGTTCATGCCGAGCCGGGTCGCCTCGGCATTCATCCTTTCGGCGAAGGCGGCCTGCGAGCCGCCGACATTCTCGCCGACCGCCATGGCGATGTCATTGGCCGATTTGACCAGCATCATCTTCAGCGCATTGTCGAGCCGCATCACCGAGCCGGGTTTGAAACCCATCTTGCTCGGCGGCTCGCCGGCCGAGTGTTTCGTCACCTTGATCGGTGAATCGAGCTGGACTTCGCCGGCAGCGATCGCCCGGAAGGTCACATAGGCGGTCATCAGCTTGCTCAGCGACGCCGGATACCAGCGCTTGAAGGCATCCTGATGCTGCAGGATCTGGCCGTTCTTCAGGTCGAAGACAACCACCGGATTGGCCAGCGCCGACCCGGCCAGGACCGACAGCATGATTGCGCCAGCCGAGAATAGTTTGAGGAAATGCCTGTGCCGCATGATCGAATCCGAAATCGCCTCTTGCCCTGATTGCCCCTGGCTCCGTAAGATTTCGTTACGTGACCGCCAGCATAATGAGTCCGACCCTCAAAAACGGACCGCATTGGTGCGGTGCTATTTACCCTATGTGACGCCAACATGGCAAAGTGCCTGACAATCACAATTCCAAAACCCCGGGCACAATTGTAAAACCCGGGCACAATTACAAAATACCAGGCTGAAGCCGGCTGCTCCAACGACGAAATGGAACCATCATGCCAATCCTGAACCGCGCCGCCGAAATGCAGGACGAAGTCGCCGGCTGGCGCCGGCATCTGCACCAGACACCGGAACTGAACTTCGACGTCTTCAAGACGGCGGCTTTCGTCACCGAAAAGCTGAAAGAGTTCGGTTGCGACGATGTGGTCACCGGCCTCGGCAAGACCGGCGTCGTCGGCATCATCCGCGGCCGCCAGGGCGAAGGCGCCACCATCGGCCTGCGCGCCGACATGGATGCGCTGCCGCTCAACGAAATCACCGGCAAGTCCTACGCCTCGACCGTTCCCGGCAAGATGCACGCCTGCGGCCATGACGGCCACACGGCGATGCTGCTGGGTGCTGCGAAATACCTCGCCGAGACGCGCAATTTCGCCGGTTCCGTGGCGGTGATCTTCCAGCCGGCGGAGGAAGGCGGCGGCGGCGGCAACGAAATGGTCAAGGACGGCATGATGGAGCGCTTCGACATCGCAAAAGTGTTCGGCATGCACAACATGCCGGGCCTGCCTGTCGGCCAGTTCGCCATCCGCCCGGGCCCGATCATGGCAGCGACGGCCGAATTCACCATCACCGTGAAGGGCCGGGGCGGCCATGCCGCGATGCCGCATGGCACGATCGATCCGATCGTCATCACCAGCCAGCTGGTCGGTGCGCTGCAGACGATCGCCTCGCGCAGCACCGATCCGGTCGAGGCCGTGGTGGTGTCGGTGACCAAATTCCATGCCGGCGACGCCTACAACATCATTCCCGAATCGGCCGAGATCGCCGGCACCGTGCGCACCTTGCGCAAGGAGATCGCCAAGAAATCCGAAGAGCGCATCCGCACCATCTGCGACGGCCTGGCGACCGCGTTCGGCGCCAAGATCGAGGTCGACTACCAGGCAAATTACCCCGTCACCTTCAACCATGCCGAAGAGACGGTCTTTGCCAGCGACGTCGCGGCCAATGTCGCCGGCGACGCCCAAGTCCACCGCGGCATCCAGCCGGTGATGGGCGGCGAGGATTTCTCCTACATGCTGGAAGCTCGCCCCGGCGCCTTCATCTTCATCGGCAATGGCGACACTGCCGGCCTTCACAACCCGAACTATGACTTCAACGACGAGGCCATCCCGCACGGCATGAGCTACTGGGTGAAATTGGCGGAAACCGCGCTCGCCGCCTGAGGCCTGCTGCCAAAGAGCCGGCCGATTTGCGTTCGGCCGGCCTCTTGGCGAAACGATCCGAAGCGGCTATGTGTCGGGCTGCGTGGTCCCGTAGCTCAGTAGGATAGAGCGGCAGATTCCTAATCTGTAGGTCACAGGTTCGATTCCTGTCGGGATCGCCATGCATTTTCAATGGCTTAGCGAAGAAGCACCGTACCTTTTTTGCGAAATCAAGTCCGTTGGGGAGGACGAAGACATCACGCCCTCATGCACACCCTTGATAGACGTCGAGCCGTCGAGGTGAGAGAGGTCCCTCGCCCGCATTGGCATTTCGGCATTCGTCTGCTGCATTGGCTGACCGTGATCGCGCTCGCGGCGCAGATCGCCATTGCCTTCGGACCGATGAGAGGGCCGGGGATGACGATGATGAACCGGCTGCCGATTCACATGTCGATCGGCGTGACCATCCTGGCCATCATCGTCCTCAGGCTTTGCTGGCGTAGCTTCACCCGGGCCCCTGTCAGGCCAACCTCACGATTCCTGCGGTTTGCGACGGCTTTCTTCCACATGTTTCTCTACATCACGATCCTCGCCGTCCTGATAACGGGGTGGCTGGGCTACCGGCCAATGCCCTTCATGCCTCCCGCACGCCTTTTCGGAAGCCTGCCTGTACCGTTGGCACCATCCGTCGGCACGCTGTCAGCAAGGGGCTTCGCGTTCGTCCATGCCAAGCTGGTCTGGATACTGCTTGGGCTTGCCGGTGTTCACGCCCTGGCTGCCCTGGCGCATTTCGTGCTGTTGCGCGATGGTGTCATGCAAAGCATGGTCTTCGGCCGTTCGAACACGGCCTCTCGTGAATAGATGATGACCGGCTGATCACGCCGTCGCCCACAACCCTCCCGCAATGATCAGCGCATAGCGTGCGGCCTTGCCTATCGCGACAAGAGCAACGAACACGCCGAGGTTCACGCGTGCGGCACCCGCCGCAAGCGTGAGAGCATCTCCGACAACCGGCAGCCACGCAAACAACAGTGTCCATTTGCCAAAGCGCTGGAACGTTCTGCATGCCTGCTCATAGCGATCGGGAGTGACAGGGAACCAGCGCCTGTTCCGCAGCGTGTCGATGCCATGCCCCAGAATCCAGTTCACCACGGAGCCGAGCGTATTGCCGATCGTGGCAACGGCAAGGAGCAGCGCGGGATCACCACGGCCGGAGACGACAAGGCCGGCAAGCACCGCCTCCGACGAGACCGGCAGGACGGTTGCGGCGAGGAACGCGCTGATGAACAACGCGCCATAGAGCGCCACCACGCCGGACTATGCCTGCACGTCGACAATACCCATCATGCCGAGCTGCTCATGCTCGAGGATGTGGCAGTGATACATCCTCGGCCCCGGCCGGTCCTGCCGCAACAGCAGCCGCACCGTCTCTCCGCGCGCGACATTGACGGTGTCTTTCCAGGCGCGATAGGCCGGCTTTGATATGCTGCCGCCACGTTCGTGCTCGATCACCTGGAACTGCGTCCCATGCACATGGAATGGATGATCCATGTCCGCCTCGTTGACGATCTCCCAGAGTTCGACCTCGCCTGCCTTGGCGATGACGTCGATGCGGTTCATGTCGAATGCCGCGCCATTGATCAGGAACCCCATCTCCATGCCGCTGGCGTTCATGGTCATGGTTTCGGTGAAGACGAAGCGCCGGCTGACGACAGGAGTGCCGAGCTGCGCGATCGGTCGCAGCCTGTCGGGCAGTGGCGGAACCGGGGCCGCCTCAGTCTGCGAGACATTGACCGTCAGCAGCGTCAGCCCGGCATCGGCAGGCCGCCCTGGACCCATCCAGCCGCGGTCATAGTCTAGCGTGGTAAGCGTCGCCACGCCGGGTTTCTCGAAAGAGACGACCAGTTCAAGCCGTTCCGCCGGGCTGAGCAGGATGTCCCCGGCTGCGACTGGGGCCTCCAGCAGACCGCCGTCCGTTCCGATGATCGTCATCGCCGCAGCGCCAAACGAGAGCCGCAAAAAGCGCGCGTTGGTCGCATTGTAGAACCGGAAGCGCCGCTTCGTGCCAAGGGGGACCATCAGTGTCGGATTCTTCTGTCCGTTGACCAGCACATGGTCGCCGACGCGCCCGTTCATCAGGTCCGTCATCGTATTGTCGGGCAAGGTGCCATCGGCGGCAAGGCGCAGGTCGGTGAAGACGAGCACGGTGTCGCCATAGGCGGCCGGGATCGGATCGGCCTTCGGCTTGACGACGAACGCGCCGGCAAGGCCGCGATAGACCTGCTCGGCCGTCTTGCCGTGCGGATGCGGGTGATACCAGTAAGAGCCGGCGCTGCCTTCCGGCAGGTCGAAACTGTAGATGCGATCGGTGCCGGTCGGGACCGGGTCCATCGGATTGCCGTCCTGGTCGGCCGGCACCGGCATGCCGTGCCAGTGGATGGTGCTTGGCTCGTCCGCAATCCGGTTGGCAAAGCTGATCTCGACGCGGTCACCCTCGACCGCCTCGATCAGCGGCCCGGGGCTGGTGCCGTTGTAACCGAGGATCGGCGTGTCCAGTCCTTCCGCAAAACGCACCGTGGCGGATCCGGCTGTCAGCGTTGCCTTGAACAGGCCGGGCGCACTGGCTTCGTTCGCCAGCAGGGGCAATTCACGCAACGCCTCGCCTTCAGGCAAAACGGCCGCGCCTTGCCGCGCCGCGCCCATGTCGTGGCCTGCTTGATCGCCCATATCCATGCCGGGCATGGCGTCCATCTTCATCTGGGCAACGGCACGCTCGCTCACAAGAACCGTCGCAAGACCTGCCGCCAGAAAACCACGCCGATGCATCTGTCGTCTCCTCGATCAGCCGTTGAACTAGAGCAATGGCAGGAAAGGTGTGAACCGGTCTCCGTCCGGAATTGCGTCAAAACAAAGTAATAGAGCCTCGCCGTTGCCGTGAAACGGCGAACAACTCTAGAGGCGATCCTGAGAAGACTGCCGATTCCCGGCTGGGTCAATGCGGCGTTTGGGCCGCATGGCCGGCCCAGCGTCATGGCTGCCGGAAAGCTCGTCGACGATCGAGCAGCGCGGGCGACCATCACACCTCGAAGTGGCTATGTGTTGGGCCGCGTGGTCCCGTAGCTCAGTAGGATAGAGCGGCAGATTCCTAATCTGTAGGTCACAGGTTCGATTCCTGTCGGAATCACCACGCATTTTCAAACGCTTAGCGAATTCGCACTTTACCTTTTGCCTTGAAAGCTGGCCGTCGCAGGTTTCGAGGTGGCAATTCCTTTGCCAAGATGCTCGGCGTGATGATCGGAAGCAATGCCGCCCTCTCGTGGTCTTCCGGAAGGCTCTCGCTGTGAAGAGCCAGCGGTATGGCTATCCAGCTGGGATCAATCAGATGATCTCAGCGCCGGTTTGCGAGGTACCAAGACCCCGTTTGCGAATGAGACTGGAAGCATCGATGCGGCCCGACCCGCCACGGCAGCGAACATGGGGCTGTTTCTCAAATGCCCGGCAATCTGGTTCTGGAGAGCTGCTTTCCTTGACGGGAACGACAAAGGCACCAATGTACGAGAGCGATATTGCATGCAGGGAATTTTGCCTATGACAGCCTCGATCTACGACATTCCATTCAGCCGCGCCGATGGCTCAAACACGAGCCTTGCCGAACATGCCGGCAAGGTCGTGCTGATCGTCAATGTCGCCTCCAAATGCGGCTTCACCAGGCAATATGACGGGCTGGAAGCGCTCTACCGGTCGCATCGCGACCAGGGCCTGGTGGTGCTTGGCTTTCCGGCCAATGATTTCGCCGGCCAGGAACCAGGCACGGACGCGGAGATCCAGGACTTCTGCAGGCTGACCTACGGTGTAGAATTCCCGGTGCTCGCCAAGATCGCGGTGAAAGGTCCCCAGAAACACCCGCTCTATCAGGCCTTGATCGAGGCACAGCCAAAGGCTGTCTTCAAACCGGGTAGCACGCTGCCCAGCCGACAGGGCGGAAGCAGCGCTTCGCGCACGTCAGACGAAGTCAGTTGGAACTTCGAGAAGTTTCTGGTCGATCGGAAGGGGACCGTCGCCGGCCGCTACGGCTCCGACATCGAGCCGCAGGATCAGGTGATCGTCGACGCTATTCGCAAGTTTCTGGCGATCTGACGCCCGAAACCAATACCGGGCATCCGTCGATCCAAGACTGCGCAATAAACACCACCGCGTGCCCCTATCGTCCGAGGAAAACAAGCCATGGATCTGCACCTGAACGGCAAACGCGCACTGGTCACGGGCGGCAGCAAGGGAATCGGCCGCGCAATCGCCCGGCAACTGGCGCTTGAAGGCGTGGATGTCGTCATCGCGGCCCGCAAGGCGGCCGATCTGGACGTCGCTGTACGCGAACTGGCGGCCGAGACTGGGCGCAAGATCGTCGGACTGACCGTCGACACGCAGGACGACGGCTCCGTGCGGGCGCTGGTGGCGGGAACGGTCGCAGCGCTCGGCGGCCTCGACATCCTGGTCAATGCCGCGGCAAAGCCGGGCGGCCAGGCACCGCCGCCAAAGCTGGCCGAGATCACCGACGATCTGTTCTGGGATGACGTGGACGTCAAGGTGATGGGCTATCTTCGCACAGCACGCGAGGCGGCTCCCCATATGGCCGCCGCCGGTTGGGGGCGAATCATCAACATAAGCGGTCTCGCCGCGCGCCAGACAGGCTCGATCATCGGCTCGATCCGCAATGTCGCGGTCGCGGCCCTGACCAAGAACCTGGCCGACGAATTGGGGCCGAAGGGGATCAATGTAACAGTGGTCCATCCCGGTCTCACTCGCACCGAAAAGACCGCTCCCCTTGTCGCAGCCCGCGCCGCGTCGGGCGGTGTGGCGCCTGAGGAAATCGAACGGCGTCTGGCCGCCAATGTCACGATCGGCCGCATCGTCGATATGTCCGAGGTCGCCGACGTTGTTGCTTTCCTGGCCTCACCTCGGAGCGTTGCCATCAACGGCGACGCGATCGCCTGTGGCGGCGGGGCAATGGGTTCTATCCACTATTGACGTTGGTGGCGGCCGAGCAGCGGCGGCGGTCCATCCGGCGCTGCTCGGCCCGTCACACAGGAGACGCCCTACTCGCTCGGCGCCCATTTGAAGTGATCGCCGTCCTTCTCGATGTGGCCGACACCCGGGAACGGGAAGTGCGGTGCGAAGATCATTTCGTGGTCTTTGGCCAGTTTCGCCAGCGTCTTGGCCCTGTTCTGCTCCGCTTCCGGCTTGTCGCCGTCGAAGGCCACGGCCCAGTCCGGCTTGGCGAGCGAAAGGATCGAGCTGTGCACGGTATCGCCGATATCGAACAGCCGGGCCTTCCCGGATTTGATCTGGTAGCCGACATGGCCCGGAGTGTGGCCCTTGAGTGATACGGAGGTGATGCCGGGCGCCACCTGGGTGCCGGCCTTGGAGGGTTTCACATGGTCGGCGATGACCTTGACGATGTCGGCCACGTCCTTGTTGGACTTGGCGAAATTCCACTCTACGTCCGACATGCGTATCGTGGCATTGGGGAAGGCCAATTTGCCGTCCTTGACCAGCCCGCCTATATGGTCGGGGTGAGAATGGGTGATCAGGATCTCATTGACTTCGCCGGCTTTGAGCCCCGCTTTTGCCAGACTGTCCTGCAGCGCGCCGCCGACACCGGTGTCGATCAGGATGACGCTGTTCTTCGATTTCACCAGCAAGGCGTCGACGCTCAGCGTGATGGTATCGGTCGGCGCCCCCGCTGCCTTGAGCACATCGCCGACTTCAGCAGGGCTGTGGTCGATGCCGAAGGTCTTGCCATCGTTGGGTTTGACGAACTGGGCGTCGTGCAGGGCGACAATGTCGAGCTTGCCGAGTTTGAACGACTTGGCATCCGGCTGCTGTGCCGGCATCTGCGCCATTGCCAGCCCTTGATGGAGGACCATCAAGGCCGTCATGGCCAACAGCTTGGTCGTGGAGTCGAACCTTCTCATACAAACTATCCTCTAGCTGCGGAGGCGCGACCGTATCGGAACACCGCTGGTGCGGCAGACAATTCCGGAGCCGGGCTGATCACAAATTCGCTAGGGGATATAGGTCCTGAAGATGTTCCGGCAACGGCAGTCCATTGCCGATATCTGCTTGCTCGGAAGACTCTATCTGCTGGCACAGCGCGTACGCCTTCTCCAGCGCCGCTTCGGCATCCTTGTGCGTTTGCTTCTTCATGATTGCCTCGGCCTTGCCGATGACGCAGTCGAAGTAAGCATCATCGTCATCAGCACGGGTCATGTCTGTCATCACTGCGGTGGCAAGTATGGCTACGGCAATGAGCGTAAGCAGGCGCACTGGCAGCCGGACCTCGGACTGATTTGCATCATGGCCTGCCGTCGTCCCCTCAGAAGTTGCGGGCCGATAGACCAGCCTGACAACCAGCACAAAATAGCCGATCTGCAACAAAATTGCGCTGGCGGCGGCCCATGCAAGGGCGGCCCATAGCGAACCCGTTTTGAGATAGGCCGAGATCGCGGCGGATACCGACGTCGTGGTCATTCCAATGAGGAACTGTGGAAAATACATCTTTGCCAACCACCGAAAGGGCCCGACTTCGCGGTAAGGCGACGGGGCCGTGGATCAAGGCGGCTTCCCAGCCGCGTTGCCACAGGAGCAAATGCCATGCCAGACCTCCTGACCCATTACGGTGCATTGGTCATCCGAAGGCCGATTGCCAGGCAAAAGCAGCCGGAGCCAATGCGGCAAAGAAAAACCCGCCATGGCAAACCATGGCGGGTTTCTTGTTGCTTCGATTGCGATCGAGCTTGGCAGGCTCAGCCAACCCTGACCACAAAATGCTTGGTCACCGGCTCGATGATCTTCCAGGTTCCCTTGAAATCGGCTTCCACCACGAAGGCGTCGCCGGGGCCGACTTCGACCGGCGTGCCGCCGTCAGGAGTGATGATGATGCGGCCGGCGATCATGTGCACGAACTCATAGTCGGTGTAGGTCGCGTGATAGGTGCCGGGCGACGCCCGCCACGTGCCCGAGATGACCTTGCCGTCCGCGGTCGTGTGCTGGACGGCGGTCTGCATGGTCGGGTGGCCCTCGACCACGATCCAGCCAGGCAGGTCGCCGGCTTCGGCGTGTTCGACGGGGCCGAATTTGAGGATCGTCTTGTTCGTCATGCCTGGCTCCTTCTGCTTCATGTATCGCAGAGGGTCGGATAGCCCATGCACATGACGGGAGCAATGCATGCCGCGTGAGAACGAGCGGCGTTCACGCAGCTTGGGAAGTCCTGCTGCCCGGGGGCCGCCCTACGGCTTGTGCTGGGCCGAGACCAGTTCCGCCTTGCGCCGCGCCGTCTCCAGCCCGAGGCCGATGAAGGCGCGGGCGTGCTTGGCGAGCGCCATATTGTCGGTCCACAGATTGCGCCAGATCGCGGTCTTCTTCGACAGGTTCTCGTCGACGATCTCCGACGAGAAGGATTCGAAGCTGAGATCATCGGCATAGCCGATCGCTGTCAGCGCATCGAATATCGCTGCGAAGTCGATATTGCCGGTGCCGAGAAAGCCGCGATGGCTCTCGCCGATATGGACATAGCCGATCTTGCCCGCGGCGTGGCGGATGGCCAGCCCGACATCGGCCTCCTCGATGTTCATGTGGAACGTGTCGAGATGCAGGAAGATGTTGTCCGAACCGGTGTCCTCGATGAAGGCGAGCCCTTGCGCTACGGTGTTGAGCAGATTGCTCTCGAAGCGGTTGACGATTTCGAGATTGAGCGTGACGCCGGCTGCCTTTGCCGTCTCGGCGACCTTGGCCAGCGCTGCGGCGCTGCGATTCCATTGATCGCGCGTCGGCGCCTCGACCTGCAAGCCGTGGCCGGTCGACAGAATGCCGGCGACCTTGCGGCCGCCAAGGTCGCGCGTCAGCGCAATGGTCTGGTTGAGGATTTCGACACCGCGCGCGGCAACCGCCTTGTCGGCGCTCGATATGTCGCCATCAGCGGGCAATCCGATGCTGATCGCCATGCCGAGACCGAGATCGGCGATGCGCTTGGCAAGCCCGCCAATGTCGACATTAGCCGGGTCGAGATAGGAGAATTCGATCAGCTCGAAGCCGGCCTCCCTGGTGTTGGCCAGCGTGCGTTCGAGCTCGCTTTGCGCCGAGCTTGCCGACCAGACGAAAGAATGGATTCCGATGCGCGACATGATCGTCTCCGGTTAACGGCTATGAGGATGAGCGCGGCCGGATGAGCCCGGCCGCGCTTGTTGGAGTGATCAGCGGGCCGCGGTCCAGCCCTTGTAGTCCTTCAGGTTCTCGGCGGTGATCAGCTTGGGATCGAGCAGCACGATCGGCTCCGCCGGCTTCTTGCCGGCGAGCAATTCAGCCGCCATCGTCAGCGACTGGCCAGCCATCACATAGGGGTCCTGCGAGGCCGAGGCCTTGATCATCGACTTGCCGGAAGAGAGCTCCTTTTCGATATCGGGCGCGCCGTCGACCGCGGTGAAGATGAACTCCGAGCGGTTGAGCTGCTTGGCGGCGAGCTGGGCGCCGATCGCTGTCGGATCGTTGATGGCGAACACCGCGTCGATCTTGTCGAAGCGGGTCAGCAGCGACTGGAACACTTTCAGGCCGCCATCACGCGAGCCTTCGGCGTTCTGGTCGTCGGACAGGATCTTGATGTCGGCATGCTGCGCAAGCACGTTCTTGCATCCCTTGACCCGCTCCAGGATCGACGACGATGCCGGGCCGTTGAGGATGACGTAGTCGCCCTTGCCGCCGGTGTGGTCGACCAGATACTGGCAGGCCTCCTCGCCGGCCTTGACGTTGTTGGTCATCACGGTGACGTCGGCGCCTGGCGCCGAGACGTCGAAGGCGGCAACGATGATGCCGGCAGCTTGTGCCTTCTTCACCGCCGGCGCGATCGCCTTGGCGTCGACCGCATTGAGCATGATCACGTCGACGCCTGCGGCGATGAAGGAATCGACCTGCGAAACCTGCTTGTTGAGGTCATAGTCGGCGGACACCGACGTCACCTCGACCTTCGGATTGATCTTCTTGGCCGCGTCCTCGATGCCCTTGATGGTGGCGACGAAGAAGGGGTTGCCGAGCAGGCCGACCGAGATGCCGACCTTGTTGAGGTCCTTGGCCGATGCCGGCGCGATGGCGACGGCCGCGAAAGCGGCGCCGCAGAGCAGTTTGGTGATGGTCTTCATTACGCTTACTTCCTCCGATGCACCGCGCCTCTCACGGTGCGTTACACATGCCGGTCGTTGATGCCGGCGACCAGGTCACTCACGTTCTCGCCCCTGCCTGGAGTCGGTAGCGGTCGAGGGCGACCGCCACGATGATGACCAATCCCTTGATGATGTACTGCCAGATGTCCGAAACACCGGCCAAGATGAGCCCGTTGGACAGCACCGCGATGATCAGGCCGCCGATCAGCGTGCCCCAGATCGAGCCGACGCCGCCGACGAAACTGGTGCCGCCGAGGATGACGGCGGCGATGGCGTCGAGTTCGTAGGACTGGCCGAGCTGCAGGCCGTTGGCGGCGTAGAGCCTCGCCGCCGACATGGCGCCGCCGAGGCCGGCGAGCAGGCCGGACACGCCATAGACGAAGAGCAGCACCAACGGCACCTTGATGCCGGTCAGCCGCGCCGCCTCGGCATTGCCGCCGACGGCATAGATCCAGGTGCCGAGCACGGTGCGCTTGAGCACCAGCCAGGACAGCACCACCACGGTGAGCGCGATGACGACCAGCCAGGGGATGCCGAACAGCGAACCATTGCCGATGAAGTCGAACGGCAGGTCCGAATTGAACACGGTCGTGTCCTGCCCGAGCAGGCGGGCAACGCCGCGCACGGCGGTCAGTGAACCCAGCGTGACGATGAAGGGCGGCAGCCTGATATAGGCGACGAGCAGCCCGTTGATGAGGCCGAAGCCGAGACCGGCCAGAATGGCCGCCGGCACGCCGAGCATGCCCCAGTCCGGCACCAGCGACACCATCACCGCCACCATCGCCGCGGCGGCGAGGATGGAACCGACGGACAGGTCGATGCCGCCGGTCAGGATGACGAAGGTCATGCCGGCGGCAAGCACGATGTTGATCGACGATTGCTGCGTGACGATCAGCAGGTTGGTCTCGGTCAGGAAACGCGGATTGATGAACTGGAAGCCCGCTGCCAGCAGCACCAGCACCGGCAGCATGCCGAGCGCGGCAAAGGCCGTGCGCAGCCGCCGGCTCCTGACCGTCGCCTGATCCACGCTTGTCGTCATTCTGTCGGTCATCCCTTGGCCGCTCCCGTCGCAAGTTCCATGATCGCCTCCTGGCGCAGCGGCTCGCCTTCGGATGCCGTCACCTCGCCTGCGATAGCGCCGTCGCGCATCACCAGCACACGGTCGGCGACGCCGATCACCTCGGGCAATTCGCTGGAAATCATCAGGATGGCGATGCCGCTGTTGGCGAGATTGTCGATCAGCCGGTAGATTTCCGACTTGGCGCCGACATCGACGCCGCGGGTCGGCTCATCGAGGATGACGACCTTCGGCTCGGTCTCCAGCAGCCGGGCGAGCAGCACCTTCTGCTGGTTGCCGCCCGACAGCGAGCCGGCACTGGCCTGCGCCGAGCGGGTGCGGATCGACAGGTACGCGATGGCCTTCGCCGCGCGCCTGTCGGCGGCGCTGAAGTCGCGAAATCCGCCAGCCCGCGCATCCCTGGCCAGCACGCCCATGCTGATGTTGTCGGAAATAGACATGTCGAGGAACAGGCCGAGTTCCTTGCGGTCCTCGGTGAGGTAGGCGATGCCGGCATCGAGCGCCTCGCGCGGCGAACCGATGGTGACAGGCTTGCCGTCGAGTTCCAGCGTGCCTGATGTCCGCCTGTCGGCGCCGAAGATTAGCCGGGCGAGTTCGGTGCGGCCGGAGCCGACGAGACCCGCCAGCGCCAGCACCTCGCCCTTATGCAGGTCGAACGAGCAGTTCTTCAGCAGACGGCCGTCGGACATGCCGCGCACCGAGAGCGCGACGGCGCGCTTTTCGTCCGGCGGGCGATGGTCCTTCTTGTAGAAGGCAGAGAGATCGCGGCCGACCATCATCGACACCAGCCGCGAGGCGTTGAGGTCGGCGCGCTCCAGCGTGCCGACATAGCCGCTGTCGCGCAGCACGCTGACGCGGTCGGCGAGCTGGTAGACCTCTTCCATGCGATGGCTGATGTAGATGATGGCGATGCCTTGCGCCTTCAGCGTCGCGATCACCTCGAACAGCCGGTCGGTCTCGCGCGAGGTCAGCGACGTGGTCGGCTCGTCCATGACGATGATGCGGGCATTGGTCGACAGCGCCCGGGCGATCTCGACCAGCTGGCGCTCGCCGAGCGACAGGCTGGAAACCAGCGCACGCGCCGAGAAGGAGACGCCGAGCCGCGCGATGATGTCGTTCGCGCGCCGGCTGCACTGGTCGCGGTCGACGATGCCGAAGCGCCGCGGCTCGTTGCCGAGGAAGATGTTCTGCGCCACCGTCAGATTGGGCGCCAGCGACAGTTCCTGATAGATCACCGCGATGCCGCTGGCGCGCGCCTTGACCGGATCGCCGGTCGCGGCGAGCACGCCATCGATCAGGATCTCGCCGCCTGTATCCGGACGATAGGCACCCGACAGCACCTTCATCAATGTCGACTTGCCGGCGCCGTTTTCACCCATCAGCGCATGGACTTCACCGGCGTGAACGGACAGCGACACATCCTGCAAGGCACGGACTGCGCCGAACGTCTTGGAGATGTGGCGCATCTCCAGCACCGGCCGGCGCGCCGTCTCGGTCTTGGCCGTCGCGATCATCGCGCGCCTCCCGCCGTCTTGGCGACGCTACCGTGCCCGGCAACGAGATCGCGCCAGCCATCGCGGTAGCCGGCGAGGCCACCGAAGCGCGTCGCATGCACCGGCTCCGGCGCCTCGGCGGCAAAGTCGCGGCCGACGCTTTCGAAAGCGAGTGCTGCCGCCCCCGTGGCGCTTCCTTCAAGCGAAGCGCCCTGCAGAAAGCTCTGGCCGGGGCGCAGTTGCGCCAGCAGCCCGGCCAGCAGGCCGCCCGTATTCAGCCCGCCATCGACGATGACGGTGTTTTGCGAATGGATCAGGTCGAGGCAGAGATCGACCATCAGCGCCACATAAAGCAGCGCCACGGCCGCGCGTTCTCCGGCATCGGGCGTGCGCCCGACCAGCCGGCCGGGACGGTCCGGCATCGGCCCGCCCGGCGCGAAACCCGGCATCGCCATGATGCCGGCATCGATCACTTGTTGGATCGAGCCATGCGGGATCGCGCCTTGCCAGCCGCCGCTAATGGTGGCGAATTCGCGACCGCCCATGAAGCGGATGGTCGGCACCGGGCCGCCATCGACATCGACATTGACCAGCATGTCGCGGTCACGGTCGAGCACGTCCAGCGGGCAGTCGGGATTGAGCACGATGACCCAGGTGCCGGTCGAGACGACGGTCAGCGGGCCAAGCTCCTGCCGGCGATAGGCATAGAGTGCCGCATTCGAATCGTGGACCCCATTGTGGATGGCGATTGGCCGCGCCGCGTCGCCAAGACGCCGCTCGCCGATGACCGCGCCGGCGCGCGCGAAGGCCGGCATTTGGCCGCGCCATCCCTCGGCATCGACCAGCGAGGAAAAGTCACGCTGGCGCGGCGCCCACAAATGCGAATGGCAGCCAAGATAGGACACTTCGCTGACCGGCCGGCCACCGAGGCGCCAGCTCCAGTACTGGGGATAGCCGAGGATCGATGTCGCCGTCGCGAACGCGCCGGGATCGACCGCCTGCAGCCACAGCATGTGACGGCCATAGTTGAAGCCGAGCGGCAGGCGCGGCGAGAAGGTCTCGGCGAAATCTGGAATGCGGCGATCAATTTGGGCAGCGATTTCGGCCGGCGGCTCCTGCTCGTAGTCGAGTATCGGATGCGTCAGCGCCGTGTCGTCCACCAGGGCAAAGGTGCAGCCATGGCCCGACACCATCACCCCGTCCAAGCCATGGTTTTCGACCACGTCGGCGAGGGCACCGAGCGCCCAATCATGGAGTTCGGCCTCGTCGAGCACGCTGAAACCGTTTTGGCGCGTCCATTTCGGCTGGGTGCGGCGCTCGTCGAGGATGAGTCCGTCCTGGCCGAAGACAAACAGCTTCGAATTGGTCTTGCCGAAATCGAGCACCGCCACTTTCACGGGACGGCTCCCGAGGTAGAGGCAATCCGCACCATGACGCCGGCGTCCTCTAGCATGCGCGCGTCGGCATCGGAGAGGCCGTCGTCAGTCACCAGCGTGCCGATGCGCGACAGCGGCAGGGCGACATTGCGGGCGTGGATCGACAGTTTGCGGCTGTCGGCCAGCACCACGATCTGGTCGGCGCAGAGGCTGAGGTCGACAATGGAGCGCACCAGCAGCGGATGCGATTCCAGCAGCCCCTCCTGGTTGAGGCCTTGCGCGCCGAGAAAGAATTTCGAGGCATAGAAGGGCGTCGCCTGGGTCAGGGAATGGATGATGCCGGGCTCGCGATGCAGGTCGCCGCCGGCAACCGTCAGGCTGCAATGGCCATGGTCGCTGAGATAGGCTGCGAGCGGCATCGAATTGGTGTAGAGGCGGATGTTGCGGTCGGCGAGCTTGACGCCGAGATGGAAACACGTCGAGCCGCCATGGACGATGACCGCGTCACCGTCCCGCACCATGGTCGCTGCAAGAGCGGCGATCTGCCGCTTGGCCTCGACCGCAAGGTCGCGATTTTCGTCATAGGGCCGGGCATAGGCAACGCCCGCCTGTGAAGCGCCATCGAGCGCCGAGATGCCGCCATAGACCTTCCGCGCCTCGCCGGCCTCGTCGATCCTGTCGATATCGCGCCGCACCGTCGCCGCCGAAACGCCAAGCCGCTCCTGCAGCTCGCGCACCGAGGCGAACGGGCGGTCCCGCAGCAATTCGACGATCTGACGCTGGCGGCCGAGGTCGCTCAACTTTTTCCTCCCAATGCCATTTTTTCATGGCAATTGGCGCAACTTACTCAACATTAGTCAGATTGCAAGCCAGTTTTGACGATAGTAGATCACTGTTGACGTAGATCACTCATATCTGCGATATCAGCGCCAACAGCGGCCCGGGCGACGGGATTTCGCGCAAGCGTTGAGGGAAAGGCGCCATGGCAACCCAAGCTGATGCGCAGGAACTGGCAGCCTTGCGGGCGCTTTCGGCCAGCATCGGGCTCAACCCGCATATGACGCAGGCTGCGGGCGGCAACACTTCGCTCAAGGCCGGCGACACGCTGTGGATCAAGGCCTCCGGCACCTGGCTGAAGGATGCGCTCAGCGACGACATCATGGTGCCGGTGGCGATGGCGCCGCTGCTCAAGGCCGTCGACGATCGCGATCCGGCCGCCGACACGCCGCAGGCCTTTGCCATCGATGAACTCAATCCGCGCGGCCTGCGTCCGTCGATCGAAACCACGGTGCACGCCTTGATGCCGCAACGCGTGGTGCTGCATGTGCACTGCGTCGACACGATTTCGCTTGCCGTGCAGGCCGATGGCGAGGCCGAGGTTGCCAGGCGGCTCGCCGGCATCGAATGGGCTTACGTACCCTACTTCCGGCCAGGCCTGCCGCTTGCCCGCGGCATTGCCGAGAAGCTGCGGCCTGGTGTCGACGTGCTGATCCTTGGCAATCACGGGCTGGTCGTCGCCGCCGAAACCGTCGCCGAGGCGGACCGCCTGCTCCGCCGCGTCCGCTCGCTGCTGGCGCGCCCGGCGCGCGCGACCGCCGCACCCGATATCGCGGCTCTGACGGCGCTTGCCGCCGACAGCATCTACCGATTGCCGGCGGATGCCGAAGCCCATGCGGTCGCACTCGATCCGGAAAGCCGCCGCATGGCTGAAGCCGGCAGCCTCTATCCGGACCATGTCATCTTCCTCGGCCAGGGCTCGGTGGTGGCGAGACCGGGCGAGGATGCGGCCGGTATCACCACGCGGCTCGGCGGCGCACCCTTGGCTATCCTGTTTGCCGGCAACGGGGTGCTGATGCGCGGCGACGCCAGCGCCGGGGCCGACGCCATGCAGCGCTGCCTCGCCGACGTGACGGCACGCGTCGATGTCGCGGCACGATTGAACTATCTCACCGCCGCCGAGAATGATGAACTGGTCAATTGGGACGCCGAGCAGTATCGCCAGAAGCTGAATGCCATAGGCGGCTAGCAAAGGACTGAAGACATGATGCCCCTTGTCATCGGCATCGACATCGGCACGTCGGGCGCGCGCGCCGTCGCCATGCGCCCGGATTTTTCGATTGCCGGGCAGTCCGCAGTCCGCCTCGACAGATTCGGCCAAAATCCCCGCGACCCGTCGGGATGGTGGCAAGCGGTCCAGGCGGCCCTGGCGGAACTGCTTTCGAGCATCGACCGCGCCGCGGTCCGCGCCATCGCCGTCGACGGCACATCGGGCACGCTGCTGCCGGTCGACGCCACCGGGCGACCCTTGGCCGAGCCGCTGATGTACAACGACAAGGTTGCCGACGCCGACATCCTGGCCGCCATCGCCCGTAAGGCGCCGGAGGCGAGCGCCGCGCACGGCGCCACTTCCGGGCTCGCCAAGGCGCTGCGGTTCCAGCATCTGCCCGACGTCGCGGCGGTGTTGCACCAGGCCGACTGGATCGCCGGAAACCTGTCTGGCCACTTCGCCGTCAGTGACGAGAACAATGCGCTGAAAACAGGCTACGACGTCGAGGCACGCCGCTGGCCGGATTGGATCGCGGCCACCGGCATGCGCATGGACTTGCTGCCTGATGTCGTCGAGCCAGGCGATGTCACCGGCACGCTCACCGCGGCCGCCGCGGAGTTGTTCGGCCTGCCGCGCGATGTGGTCGTGGGCGCCGGCACCACCGATGGCTGCGCCTCGTTCCTGGCGACCGGCGCCACATCAGCCGGCGACGGTGTCACCGCGCTGGGATCATCGCTGACCATCAAGATCCTGTCCGACCGGCCGATCTCGGCGCCGCGCTTCGGCATCTACAGCCATCGCCTCGGCGACGCATGGCTGGCCGGCGGCGCGTCGAACTCCGGCGGCAAGGTGCTGGCTCAGCATTTTCCGCTCGCACGCATCATCGAACTCAGTGCCAAGATCGACCCGACGACCGAGACCGGCCTCGACTATTATCCCCTTAGTACGGCCGGCGAGCGATTCCCCATCGCCGACCCCGCCCTGCCGCCGCGCCTTGCGCCACGGCTGGCGGACGACGCCGACTATCTCAAGGCGATGTTCGAGGGCATGGCCGCGATCGAGGCACTCGGCTACCGCAGGCTCGTCGAACTCGGCGCGCCGGCGCTGACCTCGGTCAGGAGCGTCGGCGGTGGTGCTGCAAATGCTGCCTGGACGGCGATCCGGCGGCGCAAGCTCGGCGTTGATTTCCTGCCCACACTTTCCGACGAGGCAGCCGCCGGCACGGCGCGGCTGGCGCTAAAGGGCGCAAGCAAAGCGGGACTGCTATGAGCGCGAAACCCATCGAACGCCTCGACGGCATCGGACCGCTGGCTGAGCGCTATCAGGTCTTCCTGCTCGACCAGTTCGGCGTTCTGCATGACGGCCAGGCTCCTTATCCCGGCGCGGTGGAGGCGCTGTCGGCGCTGAAGCACGCCGGCAAGACGGTGGTGCTGATCTCCAATTCCGGCAAGCGCGCCAGGCCTAACGAGGATCGCCTGCTGAAGCTCGGCTTCGCCGCCGGCAGCTGGGACCATTTTGTCTCCTCCGGCGAGGTGGCGTGGCGGTCCTTTAGTGACATGGCGGCATCGGGAAAGCTGCGCTCGGGCACAAAATGCCTGCTGATCAGCCGCGACAACGACCGCACCGCGATCGAAGGCCTGCCCTTCGTGCTGACGCAGGCCGGTGAAGACGCCGAACTGGTGCTGATCTCGGCCAGCGAGGGCGATCGCTACGACCGCGACCATTACCGCCAATTGCTGGCCCCGGCGGCGAGGCGGCGGGTGCCGTGTTTCTGCACCAATCCCGACAGGATCATGCTGACGGCGGTCGGACCCCGCTTCGGCGCCGGCGAGATCGCCGATCTCTACGAAAGCCTGGGTGGCAGCGTCACCCGCATCGGCAAACCCTATCCGGCGATCTTCGACGCAGCCCTGGCGTTGGCCGGCGAACCCGAGCGCGGCAGCGTGGTCTGCATCGGCGACAGCGTCGAACATGACATAGCGGGCGGAAACGGCGCCGGCGTCGCCACGGCGCTGGTGCTCGGCGGAATATTGGCGGACACACCGGATCTCGACGCCGTTTTCGACGAGCAGCAGGCCTGGCCCGATTACATCACAGGATCCTTCAGCTCGCGCTGACCGCCTCGAGCATGCGCTTGGCGCTTTCCTCATCGGTTATGAGGATGGTCGGCGCGATCAGGTTCATAGCGCCGAGCAGCGCCTCGGTCTTCTCCGCACCGCCGGAGGTGAGGAGGCGGATCGGCGCCGCGCGCAGACGGTCGACCTCCACCGACATCACATGGCTGTTGACGGGATGGTCGACAAGATCGCCATTGCGGTCGAAGAAATGGAACAGAAGGTCGCCGACCGCGCCACGCGCAAGCAGCGCCTCGCGGTCCGCTTCCCTGAGAAAGCCGCCGCGAGAGAAGGTGGTGGCCGAAGCGATGCCGCCGACGCTCAGCAGAACGGCATCGAGCACGTTGGCCATTTCAAAGACCTCCTGCAGGCCGCAGCGCTCGACCAGCGCGATCTTGGTCTCGACGCTGTCGACGACGGCCGGCGTCGGGATCAGATAGCCGTCGCCCTGGAAGATTTGAGCGAAGCGCCAGGCGAACTCGGCCGGGTTGTAGCGCCGCACGACGCCAACACCGCCCAGCAGCGAAATGACCTTGAAGTCGGTGAGCGATTTGGCGCTGATGAAGGGCAGGCTGGAGAACAGCGTCTGGCCCCAGCCGACACCGACGCGCATACCGGATTTCATTGTGTCGGACAGAAAACTGCCGGTCTTGGCGCTGATTGCCGGTATCGGATCGGCATTGGGGGCAGAAAGCGGCGCCACCAGCGCCTGCTGCAGGCCGAACGTCCGCTCCAGCGCGCGCTCCAACCGCACGATCTCCGACAATTCGCTCTCGATGGTGATCTTCACCTCGTTGCGCGCCCTGGCTTCCGCCAGCATGCGCACGATGGTGACGCGGCCGACGCCGAGCACATCGGCGATCTCGTTCTGCGTCATCTGCTCGACGAAATACATCCAGGCGGCGCGAATCCTGAGGCGGTCCGTCCGGCTTTCACTAGCGACCTGCTCGATCGCTTCGGCTCCTATCCGCCCCTCGTCGGCCCGCCCCTCGCCGGTTTGTCGTCGCCTGGCCAAATCATCCCTCCCCCGCGGCGACGGACAAGCGCGTTGTCGCCGATTCTGCATGCTGGTCTAGTATCGCCTATTGATCTACCAATCGATAGGAACAATGTAGAGTTGGTGGCCGGCCCCTGCTGGCCGCCCTCCACGGCACTTTCGAGGCGATCCGCGATGCTCCGACAAATCTCCGAAGACGTCCGCGTCAACCTGAAAGACCGGTTGCGGGAAGTCCGCGACATCATCCGCCAGAGCCGCCATGACGGCACCGGCGACGCCAGCGTCCTGCGCGAGGCGACCAGCCATTTGCCGCCGTTTCCGGGCAAGGGCATCGAGGGCCTGCTCAGCCATGCCGCCAGCGCCTTCGACGAGGCGCTGTCGATCGCTGAATCCTTTGTCCCGCATGAGCGTCCGATCAAGGTGGACGGCACGACGGTGAAAGGCCTCGGCACCTATTTCCCGGCCGGAAACGAAGAGCGGCAGTTGAGCGCCGAGCGCCTGTTTCGGCGCGACATGTACTATCTGACCAAGGCAGTGCTTGCCGGGCTGAGGATCTACAATGCCCGCATTCATGAAGCTGATTTTGCCGCCGCGCATGCCGCGATGCGCAAACGCCATAGTGATCTGCTGGCCGCCCTGGCCGCGCCCGGTGCTGGGCTGCAGCCGATCGCGGCCACCTGCGCGGCGCTGCTGGTCGAGTTGCTCAACCAGCGTCCGGTCCACTTTGGCGAAGTCGCGCCGGAAACGGCCGCGATTGGTGGCCAGGCGCTCGATATAAGCTGCCTGGCGCCGGTCGTTCTGGCCTGCGGCCTGGCGACAACCGGCCGCGACGGCGCACCGGAACCGGACATGCTGGAGATCGCGATCCTGGCCGCCGATATCCGTCACGACCGCATTGTGCAGGCCTGCGCCAAGGCGAGCCCGGTCGATGAATTGACTCCTGTCTTTGCCACCTTGCTTGCCCACTTGCCATAACGCCCGGTTGCGCAAAACAAAGAGAACGGCTGCGGAAAGCTAATCTCCAGCGACCATGGCCATGATCGTCTTCTTGGCGCGCTGGATCGAGGCCGGGCTCATCGAAAGCTCGGTCAGGCCCATCTCGATGAAGGCCGGGATCAGATCCGGCCGGCCCGCCGCCTCGCCGCACATGCCGACCATGATACCGGCGGCAACGCCGGCTTTTGCCGTCAGCTCGATCGCCATCATGACCGCCGGATTGGTGACGTCGTTGAGCTTGGCCACAGTCGGGTTGAGCCGATCGGCGGCCATGATGTACTGGGTCAGGTCATTGGTGCCGATCGAGAAGAAGGCCACCTCCTTGGCCAGCGCCGGAGCGATCAACACGGCTGCCGGGGTTTCGATCATCACGCCGAGATCGAACGTCGCATGCGGCACGCCGTTGGCCTTCAGCTCGGCGGCGCATTCATCGACCAGTGCGCGGGTGCGCGTGACTTCGGAAATATCGGCCACCATCGGCAGCATCACCTTGATGTTGCCGTGCACGGCGGCCCTCAGCAGCGCCCGGAGCTGGCGCTTGAAGATATCGGGCCGGTCGAGGCACATGCGTATGCCGCGCCAGCCAAGGAAGGGGTTCTCCTCGTCGGGGAACTCGATGCCGGCGATCGGCTTGTCGCCGCCGATATCGAGCGTGCGCACGATCACTGGATAGGGCGCGAAGGCCTTGGCCAGCGCCGCATAGGTCTCGGCCTGCATGTCTTCCGAAGGAAGATGCATATGGCGCATGAACAGCAGCTCCGTGCGGAACAGCCCGACACCCATGGCGCCAGCCTCCTGCGCCGCCTCGATTTCCTCGAGCGAACCGATATTGGCCGCGACTTCGATCACCTTGCCGTCGGCGCGCTTCGGCGTCACCGTCTTGAAGGCGGTCAGGCCGGCACGCTCCTTCGCCGCCGCTTCGACACGGCCGGCGTAGTCGGCGCGCGTCGCTGCGTCCGGGTCGATGATCACATGGCCGGTGTTGCCGTCGAGCGCCACGTCGCGCGCCGTGCGCAAGGCGTTGACCTGGTCGCCAAGGCCCAGCACCGCCGGAATGCCATGCGAGCGGGCGATGATGGCGATATGCGAGGTGGCCCCACCATGGCCGCAAATGACGCCGCCGATGCGTTTCAGCGGCGCGCGAGCCAGATCCCAGGCGCCGATGTCGTCGGCGATGAGGATGGCGCCTTCGGGAATATTTTCGAGGCTGACGTCGTCTTGGCCGAGCAGCACCAGGCAGATCTGCCGCCCGACGGCATGGACGTCGTCGGCGCGTGCATTGAGGTAATGATCGTCGACGGCGCTGAAATCGGCGGCGATGGTGGAAGCGGCGATGATGACGGCCGAAACCGCGTCATTGCCGCCCTCGATCGCCTTTTCGGCCTCGCCGGTCAGGCTGTCGTCAGCGGCGATATCCCTGAGCGCCGCGACGATCCCCCTGTCGCCGGCCGACAGGCTGTCCTGCGCCAAGGCCCGGTCCATGCGCGCCTGGACGGCAACGACGGCGGCACGGAACCTGTCGATCTCGCCGGCGATCTCATCAGCTTGCAGCAGGCGGCCCTGTCCGGCGATGTCAGGCGGGAAATGCGCGAAGGCTGGCCCGATCGCGACGCCCTCGCTTGCCGCGACACCGCGCAAGCGGTTTGCTTCGCCGGGTGCACTCCTTGCGGATTGCGGCGCTGGTGCGGGTGGCGCTTCCTGTCCAACGTCATTCGCCGGGCTCTGCGGCTCGGCCTCGTCATCGAGACCCGCTCTGGGATTTTCGAGATAGCCAATCAGCGCTTCGATCGCCTCGATGGCGTCGGCGCCGTTGGCCCGCACGGTGACTTCCTGGTTTTCCTTGACCGCCAGCAGCATCAGCTTGACCGAGCTCTTGGCGCTGACCGCCTTGCCGTCCTTGACCAGCTCGACATCGGATTCGAAGCCTTTGGCGAGCTTGACGAACCGCGTGGCGGGACGGGCGTGCAAACCTTCATGCACTCTGACGATGGTCGAGCGTTCCATGGCAAATACTCTGCTTTTTTAGGCGCCAAAACCAGACGGGCAGGGCGCGAATGCTTTCAGGCGGCGATGGTGATGACCGCGTCTGTCTTCAGGGCTGCCACGAGCGCTTTCGTATCGACCTGCGATGCGCAGATTTCGCCCGGCCTCTCGGCTTCGGTGGCGCCGTTGAACGAGATGACGACATGGCCCATCTCGAGCACCTTGCTCCACGCGCTGGAGCCAACTGCGGTAATGGTCGCGGAAACATCGCCAAGGGTGATCGACGCGCCCTTTTGAGGCGCGCCGTCGCTGGGACCGTGCTCCGTCTTGTGGAGCACGGAAACCTCGGCAAGCTCCGGCGGCGAGCCATCCGCAAACAGGATGACCACGCCCCCTTCGGCAAGATCCGCCACTTCGGGCCCGATGGCAGTGACCCGTGTTCTCAACAGAACCGTCATATGGCGAACCTCATTTCCTATTTTCTTTAGAACACGATCAGGCTGACGACCCATGCGATCAGCACGGATACGGGCCCCATGATCTGGCGGCTGATGAGCACCGCCGGAACACCGATTTCGATGGTCTTCGGCTTGGCCTCACCGAGCGCCAGGCCGACGGGGACGAAGTCGCAGCCCACCTGTGTGTTGTAGGCAAACAGCGCCGGCAGGGCCATCGCTGGCGAAATCGTGCCGTTGGCGATCTGCGGGCCGATGATGGCGACGCCGATGACCTGCGCGATAACAGCACCTGGCCCGAGGATGGGCGACAGGAACGGCAGGCCGCAAATAGCCGAGATGATCAGCAGGCCGACGATGTTGTTGGCCAGCGGACCCATCGGCTGGGCCAGCACGTCACCGATGCCGGTGTACAAGATCAGACCGATGAGCATGGTCACGAAGGCCATGAACGGCAGCACGTTGCGCACCACCTGGTCGATGGTGCGGCGGCCGGAATTGAAGAAGATGCCGACCACCCGACCCATGACGCGGCCGATCGAGCTGATCAGGCCGATAAGCCCGCCTTCGCTCGGCAGCGGCTGTGGTGCCGCGGCTGCAGTGTTATTGCCTGAACTCATCGATGCTGCTCCCCCCGCAGTGGTGACCGCTTCGGATCCGTCCGCCATTGTGACGTTGGCCGGCTTCACGCCCGAAACATAGATGTCCTCGGTGATGAACTGGGCGAGCGGCCCAGCCTGGCCGACCGGCGTCAGATTGACGGTCGGGATGCGCTTGCGCGGATAGACGCCGCAGCGCGCGGTGCCGCCGCAATCGACGACGACGACCGCCATCTCGCCTTCGACCGGTGGCGCCTTGAACCCGTCGACGGCCGTGGCGCCGGTCATGTCGGCGATAAGTTGGGCCACGGGATGGATGCCTCCGCCGGTGACGGAGACGACCTTGTCGCGCTGCGCGGTCGGCTCGATGACGAGCGGACCGCCCCAACCGGTGTTGCCCCGGGAGATCTTAACGGCTTTGAATGTCTTGTCCATGATGTCCTCCCGCCTTACAGCTCGACGCCCTGGCGGCGTGCCATGATCATGGTGATGCGCTCGGTCAGCATGCCTTTGAGCAGGATGACGACGAGGCCGACAATGGCGTACCAGATCGCCACCTTGACGTGGTAACCAGCGACGACAACGCCCTTCTTCTCAAGCTCGAGCAGAGCCACGAGAATGCCGCCCCAGACGAAATATTCGCCGGGATTGATGTGCGGGAACAGGCCAAGCGGCGGATGCACGTAGGACACAGCCGCGTCATAGAAGGCCGGCTTGTGCTTTTCTTCCAGGAACGATCCGAACGTGTAGGCCATCGGATTGGTGAGGAAGAACACCGCCAGCAGCGGCAGCAGCGTATAGCGGGTCAAGGCAATCCGGCCGGCGCCGCGCGCCAGGCCATGCACGCGCTCTTCGCCGACCAGTTCGGTGACGGCGTAGAAGGCGGTCATCAGCACCACCAGCGTCGGAATGATACCAGTGACGAAGCCGGCGAACACTTCGCCACCCTTCTGGAAGATGCCGATGAAGTATTTGCCGATGGCGGTCAGCCAGCCGAGCTGCTCTTCCTGCTGGACGTCCTTCAGCTTTTCCTTGAACTGGTCGACGGTGATCGGCCCGCTGTCCGCTTGCGCCAGGACAACGAGATGGTCGGAAGCATGCTCGACGGCGAGCTTGCCATGCAAAGCAGCATCCGAGACCATGGCACCTGCGACATGCAGATTGTGCACGGCCATGTCGGCATGCTGCGCCAACAACGAAAATACAGACATTTCTCCTCCTTATGCCGCCCGCCGGTTATCCCAGTCGGTGCGCGGCGTCCTCTAGGCCCTTGCTACGTTTGCTACGTTCAAACCGGATAGACCCGGCCTCTTCCCCGGCTCCGACCGTGTTTTGTCGATCTGTTCGATCGCCCGCTTCACGGCCTCGGCCACACCGGGTTCCCCCTCCCCCATGATCGCAGGGTTGGACCGGAGTCGATCGAGGGGAACACCCTCGAATTCTTCATGTCTTTTGAACTTGGTGAAAACGGACCGGCCGCTCATCACCATCAGGCGGCGCACAATCAGGTCAGGCGTCACCACGACGAGCGCGATGGTGCCCTTGGCCAACCGGCCGCGAAAATTGCCGGCTCCGACGAAGCCGTCCTTGTACTGGTCGGTGACGCCCCGGAAGACATCCGAATAGTGCCGCATCTGCAGCCAGACGCCGAGCGACTGCAGCGCCCACACAATAACCAGCAGAAGCAGTCCCCACTGCCAAATCGCCATTCGGTTCTCCTCCCGAAGCCTCAGTTGAAGCCCACCTTGGACCGGCGCGCGACAACAGCAAAGTGAGAACATTTGTTTCCACGAATGTCAATATGTATGATATTGGCCTCTGCCACGCCATCCACAGGGCCGTCGCCGATTTCGGCGGCGGCTTGGCTGTGCTAGCCTGTCAGCAAACGGGATGCATGCAATGGAACTGCCCTTCAGGGATGAATTGGCCCTTATGCCCGACCTGCGCCACCGGTTGCGGCAGCTGCGCTGGTTCCGCGCCACCTTCCGCGGCAGCGCCAAGGTGGTCTCGGACACGTTCGGCGTGCGTTTCGAGATCGACGAGGCGAAGCTCACCCGGGCTTTTCTCGACTGGGTCGAGATCATGGAAGCGCAAAAGCGCTTTGCTGCGGTCGACCGCGCCGACTTCATCGTCTTTGCCGCCGGTCTCGTGCTGCGCGAGTTGATCAAGCAGGCGCCCGCCAGGGAAATCTCCGGCCTAACCGATCTCATCGAAACCGACCAGAATGCCGGCACGCTGGAAATCATCCGCTTCTGGCCGGAAGGCTTCCTCTACACCAACTACTGCGTCTCGGTGATTTCGGCGATCTACGAGCAGGAATTCGGCACGGCGCCCAGCATCGACAAATGCGCCGACGATCTGCGCACCTGGTGGTCCTATCGCGAGAACGTCACCGAGATGCCGGCCTATGCAGTGGCTTTCCTTGACCGCTTCCTCGGTGCCGAACCTAACTGGATCACACCGGACCGCGCACAATCCCGGCAGGCCATGCAAAGGGCGCTCGGATCCGCCCGCGCAAGCGATGCGCTGCGCCAGCTTTGACTGCTCACCGTTTCATGCCCAAAACGCGCTCAAGACATCGCACTATTGAACATTTGACTTTTTGCCGATAGCGATGTGCGAAATTTGACTTGAGGAGAAGCGCGTGGCGCTACCAAGGCCTATCATCTTCGATTGCGACGGCGTTCTCGTCGACAGCGAACCGCTGGCCGCCAGGGCCTATGAGCGCGTCTATGAAAAGCATGGCATGCCCGGCGTCCATGGCGGCATCATCGCCCAATGCGTCGGCATGAAGCAGTCCGACATCATCGTCAGGATCAGGGAATTGACCGGCCACCAGTTTCCAGCGGCCGCGGACGGCGACATCTGGGCCGAGACCAAGGTTCTGTTCACCGAGGAATTGAAACCGACGCCGGGGATCGCCGCGTTTCTGGAAACGCTTGCCGGCGACCGCTGCGTTGCCTCGTCATCCTCCGTAGAGCGCATCAACCACAGCCTTGCCGTCACCGGGCTGGCGCATTTCTTCGGCGAGGCGATCTACAGTTCCTCGATGGTCAAGAACGGCAAGCCCGCGCCCGACATCTTCCTGTTCGCCGCCGCCAAAATGGGCGCCAATCCGGCCGACTGCATCGTCATCGAGGACTCGCCCTTCGGCATCCAGGGCGCGGTTGCCGCCGGCATGACGGCGATCGGCTATACCGGCGGCGGCCACACCTATGCCGAGCACGCTGCACGGCTGATGGCGGCCGGTGCCGATTTCGTCTGCGCCGACTGGCATGACGTTAGCCGGCAATTGGCCGGGCTCGGCGTGCCGGCCTAGACTGGTAGACTAGAGAGGCCGCGGCCATTCGCTGCGTGGAATCTCACCGCCGACACGGAAGTCGAACGACAAGACCCTCGTCGCATCGGTATCGACCTCGCACCGGAAGCTCAGATGGAACCATGCGGTTGTCGTGCTGAAAGCGGTATCCGAGCCGTCAACAATGTTGCCCGCTTTCAACGGAATAGATGGCACCCATTTGGGAAAATAAGAGGCATCCAGCAACTGCTGCTGCAACGCGTTGGCGCAAAGCATGGCGGCACGCTGACCGCGAGGCACCCCGTCCATCGCGGTCGTGGCCAGTGCATCGCTGGTAGCGCCTTGCGAGAACAGCCTGCGAACACCCGGAAGGCTCGATTGGTTCCGCGATGCAGACTTCGAGACCTTTGACGGGCCGGGCTTCGGCGCATCTGCCGGTTTGGGCTTCGGCGCTTCCGCCGACGTGGGAAGCTCGATCTCGCCCACGTCGCCGGCGGTAGCCGGTGACGTGGGCGCAGGGGCTGTTTGCTCGTCGGCGTCGTGCGCTTCCGCCGACGCCGCGGATTTATCCTCTGCGGGCTTCGGCTCGACCGGCGGCTTCGAAGCGTCATCCTTCGCCGGCGCCGGCGAACTGTCCTGAGCGCTGGCCCCATCCAGGGATTTCCTCGGACCGGTATCCTTGTCGCCGAACTGAAAGACAGGTTTCAGGACCTCGACCGGCGGGAGCTTCTGCGTCTGCTTTTCCGGCGGAGGCGGCTTTTCAACCTTCTGCTCGGGTGGTTTTTCAACCTTCGGCTCCGGTGGCTTAGGAGGCGGCACGGGAGTAGGTTTCGGTTTCGGCTGATCGGGCGAAGGCACGAGCGCGACATTGACTGGCTGTTCCTCCTGCGGCTGTTGGGGAGGAATTGGCAGGCCATATATCAGGAGCGCCGCGACAAGCACGTGCAGGATCAGCGATGCGGGGATGCCCCACACCAGATATCGACGCCGTTCTCCTGTCTCGCCCATCATCCTGACCGATGTGGAATGAAATAGCGGCGGCTTCAAGCATAGGCTTTGGATTTGCGCAATCTAGCCGCTGACAGCTTGTCGATTTGGATCCCCACCCCCAGGGCGGCTCAACGAGCGGCTGCCCACGATCAGGCAGTTCGCCGCCGCCAGGACGGGTGCCAATCCGGCGTACCGGCTAATTTAGCGGATACTTGGTGAATCCGCGGCTGGCCCATTCGCCAGGCGGGATTGATGATCCCACACGGAAGTTGAAGGATAGGACCCTCGTCGCATCGGGGTCGACTTCACACCGGAAGTTTAGATTGTACCAGGTGTTTCTGGTGCTGAAGGCCGCCTGAGCGGGATTGAGAACATTGCCTTTGTCCAGCGTAATGGTTGGCACCCATTTGATCGAATAGTCGGCACTTTGCAGTTCCTGGCTCAGAACGTTGCCGCAAAGGTTGGCCACGCGTTGACCGCGCGGTACGTTATCCATGGAACTTGTGGCTAGCGCATCGCCGGTAGCGCCCTGCGAGAAGAGCTTTCGAACTCCCGGAAGGCCGGAATACATCGGCGATCCTGCAGCAGCAGTGTTCGCAGGACTTGACTTCCCTGCTCTCCCGCTTGGAGCCTTGAAGGCTCGCGCAGGTTTGAAATTCATCGCCTTTGCAGGTTTGGGCTTTGCCTTTTCGGCAGAGGGTGGCGGTGCTGGCCTGTCGCCGGCCTCGGCAGCCACTGGCTTTGGCGCCACGACCGCTTGCTTTTCGGCGGTTTGCGGCGCTGCCTCCTGCTGTTCCGTCTGCTGTTTGTCAGTATCCTCAGTCAGCTGCTTCTCCTCGCTTTGCGCGGGTCTTTCGTCCGGCGCAACTGTGGCCGGCTTCTCGTCGGGCTTGCTGGGCTCTGACTTCTGCTCTGGCGCTGCAGCCGGGGTGGGCTGGGTCGGCGCGGGTGTCGGCACTACGGGCGGCTTCACAGCCTCATCCTTGGCCGGCGAAGGCGCATTGGCTTGAGCGCTGCCGCCGTCGAGAGATTTCTCGGGACCGGTATCCTTCTTGCCGTACTGGAAAACGGGCTTCAGAACGGGAATGTTCACCGGCTTGGGCGGCGGCTCCGGCGGTTTTTCAACCTTCTGTTCCGGCGGCTTTTCGGCTTTGGGCTTTGGTGGCGGCTGGGGAACAGGTTTCGGCTTTGGCTGCTCGGGCGGAGGCACCAGCGCGACATTGACCGGCTCATCCTGCTGCGGCTGTGTGGGGGGCGTGCGTACGCCGTATACTAGGGCCACCACGAAAAGCGCATGCAGGATCAGCGATGCGGGGATGCCCCACAACAGATTCCGACGCCGTTCTCCTGTCTCGCCCTTCATCCCAGCCGATGTGGAATGAAATAGCGGCGGCTTCAAGCATAAGGACAGGATTGGCGCGGTTTAGCCGCTGACACCTTGGTGATCGGGACCACCACGCGCAGGGCCGTGTTCCCGACGCGCAACTCAAAGCCGCCAAGCAGATCCAGCATCATCTCGAGGCTGCTCCCGCAGCCGGGATCAGCCACCCGGACTTTATCCGCAGCCGGGCCTGGGCTCCGCTCTCCAGCACGACCGGGTCTGGCTGCTCGAAATGCAATGTGAGATCGGGACCGGCGGCAGGCGTAAACTCTATGCGTGCGGCGCCCCCCTGGTAGATCACCCGCTTGACGAGACCATCGAAGCCCGGGCCATCCGGTGACACATCGAGATCCGCCGACCGGCAGCAGATCTTCGCACCCGCACGCGGCCTTTCGCCGGGGCGGCAGCTGACCACCAGTTCGGTTCCGAGTACCTTGACCTTGCAATGGCCGCCGTCTTCGCCCGTCAAGACATCGGCCGGCAGCAGAATGCCTTGTGAGATGAACGAGGCGACCATTTCATTTGCCGGCTCATGATAGAGCTCGCTTGGCGTCGCCAGCTGCGCCAAACGGCCGTGATCCATCACCGCGATGCGGTCGGCCAGCGCCATCGCCTCGGCCTGATCATGGGTGATGTAGACGATGGTCGTGCCGGTGCGCTTGTGGAAGGCGGCGAACTCGTCCTCCATCGAAGCTCTCAGATGCACATCCAGATTGGCGAGCGGCTCGTCGAACAGCACCAGCGAGGGTGCCGCCACAAGGCAGCGCGCCAGGGCCACACGCTGACGCTGGCCGCCGGAGAGATTGGCGGGCCTGCGTTCGCCCAGCCCCTGCAGATTGACCAAAGCGAGCGCATCTTCCACCTTCTGGCGCGCAATGGCCTTGTCGAGCTTTGCCACCTTCAGCGAATAGCCGATGTTTTCGGCGACCGTCATGTGCGGCCACAGCGCGTAGTTCTGGAAGACGATGCCGACGCGCCGCTTTTCCGGTGCGACATTGCCGCCGCAGCTCGAAACGACCTCACTGCCGATGCGGACCTCGCCCGAGGTCACTTTCTCGAAGCCGGCGACGAGCCGCAGCAACGTCGTCTTGCCGCAGCCCGAGGGACCGAGCACCGCCAGGAACTCGCCGTCCGCGACGTCGATCGAGACATCCTTGACCGCATCGAAGTCAGCGAAGCTCTTGGTCACATGGTCGAGGCTCAATCGCACCAAGGCAGCACTCCGCTGGGAAGATAAGGGGCAAGCAGATTGGTCACCAGCATCAGCACGAAAGTGACCGCGACGGTGATGACGGACATCGCCGCCGCATAGTTGGAATCGCCGCCCTGCTCGAAGGAGAACATCACCACGCCGATCGTTTCGGACCCTGACGACCACAGCAGTGCCGAGACGGTGAGTTCGCTGAGTGCCGTCATGAAGATTAAAAGGCCGCCGGCGATTGCCGCCGGTGCGACCAGCGGAAAGATGATGGTGCGCATACGCGTGAACAGGCCGGCGCCCGCCACTTGTGCCGCCTCTTCCAGCGCGCGGTCGATCTGGTGATAGCCGCTGATGGTCGGCCGCAGCGCCAGCACCAGGAAGCGGGCAAGGTAGGCGTAGAGGATGATCCAGACCGTGTTGTAGAGCTGGATGCCGGTCAGCGGGATCGGCCGCAGGAAGAGCAGCAGCGAAGCGATCGCCAGCACCACGCCGGGCAAGGCATAGGGCAATTCGACCGCCAGATTGAGCAGCCGCACCCAGCGCTGCTTGCCCCAGGCGATGAGGTAGCCGACCGGCACGGCGACGATGACAGCGAAGAAGGCGGCCCCGATCGACAGCCAGAAACTGTTGAAGAAGGCGCGGTTGGCGGCGTCATGCTCGAACAGCACGAAGCGGTAATTGTCGAGCGTTACGGTGTTGGCGTTGAGTGCGATGCCGTAGCCCGGCACCAGCGAGGTCAGCACCAGCCCGAACAGCGGCAGGAACAGCACCAGCACGATCAGCAGCCATATGCCGGCCTGGACGACCGGTCGCCAGCGGCCAAGCTCGTAGGATTCGGCCGGAAGTGAGGTGGAAGAGATGCGGTAGTCGCGGCGGCGGCTCATGACCTCCTGGGCGAGAATGCCGGCCATGGCGATGACGCCGATCAGCACCGACTGGAACGCGGTCTCGCCGAGCACCGCCGGCCCGCCGCCGGCCAGCTTCTGATAGATGAGCGTCGGCAGCACCAGATAGTTGGCGGGAATACCGAGAAAGGCCGGAATGCCGAAATTGCCGACGCAGGACACGAAAGCGAGTGCCGCAGCGGCCATGATCGACGGCGTCATCAAGGGCAGCACGATGGTGACCAGCACGGTGAACCAGCCGGCGCCACCGGCGCGTGCGGCCTCGACCAGTTCGCGCGGCAGCTTGCGCAGGCCGGCACGCACCAGCAGGAAGACAAGCGGTCCATATTGGACGCCAAGCAGCAGGATGATGCCCGATGTCGAATAGAGCGGATTTTTCGTGCCGAGTGGCGGTGCCGCGCCGAAGAGCTTGAGGAATGGGCTTGCCGGACCGAACAGTTGCAGCCACGCCAGCGCCGTCACTTGCGGCGCGATCATCAGCGGCATGACGTAGCACAGCACCAGGGCGCTACGACCGCGTATGTCGGTCAGCGACACCAGCACCGCCACCAGCGTTCCCGACAGCACCGCAAGCAATGTGCCGCCGATGCCGACGACCAGCGTATGCCATGTCGCGATCCAGGTCGCCGGGCTGCGCAATCCGGCCTCGATGGCCACGGTCGACAAGGTGCCTTCAGGTGCCACGATCTCCTTGATCAGCCGCAGCATGGGCAGCAGGGAAAGCAGCACGATGACGATGGCCACCGCCACCGTCAGGGCCATTTCCTGGCCCCGGCTTTCCCTGATGCGTGTTGACATGATTGCGTTTCCTGGGATCGATGCGGGCGGGATGCCGTCTACACGGCATCCCGCCGCGATTGCCGGCTCAGCCGCCGAACAGTTCGGAGAACTTCGCCTTGTCGGCGTCTGTCTTGGCGACGATCGCCTTGGTGTCGAACGGCATCACCTTGACCTTGACGCCTTCCGGCAACCAGTCGGGGCGGCCAACCGAGGCGCGCGCCGGCAGGTAACCCATGGACAGCGCCAGCTTCTGGCCCTCATCGGACAGAATGAAGTCGACGAACTTCTTGGCGCCGTCGACATTCCTGGCCGTCTTCAGGATGGCGACCGGTTCTGTCACCGCCGGAACGCCTTCGCTCGGGAACACGAACTCGACCGGCGAACCTTTTTTCTTGGCGTTCATCGCCATGAAGTCGACGAGGATGCCATAGGGCTTCTCGCCCGATGCCACCGACTTCAGCACCGCGCCATTGCCGCGCACGCTGACGGTGTTGTTGGTCTTCAGCTTCTGGAAGAAATCCCAGCCATAGTTGGCATCGCCGACGAAGCCCGAAAGCAGATAGGCGGCGGCACCCGAATACAGCGGGCTCGGCATGACCAGCCATCGGCATAGGCGGGCTTCGCAAGATCGGCCCAATGCTGCGGCTTCTCGGCCGCCGCGGTGTTGTAGACGATGCCGGTGGTGATCAGCTTGCTGCCGAAATAAGTCTTGTCGGCGTCATAGGCATCCGCCTCGATGCCGTCGAGCTTGGCCTCGGCATAAGGCAGCAGCCGGTCGTCCTTCTTCAACAGCTCCATCGAGACCGCATCGGCGATCAGCAACACGTCGGGCTGCGGGCTGCCGGCGGCGAACTCGGCCGCCATCTTGGTCAGGATGTCGCTGGTTCCGGAACGATAGATGGTCACGTCGATGCCGGGCTGCGCCTTCTTGAAGGCGTCCACGGTCTTGGCCGCGTCGGCTTCCGGCTGCGATGTGTAGAGCGTCAGTGTTTCGGCGTTTGCCACGCCGGCAAACAAAGTTGCCGCGAGCGCCAGCTGGCTGGCCAGCAGCTTGATGAAGTGCGTCTTCATGAGACCTCCTGTCTTGTCCATGCATGAGCGGTCCGGCGTCATGGCCGGTTCCCGTCTCCCTCCCTGCACGGCGCATATGACTGGTGGATGACAGTGCACCTGCGCGATCAGATCAAGCGACAACCTGGCTCTCACTGCACGACAACAGGGCCCGCGGAATTGGCCTTCCGCGAGCCTCATGACCATTGTGGCCACTGATTTCTTGGCACAACGGGATACCCGGAACGATGCTTTCCCGGCGCTCCCCAAAGGGCGCTTCGGCTGCCCTTAAACCAGCATGCCCATCGGGTTCTCGATCAGCCGCTTGAAGGCGACCAGCAGTTCGGCACCGAGTGCTCCGTCAACGGCCCGGTGATCGGTCGACAAGGTCACCGACATCACGGTCGCGATCTTGATCTCGCCATTCTTGACCACAGCCCGCTCTTCGCCCGCCCCCACCGCCAGGATCGTCGCATGCGGCGGGTTGATGACGGCGGCAAAATCCTTGATGCCGAACATGCCGAGGTTGGACACCGCCGTGGTGCCGCCCTGATACTCTTCCGGCTTCAGCTTGCGGCTGCGCGCGCGGCTCGCCAGATCCTTCATCTCGTTGGAGATGGTGGACAGCGTCTTTTCGTCCGCATGCCGAATGATTGGCGTGATCAGGCCGCCGGGGATCGAGACGGCAACACCGACATCGGCATGCTTGTGCTTGACCATGGCGCTCTCGGTCCAGGACGCATTGGCATCCGGCACCGCCTTCAGCGCCACGGCAAAAGCCTTGATGACCATGTCGTTGACCGACAGCTTGTAGGCTGGCGCCTCACCCCCATTGGACTGCTCGCCGGTCTTCTTGACGGGAGCCGCCGCATTGATCTGCGTGCGCAGCGCCAGCAGGGCGTCGAGTTCGCAGTCGAGCGTCAGGTAGAAATGCGGGATGGTGGTCTTGGCCTCGACGAGACGCCTCGCGATGGTCTTGCGCATGTTGTCATGCGGGACGAGTTCGTAGGAACCGGGTTCGAAGAGGCGCAGAACGTCCCCCTCCCCCTTGAGGGGAGAGTGGCCGGCCGCAGGCCGGTCGGGTGGGGTCGGCTCGATCGGACTCGGTGCCAGGGAGGTGCCTTCTGAGGCGACCCCCTCCGTCCGCTTCGCGAACGCCTCCCCCTCAAGGGAGGAGGAAAGCGCGGCGTCGATATCAGCTTTTACGACGCGGCCGTATGGGCCGGTGCCTGTCAGGGCTGACAGGTTCAGCCCAGCTTCGCGAGCCAGACGACGCGCCAAAGGTGTGGCGCGGGTTTTCCCCTCCCCCTCGAGCGGAGGGTGGCCGGCCAACGGCCGGTCGGGTGGGGTCGGTTCGACCGGGCTCGGCGCCAGGGCGGTGCTGGACTGGGAGGTGCCTCTTGAGGCGACCCCCTCCGTCCGCTTCGCGGACACCTCCCCCTCGAGGGGGGAGGGAAGCGCTTGCTTGCCTCCATAAGCCTCGTCATCGGCATAGATCCAGGCCACGGGCGCACCGACCGGAATATCGACGCCTTCCTTGCCAGTCACGTCCCGCAGCACGCCGCTGGCCGGCGCATCGATCTCCATCGCCGCCTTGTCGGTCTCGATCTCGAACAGCACATCGCCCTTCTTGACCCGGGCGCCTTCTTCGGCGAACCAGCGCGAGATCTGTCCGGTCGCCATGTCCATGTCGACCTTGGGAAGAATGACTTCGGTCGGCATGTCTCAGCGAACCCCTTTCACGAGGTCGCGCGCGGCGGAGATGATGTCGGGAACCTGCGGCACCGTCGCCTTTTCGAGCTCCGGATTGTAGGGGATCGGCGTCTCCGCGCCGCCCAGCCGCATGATTGGGGCGTCGAGATAGTCGAACGCCTCGCTCTCGGCGATCATGGCGCTGACCTCGGCGCCGATGCCCAGTGTCTTGACGGCCTCGTAGACGCACATCAGCCGCGACGTCTTCTTGACGCTGTCGATGACGGTTTGCTTGTCCATCGGCCGGATGGTCCTGAGATCTACGACTTCGATATCGATGCCCTCGGCTTCCAGGGCAGCCGCCGCTTCAAGCGCCTTGTGCACCATGATCGATGTGGCGACGATGGTGAGATCGCGGCCCTCGCGGCGGATATCCGCCTTGCCGATCGGCACGGTGTAATAGCCTTCGGGCACCGGGCCTTTCATCTTGTAGAGCAGCTTGTGCTCGAAGATCATCACCGGATCGGGATCGGCGACCGCCGCCAGAAGCATGCCCTTGGCATCATAGGGCGTCGCCGGCTGGATGACCTTCAGGCCCGGCACATGACCGAGCCAGGCTTCCAGGCTCTGGCTGTGCTGGGCCGCCGCACCGGTGCCGGAGCCAGCAGGAAAGCGCATCACCACGGGCACCGAAACCTCGCCGCCCAGCATGAAGCGCATCTTGGCCGCCTGGTTGACGATCTGCTCCATGGCAAGCGTTGCAAAATCGGAAAACTGGAACTCGAAGATCGGCCGCATGCCGGTGAGGGCCGCACCGACGGCGACGCCCGCCCCTCCCAGTTCCGAAATCGGCGTATCGATGACGCGCTCCGCGCCGAAGCGCTCGACCAGATCGCCAGTCACCTGGAAGGCGCCGCCATAGACGCCGATGTCCTCGCCCATCAGGAAGACGCGTTCGTCCATGTCCATGGCGATCGCCATGGCTTCCTGGATCGCCTGGGCGTAGCTCAGTTCACGCACCATCGCGTCCATCACGACTGCTCCGTATACACGTAATTCCCGGTCTCGCCGACGTCAGGCGACGGGCTCGCCTTGGCGAATTCGATGCCGTCGGCGATCTCCTGCGCCACGGCGCCGCGGATGGCCTCTATGCCCTTGTCGTCGATGAAGCCGAATTCCCGCAGCTCGCTCTCGAACAGCGTGATCGGATCGCGGTTCGACATCCAGTCCTCGATCTCCTCCTTGGTGCGATAGCGGTTGCGATCGCTCTTGGAATGGCCGCGATGGCGGTAGGTCTTGGATTCGATCAGCGTCGGCCCCTCGCCCGCACGGGCACGCTCGACAGCCTTGTAGGACGCCTCGGCGACCTCCGAGAAAATGTTGCCGTTGACGATGACGCCGGGCATCGAATAGGCAGCGGCGCGGTCAGCGATGTTCTTGACCGCCGTCGAGCGGGCCGTCGACGTCGACATGCCGTAGCCATTGTTCTCGCAGACGAAAATGACCGGCAGCTTCCAGACCGCCGCCATGTTGAGCGCCTCGTGGAAGGCGCCTTCATTGTTGGCGCCGTCGCCGAAGAAGGAGACAACGACCTTGCCGGTCTTCATCATCTTGGAAGAGAGCGCCGCACCAACGGCGATCGGAATGCCGCCGCCGACAATACCGTTGGCGCCGAGATTGCCCTTGGCGACATCGGCAATGTGCATCGAACCGCCACGGCCCTTGCAGTAGCCAGTGGTCTTGCCGAAGAACTCGGCGAACATGCGCTTCACCTCGGCGCCCTTGGCGATGCAGTGGCCATGGCCGCGATGCGTCGAGGTGATCTGGTCATCCTCGCCAAGCGGCATGCAGATGCCCATGGCGCTGGCTTCCTGGCCGATCGACAGATGCATGGTGCCGTGGATGAGACCGCGCGTGTAGCTTTCCTCCGCACCCTCTTCGAAGCGGCGGATGAGGTACATCTTGTAGAGCACCTGCTTGAGCTGCTCGGCGCTGTACTGGCGATAGACGAAAGGCAGGTTGGCGCGACTGTCCGCAACGGCTTTGCTGGCTCCGGCCATGATCACGCCTCCACGGTTCCGTAGACGAGCTTGTCCTGGCGGGCGCGCAGTTCGGCGATCTTGGAGCCTGGAGCCGGGGCCGCATTGGCATAGGTGATGAGTTCGCCCTTCTTGATCGGCGCCGTCACCGAGCCGCCCTGCAGCAGGCCGCAGGGAATGGCCTTGGCGGCATGCGCTTCCGGCGCCGTCATGATCCAGGCGCGGTAGCAATATTCGCCGATCGCATCGAGTTTCTCGCCGGGCTGCATGTCCTTCTTGGCCACGGCGGCGACTTCGGCCACCGGCTTTGCCAGCGGCACCATGTCGGCCTTGCCGTAGAGCACGACGCGGGCGCAGGTCAGCGGCACTTCGAGCGAGGTCAGGTGATAGGGGCGGTGGAAGGTGAAGTATGGGCCCTTGCCCATCTTCAGATCTTCCATGCGCTCCGAAATGCGCGGATGCGACATGTCGGCAACGACGAAAACGCCGGGCGCGACGCCCTTGCCGATCGAATAGTCGACGACGCCGACCCTGGACAGCACGCCGCCATCCTTTTCAGGCACCAGTACTTTCGACAGTTCGCCGAGCGTTGCCGCGGGGCCATGCATGCCGGCCTTGTCGGGCACCAGCCCGGTGGCATTGGCGATCGCCGCCATCTCGACCATGGTCTTCGAACCATCGACGAATTCGACCAGCATGCGCACATTCATGTGCCGGCGCTTGGCCTCTTCCTCATAGGCGGGCGGCGTGGCGTCGATGTTGAGCGGATTGTTCTTGCCCTTGCCGGCGGCAACGATCGGATGCCCCATGGCCGAGACGAATTCGATCAGTTCCATGCACGAGGACGGCTCGTCGCCGGCGCCCAGCGAATAGGTGACGCCGAGCCGGTCCGCCTCGCTCTTGAGATAGGCGCCGATGGTGACGTCGGCCTCGACATTCATCATCACGAGATGCTTGCCATGCTCCATGGCGCGCAAGCCGATCTCCGCACCGACGGCGGGAACACCGGTGGCATCGATGACGACGTCGATCAGATCATTGTTGATGACCAGGCTGGCGTCGTTGGTGACCGCCACCTTGCCGGCCTCCATGGCCGCCGTCATCGCCGAAGCGTTCGAGACTTCGCGCGCATGCCCGGTTTCCTGGAAGGCGATATCCACCGCCCTGCTGGCGGTCGGCAGGTTCAGTTCGGAAATGGCACCGATCTCGATGCCGGACATATGGGCGACGCGGGTGACGATGTCGGTTCCCATCTCGCCGGAGCCGATCAAACCGATGCGGATGGGCTTGCCCGACTTGCCGCGTTCTTCGAGATCGCGGGCAAGGCCCGTCAACGAAACATTGGAAGCCATACCGCTCATTCCTCCCACATTGCAGGCTTGTTCATTCGCTTGACCGGTATTGAACATCTGTATTTCTGTCAAGACTAATGTCCAAATCTGTATGCTTTTGCGGCTCTTTCCCCGCAGACGGGAGCGGAGACGAAAAGCGGTAGTGAAAGTCCGATATCGCGCAGCCCGCCGACCGGTTCCGGACGCACAACACCATCACAAAAAGTAAGATGCTTTGACGCCATCACTTCCGGCAAAGTCTGCCAAGGCTTGTTCGCTGGACCATCCGTGCGTAAAAGGCAGGGATAGGCATCGGCAGGGGCTTTCCGATGAATGTCCAACAACGGGTTCGGCCTGTTGCATCGCCGGGCGACGGACCGGCGCATGCGATTGCCAGCATCTTCGCCACGGAATTGCAGATTCCCTCGATCGGTCTCGACGACAATTTCTTCGATCTCGGCGGTGATTCGCAAGGTGATCTACTGGCGGCTGTTGCGCGACGCGATGGGCACGATGGGACTGGGACAGACACGCCTCGGGCGACATCTGCGCAAAAAGGCGTACAAGAGCACGCTCCTGCAGGCAGCGGCAGGCTTCGTACCTTCCTCCTATCCCTGCGACGTCCTCATCCTGGCCAGTTCCGAATGGGGCGCCACCACGGTGAAGGATTACAAGGGCTGGGCGTCCGACAAGGCGAGCGTGAAAACGGTCGTGATGCCGGGCACGCACAGCAAGTTCCGCAAGGCCAACATGGACGCGATTGATGCCGAGATTCTCGCTTTCCTCATGGAAAGACCCGGGGCGACAAAAGTCCAGCACCAGCAATGAGTTTTGGCCGGCGGATACTGGAGGCCTTCGCCGCTCATGGTGACAAGGTCGCGATGGTCAGCGACCGGTCGCAGATCACCTATGCGCAGGCGCTGATCCAGATCCGGCATCTTGCCGTCAATTCAGCGCGTCGGGCATTGGGCCAAGCCATCGCGTCGGCCTCGAAATGGTCGACGACATCGACGTGGTCCTGTCCATCCTCGCCTGCTGGAAAAACAGCGCCACCCCCCGTCGTTATCGACTTTCGAACGCCCAGAAGGTAGCGTGCAAGGCAGCCTCGCGACTTCAGCCTGAAGATGATCAGCGTCCTGATCCTGTTGGCGGCATATGCATCAGCCGGCGATGGAAAAATCGTGGAAATGCACGATCACCCCATCGGCATCGATGAAGATCACCGCATAGGCGGGCGGCTCGTGGCCCAGGCTCCAGCTCTGCGAAAAATCGAGCGCGGTCTGGTGGTTGGTGCTGCGCAGCGTGCTGACCGGTATGCCACGCCAGCTGCCGGCGATCGGCCGATGGACATGTCCGGCGAAGATGTGGCCGACATTGCCATGGCGCGACAGCACCTCATGGAAGGCATCGGCATCGGCGAGCCTTACCTCGTCAAGCACCGGCATATGTATCCGGAACGGCGGATGGTGCATGAACAGCAAGGCCGGGCCGCGCGCTTCCCTGAGCATTTCGTCCAGCCATTCGAGCCGCGCCGCGCACAGCCTGCCCTCGACATGGCCGCTGTCCAGCGTGTCGAGCAGGATCAGGCGGCCCTCGCTGCCGTCGAACACGCTCTGCACGAACCCGCGCTCGGTGACAGCCTCCGGGAACATCTCCAGAAATAACGCCCGGTCATCGTGGTTGCCGAGCATCAACCGGCAGGGCGGAGAAAATTGCGCCAGCCTCTCCCGCAACGCCGCATAGGCTGCGCGCTCGCCATCATTGGTCAGGTCGCCTGATATCACCACCAGCTCGGCATCGGCATGGTTCTTGCCGATGTCGGCAAGGCAGGCCTCCAGTCTTGCCAGCGGATCGGAGCCATAGAGAAGGCCACCCGGCGTCATCAGATGCGGATCGGAGAGCTGGATGATTTTCATGGACCTGACCGAACGCTTGCCTGTTGATGCCCGTCGGCCCCAGCCGGGAACGCCCTGGCTATCCTCTACTGTGCCGTCCAGCCGCCATCCATCGGTAAAGACGTACCGGTGATCTGCCTGGCGGAATCCGAACACAGGAACAGTGTCAGCGCCGCAAGTTCCTCGACGGTGACGAATTCCTTCGTCGGCTGTGCAGCCAGAAGCACGTCATGCTTGACCTGATCTTCGGTCATGCCGCGCGCCTTCATCGTGTCGGGGATCTGCTTTTCGACCAGCGGCGTCCAGACATAGCCCGGCGCGATGGCGTTGACGGTGATGCCGTCCTGCGCGGTTTCCAGCGCCACCGTCTTGGTCAGGCCTGCAATGCCGTGCTTGGCCGAGACATAGGCCGACTTGAACGGCGAGGCGACCAGCGCGTGTGCCGACGCTGTGTTGATGATGCGGCCCCATTTGCGTGCTTTCATGCCGGGCACCACCGCCTTGATGGCATAGAAGGCCGCCAGAAGATTGATGCGGATGATGGCTTCCCACTTGTCGTCGGGAAACTCCTCGATCGGCGCGACGTGCTGGATGCCGGCATTGTTGACCAGGATGTCGAGGCTGCCGAACGCCGCCTCGGCATCATGCACCATGGCGGCCACTGCCGCGCCATCCATCATGTTGGCATCGGAATAGCGGCACTTGACGCCGAAATCCTTCTCGATGCCGGCGCGCTCCTGCTCGATGGCAGCGGCATCGCCAAGGCCGTTGATGGTGACATTGGCGCCCTCGGCGGCAAAGGCGCGGGCGATGGCCAGGCCGATACCGCTGGTCGACCCGGTGACGAGGGCATTCTTCGAAGACAGGGAACCCATGGTGATCTCGCGAGAGGTGGGAGGGAAATGAGAGATACAATTGTGCGTCGCAACATGACAATGACAGAGCCATGTGTCGATGCGATTACAGCCAGACGACAGCCCCAGCATGGCCCTCGACCGCTGCGAAACCATGGTCCTCGGGCTGACACGGCATTGTCATGGTGCCGTGCAACATAATCGGTTGCGCATTCGCGCCGTCATTCCTGAAACGAAATTCACCTGACAAAACCTTGGGGGTGCAGCTTGGAAATCGCCGATGTCGTGAAGCGCGCCTATGCGATGCCGCTGACCAATCCATCTTTCCCGCCTGGGCCTTACCGTTTCTTCGACCGCGAATACATCATCATCACCTACCGCACGACGCGCGAGGCGCTCGAAGCCGTGGTGCCGGCGCCGCTGGAGATCGACGAGCCGCTGGTCAAGTATGAATTCATCCGCATGCCCAACTCGACCGGCTTCGGCGACTACACCGAGACCGGCCAGGTCATCCCGGTGAAGTACAAGGGCCAGCATGGCGGCTACGTCCATTCGATGTATCTCGACGACGATGCGCCGATCGCCGGCGGCCGTGAACTCTGGGGTTTTCCCAAGAAGCTGGCCAATCCAAAGATCGTCCATGAAGGCGAGGTGATCGTCGGTACGCTGCACTATGGCAGCGTCCTGTGCGCCACCGGCACGATGGGCTACAAGCACCGGGAAGCCGATCACGATTCCGTGCTCGCAGCACTCGCCGCTCCCAATTTCCTGATCAAGATCATCCCGCATGTCGACGGCACGCCGCGCATCTGTGAGCTGGTGCGCTACTACCTCACCGACATCACGCTGAAGGAAGCCTGGACGGCGCCCGCGGCACTCGACCTTCGGCCACATGTCATGGCCGACGTGGCAAAGCTGCCGGTTCTCGACATCGTCTCCGCAGTCCACTTCAAGGCTGATCTGACGCTTGGCTTGGGCGAGGTCGTGCACGACTATCTCAGCGATCACAGCCGGCTCGCAGCCAGCACAACCCAGCCGGAGAAAATTCGTGCTTGAGCGCAACCGAAACAAGGAAGCCGCCGCCACGATCGCGGAGATCTCGGCGCAGTATGACCGCATCGCCCTGGTGTTCCAGGGCGGCGGCGCGCTCGGCGCCTATCAGGCCGGCGTCTACCAGGCGCTGGCGGATGCCGGCTGCGAGCCGAGCTGGCTGTCCGGCGTCTCGATCGGCGCCATCAACGCCTCGATCATCGCCGGCAATGAGCCCAGCCGCCGCCTGCAGCGCCTCGAACAGTTCTGGCAGACCATCTCGGGTCGCAAGATCTGGTCCTACACGCCTGAAGGCGACATTTATCGCGATATCCGCAACCGTACGTCCTCATGGATGACGATGACCATGGGCCAGCCCGGCTTCTTCAAGCCGCGCAACCCCAATCCCTGGCTCGAGCCGCAGGGCGCCGAGGGTGCCACCAGCTTCTACGACACCGCTGAGCTGAAGGACACGCTGGAGAGCCTGATCGATTTCGACGTGCTGAACGACGGCAAGAAGCGGCTGAGCGTCGGCGCGGTCAACGTCCGCACCGGCAACTTCGTCTATTTCGACACCGAGAAGGTCCGCATCGGACCCGAGCACATCATGGCCAGCGGCGCGCTGCCGCCGGCCTTCCCGTCGATCCGCATCGAAGGCGAATATTACTGGGATGGCGGCATCGTCTCCAACACGCCGCTGCAATATCTGCTCGACCAGGACGAGGACCGTTCGTCGCTGGTGTTCCAGGTCGACCTGTTCAGCGCCCGTGGAGTGCTGCCGCGCAGCATGCCGGACGTGCTGTCGCGCCACAAGGACATCATGTATTCGAGCCGCACGCGCCAGAACACCGACAATTTCAAACGCATCCATAGCCTGAAGATGCGGCTGCTCGATGCGCTCAAGCGCGTGCCGAAGGAGCGGCTGACGCCGGCGGAAGAAGCGCTGATCGCCGACTATTCGGATGCCGGCATCGTCAACATCGTGCACCTCATCTACCAGCACAAAGGCTATGAGGGGCATGCCAAGGACTACGAGTTCTCCGGCACCTCGATGCGCGAGCATTGGGACACGGGCCTGGAAGACACGCAGCGCACCTTGCGCCATCGCAAATGGCTGACGATGCCGACCAATGTCGATGGCGTTGCCATCCACGATCTGCATCGCGAGGATCCGACCTGAGACTGCGCAGGCCGTTGATTCTCGACGGTTCAGCCTTATTGGCCGAGATTCGTTTGAGCGGCCGTCGCCAACGTTTGAGATTGGCTGACGCCTCCAAACTTCGTCATCCTTGGGCGTAGCGACGCGAAGCGGAGCGAAGACCCAAGGATCCATGCCGCGACCTCAGCCAAAGGGTGCAACGAGCAGAATTCTGCACCGCAGCAACGCTCAGGAGTCCCGGCATGGATCCTCGGGTCTGTGCCGCGTCGCTGCGCTCCTTGCTCCGCCCCAGGATGACGAAGCGTCAGGCGTTTCAGCCAATCTCGTAGGCGTGTTCCGCGTCAATACAAACGCAAATACCGCCTCGAAATCCCCCCTTCAATACAGTGCTCGCTCAAAGAAAAAAGGCAGCGCCGGCGACCGGCGCTGCCTTTTGTTTGGACGCTTATACGCCCGCTCAGAACACCTGGCGGAAGATGATGAACAGCACGAAGGCGAGCGTGATCGAGCACGGCAGGGTCAGCACCCAGGCCAGCAGCAAGTTGCGCACCGTCGCCCATTGCAGGCCCGAGCCGTTGGCGGCCATCGTTCCGGCGACGCCCGACGACAGCACATGGGTTGTCGACACCGGCAGACCGAGCCGGTCGGCCATGCCGATGGTCACCATGGCGACGAGCTCGGCCGCCGCACCCTGGCCATAGGTCAGATGGCTCTTGCCGATCTTCTCACCGACGGTGACGACGATGCGTTTCCAGCCGACCATGGTGCCGAGCCCAAGCGCCAGGGCGACCGCAACCTTCACCCAGATCGGGATGAACTTCGTCGCGTTGTCGACGGCCTTGTGATAGTCGGTCACCGCCTTGAGATCGGTGGCCTCCATTGGCAGCAACTGCTTCTTGTCGATCAGCTTGAGCGCCTCGCCGATCAGGTAGATGTCATTGCGGGCGTTGCTGACCAGATCGGTCGGCACATTGTCGACCGATACATAAGGCTGCAGCGAAGCGGTCGTGTTGTGAATGTAGGTCTGCAGCGCGACGGTCGTCTGGTCGCTCCAGGTCCGGGTGCGCACGGCATCCTTAACGGCCGCCTTGGCGGCCTTGGCATCGGCAATGGTAACACCGGGCTTGACGTATTTGCCCAACGCAGTCTCGACGCTGACCGAAGCCGCCTTGTAGGCTTCGAGATAGTTGATGTCGGGCGTACGGTTCAGCGCATAGGCCGTAGGCACCACACCGATCAGGATCAGCATGATCAGGCCCATGCCCTTCTGGCCGTCATTCGAGCCATGCGCGAAGCTGACGCCGGTGCAAGTGAAGATCAGCAAGGCGCGGATCCACCAGGGCGGTGGGGCATTGCCCTTCGGTGCTTCGTAGAGCGCCGGATTGCGCACCAGCAGCTTCATTGCATAGAGCAGGATGGCCGCGGCGAAGAAGCCGATGATCGGCGACACCAGCAAGGTCACGCCGACATTGGTCGCCTGCGACCAGTCGACGCCGCTGGTGGCGCTGCCGGCAGGCGCCATGAACTGGTTGGCGAGGCCGACGCCGATGATCGAGCCGACCATCGTGTGCGAACTCGAGGCCGGCAGGCCGAGGAACCAGGTACCGAGGTTCCACAGGATCGCGGCGACGAGCAGCGCGAACACCATGGCAAAGCCGGAGGAGGAGCCGACCTGCAGGATCAGCTCGACCGGCAGCAGCGACAGGATGCCGAAGGCGACCGCGCCGCTGGAGGTGAGAACGCCGAGGAAATTGAAGGCGCCGGACCACATGACGGCGAATTCTGCCGGCAGGGAGCGCGTGTAGATGACGGTCGCCACCGCATTGGCGGTGTCATGGAAACCGTTGACGAATTCGAAGCCGAGCGCGATCAGCAAGGCGATGCCGAGCAGGATCCACGGCACGGTCTTGGCCACCGCCAGATCCTGGCTCAACGCGTAGCTGACATAGACCACGCCGACCAGAACCAGCACGCCGAAGGCCGGCAGGAACCACTTGGCGCTGCCCGAACTATCGAGCGGATGATCCGGTCTCGGAATCCCCGCTTCACTGGAAATTATGTCCACCATGTCCCACTCCTATTGCCTTGCAGCAAAGAACTGAGAAAGACGCTATGTCCGGTCGATGAACCCTGTGTGACGCCGACAGCCGGCTTTGATGCATGTCGCTCAGAGGTGACTTCGGGTTTGGATGAACGACACGCCGGCTCGAAGCGACGTGCTTTCAGGTCCTCGACGCCGCTACACCGGACCGGGGCTTGTCTTCAGGATCGCCGAGAACAGCGGATCGAAGGCGCGGCTGATCGGCGCCGCGGCCGCGCCGAGCGCGATCGACCAGGGATCGGTGGTGCCAAGCTGAAGGCGCGGCAGGTTCCGGCCCGGCCGGTCGGCGATAGACGGCAGCAGCGGATGCATCGCCTCGACAAGCCGGCGCGCCAGCGCTTCCGGCGCACCGCTGGTCAAGATGACGGTCTGTGGATCGAAGATCGTTTCGATGAGATGCACGCTCCAGCGCAGATCATGTGCCGCCCCGTCGATCCAGGCCATCATCCCAGGGTTCTCGGTCAGCACCAGGGCGTTCATCTGTTCGTAGATATCGCTGTTCGCCGGGTTGAGGCCGAGATGCTGGTAGAGCGAGGCCAGCGACGCGCGGTGCTCGAGCGGCGTCGAGCCCGGACCGGCCGGCGCCAGCAGCGCCATGCCGATTTCGCCGGCATTGCCATGGCCGCCGCTGTAAAGCTCGCCATTGAGGATCAGTCCGGCGCCGATGCCGTAGCCGACATAGAGGCAGACCGCGTGATCGACGCCGTGCGCGGCACCGACGATGCGCTCCGCCGTCGCGCAGGCGGCGGCGTCGTTCTGCAGGCCGACATTCAGTCCCGTGCCTTTGGCCAGCGTCTCCAGCAGCGGAAATTTCTGCCAGGCCGGCATCATCCATTTGTCGTCGGAATTCTTCAGGCCGAAAGGGCCCGGCATGGCAACGCCGAGACCGACCAGCCGTTTTTCCGACTGGGCCGAAATGCCGGCCAGGTCGCGACGGACACCAGCGATCAGCTTTAGGATGATCTCGACGCCCTTCGACGGCTCATCGAAAGGCAGGTTCGCCTCGGCCCGCGCCAATACGCTGCCCATCAGGTCGACGGCCACCGCGCGCGTCAGATGGCGGTCGATATGCAGGCCTATGGCGAAGGCACCTTCGGGCACCAGCCTGTAGGGGGTCGAAGGTTGCCCCCTGCCCTTGCGCACCGCATCGAGCGCGACCACCAGGCCGTCGCTTTCGAGATCCTCGATGATGTTGGAGACAGCCTGCTTGGTGAGCTGCGTCGCCCGCGCCAGATCAGCCCGCGACAGCGCGCCATTGAGACGCAACGCCTCGATCATGACCCGGCGGTTGTGCGCGCTGGTGCCTTCCTGATTAGTGCCGCTTTTGGCGCGGATCGGGCTGATGTCGTCCACCGGCGTTTCCCCTCTTGACTCCATTAGAATATTGATCGACTAATTAAGTCAAGCGAGTTGACTTAATGCAAACCGAATGACCCAAAAACAAGATGGCCAAAGGCTCCCAGCCTGTCGCCACTGGTCAGCCGGGTAACCATCAGGTCACGCGACATGGATCCGGGAAGACGATGCGAAACATCAGCATCGCCGCCCCATCAACGCCGGAAATGGGAGAAGTAGATGCTTAAGACAATCACCAAAACACTGGTCGGCGCGGTCTTCGCCGGAGGACTGCTCGTCCCCCACGCTTTCGCCGAAACGACGCTCAACGCTCTATTCATGGCGCAGGCTGCCTATAGCGAGGCCGACGTGCGCGCCATGACGGACGCCTTCACCAAGGCCAACCCGGACGTCAAGGTCAATCTCGAATTCGTCCCCTATGAGGGCCTGCACGACAAGACGGTGCTCGCGCAAGGCTCGGGCGGCGGTTATGACGTCGTGCTGTTCGACGTCATCTGGCCTGCTGAATACGCCACCAACAAGGTGCTGGTCGATGTCTCGTCCAAGATCACCGACGATATGAAGAAGGGCGTGCTGCCGGGCGCCTGGACCACGGTCCAGTATGACGGCAAGTACTATGGTATGCCCTGGATCCTCGACACCAAATATCTGTTCTACAACAAGGACATCCTGGAAAAGGCCGGCATCAAGACGCCGCCGAAGACCTGGGAAGAGCTCGGCGCACAGGCCAAGATCATCCAGGACAAGGGCCTGCTGAAGACACCGATCGCCTGGAGCTGGTCGCAGGCCGAAGCCGCGATCTGCGACTACACCACGCTGGTCAGCGCCTATGGCGGCGACTTCCTCAAGGACGGCAAGCCGGACTTCCAGAATGGCGGCGGCCTCTCGGCGCTGAAATACATGGTCGACAGCTACAAGTCCGGCCTCACCAATCCGAATTCCAAGGAATTCCTGGAAGAGGACGTGCGCAAGGTTTTTGAAAACGGCGACGCCGCCTTCGCGCTGAACTGGACCTACATGTACAATATGGCCAACGACCCGAAGGACTCGAAGGTCGTGGGCAAGGTCGGCGTCGTGCCGGCGCCAGGCGTCACGGGCATCAGCGAAGTCTCGGCCGTCAACGGCTCGATGGGCCTCGGCGTCACCGCGGTCTCGAAGCATCCGGACGAAGCCTGGAAATACATCGAATACATGACCTCGCAGGCGACGCAGAACCAGTATGCCAAGCTCTCGCTGCCGATCTGGGCCTCTTCCTATGACGACCCGGCCGTCACCAAGGGCCAGGAAGAACTGATTGCCGCCGCCAAGCTCGGCTTGGCCGCCATGTATCCGCGTCCGACCACGCCAAAGTATCAGGAGTTGTCGACCGCGCTGCAGCAGGCGATCCAGGAATCGCTGCTCGGCCAGTCTTCGCCGGAGGATGCCTTGAACACAGCCGCCAAGAACAGCGGCCTCTGAGGTAGTCTTGTTCTCGATACGGGCGGCCTAGTGCCGCCCGTGTTATGTCTGAAATCGCGATGAATGAGAGAGGCTGCTCCGATGTCGAGCACCTGGATGACAACCCGCGCGTGGCTGCTGATGCTGCCGCTGCTCGTGGTCATGGTCGCCGTCATCGGCTGGCCGCTGGTCGATACGGTCAACCTGTCCTTTACCGACGCCAAGCTGGTCGGCACCGGCGGCAATTACGTCGGCTTCGACAATTATACCAACATGCTGTCGAGCCCGAATTTCTCGCGCACGCTGGTCACCACGACGCTGTTCGCGGTGATTTCGGTTGCCGCCGAAATGGTGATCGGCGTGCTCGCCGCCCTGCTGCTCAACCAGCAGTTCCACGGCCGCGCCGTCCTGCGCGCCTTGATGATCCTGCCCTGGGCATTGCCGACCGTGGTCAACGCCACGCTGTGGCGGCTGATCTACAATCCCGAATATGGCGCGTTGAATGCCGCCTTGACGCAACTCAATCTCATCGACGCCTACCGCTCCTGGCTGGGTGAGCCGGGAACGGCGCTGGCGGCGCTGATCGTCGCCGATTGCTGGAAGAACTTTCCGCTGGTGGCGCTGATTGCGCTCGCCGCCCTGCAGGCGGTGCCGCGCGACATCACCGCCGCTTCGCTCGTCGACGGTGCGGGACCGTTCAACCGTTTCCGCTTCGTCATCCTGCCCTATCTCGCCGGGCCGCTGATGGTGGCGCTGGTGTTGCGCACCATCGAGGCCTTCAAGGTCTTCGACATCATCTGGGTCATGACCCGCGGCGGCCCGGCCAACAGCACGCGCACGCTGTCGATCCTCGTCTATCAGGAAGCCTTCTCCTTCCAGCGCGCCGGCTCCGGCGCATCGCTGGCGCTGATCGTCACCTTGCTCGTCACTGTGCTCGCCGTCGCCTATGCGGCGCTGGTCAGGAAGACCGCAGGGAGCGCCACCTGATGGAACGCAAGAGCCTTGCATTCACCGTCTTCATCTATGCCTGCGCTTTGCTGCTGGCCGCCGTCATCCTGGCGCCCATCGCCTGGCTGTTCATCATGAGCATTTCGCCGGCCGCCGATCTCGCCGCCAAGCCGCTGCGCTGGTGGCCACAGGCGGCCGATTTCTCGCGCTACAAGGTATTGCTGTCGACAGCCGAAAACAGCGCCGGTGCCGCCTTCACTTCATCGTTGCGCAACAGCCTGGAGATCGCCGGCATGGCGACGCTGGCGGCGCTAGCCCTGGCGATCCCCGCCGGCTGGGCGGTGTCGCGCACGCCGGCGATCGGCTGGTCGCTGTCGATGGTCATTGCCACCTACATGCTGCCACCGGTGGCACTCGCCGTGCCGCTCTATATGGGCCTGTCGCATCTCGGCCTGCTCAACAATGTCTTCGGCCTGGCGTTGGTCTATCTCACCATATTGGCGCCCTTCACCACCTGGCTGATGAAGTCCGGCTTCGATTCGATCCCGCGCGAGATCGAGGCGGCGGCGATGATCGACGGCGCCGGCCTGTTCCAGACCTTGCGCATCATCACGCTGCCGCTGGCCGCACCTGTGATGGCGACATCGGCGCTGTTTGCGGTGCTGCTGGCCTGGGACGAATTCTTCTACGCGCTGCTGTTCACCTCCGACCAGCGCGCGAAAACCTTGACCGTCGCCATCGCCGATTTGGCCGGCGGCCGTGTTTCCGACTACGGGCTGATCGCCACCGCCGGCGTGCTGGCCGCCCTGCCGCCGGTGCTGATCGGCCTGGTCATGCAGCGCGCGCTGATTTCGGGCCTCACCAGCGGCGGCGTGAAAGGATGATGATGACTGCAACAAAAATTCGACCGGCGGGACTGCTCGCCATCGACCGCGAAATGGCACGCCAGCACGCGGATGCGCGTGCTTCGTTCGAAAACAACGCTGCCATGGCGGCAAACGTTGCCGCTTCGATCAGGAAGACCGGGCGTCTGCTGCTGCTTGGCATGGGCGGCTCGCATGCGGTCGGACGCGCCGTCGAGCCGCTCTATCGTGCCCTCGGCATCGATGCGCTGGCGCTGCCGCTGTCCGAACAACTCGGTCAGCCGCTGCCGCTCAACGGCAGGACAGTGCTCATCACCTCGCAGTCCGGCGAGAGCGCAGAAGTCGTCAGATGGTTCTCGGAGGCCAACAGCCCCGCTGATATTTTCGGCCTGACGCTCGAAGGCGGCTCGTTTCTGGCGCGCACGGCGTCTTGCCTGGTCGGCGCCGGCGGCACCGAACAGGCCTTCGCCGCCACCCGCAGCCTGACCGTAACCTTCGCCTTGCACCTGGCCATTCTGGCGGCACTCGGCGAAGACCCGAAGGCAGCGCTTGGGGCATTGAACCAGCCACAAGACAACGACATCACACAAGCGCTCTCGGCGCTGGACAAGGTCACGAGCATCGTCACTTCGGGCCGCAGGTTGCAAGGCGTCGCCGAAGCGCTGGCGCTTGGCCTCACCGAACTGTCGCGGCTGCCCTGCTTTTCGCTCGAAGGCGGCCAGCTACGGCATGGGCCGATGGAGATGCTCGGCCAAAAAATCGGCGTCATCCTGTTTCGTGGCAACGACCCGACCGCGGAACTGGTGACCGCCATGGCCACCTCCGTCGTCGAGGCCGGCGCACCGCTCGTCGTCTTCGACGCGTCAGGGCAATCGCCCGTCGCCGGTGCCGTCACGCTATCGTCTAAGCCGGCTTCCGGCATGGCCGCCATCTTCGCCATGCTGCCGGTGGCACAGCGCCTGATGATCGCTTTCGCCGACAGCCGTGTCGACAATGCCGGCACGCCTCTCCGCTCCACCAAGATCACCAGGAGCGAGTGATGCGTCCGCTTGCTGTGATCGGCAACGTCAACGTCGACCTCATTGTCGGCCCGGTCGCGCCGTGGCCGAAGGCGGGCACGGAAACCGTCGTCGACCATGATGAATTGCGCGTTGGTGGACAGGCCGGCAACACCGGGCTTGCCTGGCAGGCGCTGGGCGTCGATTTCGCCATCGCCGCCAATGTCGGCGACGATCAGTTCGGCCACTGGCTGCGCGAGGCGTTTGGCGCCCGCGCCGACAAATGGCCGGTGCGCCCCGAGAGCACGACCCTTTCGGTCGGCATGACCCATCCCGATGGCGAAAGGACGTTTTTCACCACGCGCGGCCACCTGCCCCGCTTCAGCCTTGCCGACGTAATTTCGGTGCTCGACGGCAAGCGGCTCGCCGGTGGCTACGCGCTGCTGTGCGGCTCCTTCCTCACCGATGATCTCACCCGCGACTACGAAGCGTTCTTCGACTGGGCGAATGGGCACGGCATCGCGGTGGCGCTGGACACCGGCTGGCCGATACAAGGCTGGACGCCAGCGAACTGCAAGGCGGCGCGCAAATGGCTCGCGCGCTGCGACCTTGCCCTGTTCAACGAGGTGGAGACAGTGACCCTGGCCGGCCTGCCCGATCCGGTCGAAGCCGCGCGGCAGATCCAGTCCAGCATGAAGGGAGGCGCAACCGCCGTCGTCAAGCGCGGCCCTGAAGGGGCGATCGCCATCGGCCCGGGCGGCGCGATGGTCAGGGCGACCGCGCCCGACGTCAAGGTCATCGACACGATTGGCGCTGGCGACGTCTTCAATGCGGCCTTCCTGGCCGCACTGGCGCAGGACCAGACGCTGACCGTCTCGCTGAATGCCGCGACGCAGGTGGCGTCGCGCGCCATTTCCACTCTGCCCCGCAACTATGGTGGGCCGATGCAGCTCGAGGGATCCATGCATGAGCGCGCTTGAAATCCGCAACGTCCGCAAAAACTACGGCAGCGTTGAAACACTGAAGGGCATCGACATTGCGCTGCAGAGCGGTGAGTTCCTGGTGCTGCTCGGCTCCTCAGGCTGCGGAAAATCGACGCTTCTCAATATCATCGCGGGCTTGGCCGAAGCGACAAGCGGCGATGTGCTGATCGGCGGCCGTTCGATCCTTGGCGTCCACCCCAAGAACCGCGACATCGCCATGGTCTTCCAGTCCTACGCGCTCTATCCGAACCTGACGGTCCGTCGCAACATCGGCTTCGGGCTGGAGATGCGCGGCGTTGCCGCCGATGAACGCGAAAAGGCGGTGAACGAGGCGGCAAGATTGCTGCAGATCGAGCCCTTGCTCGATCGCAAGCCGAGCCAGCTGTCCGGCGGCCAGCGCCAACGCGTCGCCATCGGCAGGGCGTTGGTGCGCAAGCCGCAGGTCTTCCTCTTCGACGAGCCGCTGTCCAATCTCGACGCCAAGCTGCGTCTGGAAATGCGCACTGAGTTGAAGCGCCTGCATCAGATGCTGCAGACCACCGTCGTCTACGTCACCCACGACCAGATCGAGGCGATGACGCTGGCGACGCGCATCGCGGTGATGCGCGACGGCAGGATCGAGCAGCTTGGCACGCCGGAAGAGATCTACAACGAGCCGGCGACGCTATATGTCGCCGGCTTTGTCGGCGCGCCATCGATGAACATGCTGCAGGCGGTGATCGCCGAGGGAAAGCTGGCCATAGCAGAGTCCGATGTGCGGATCCCTCTGCCGGCACGCTACGCGAACGCGGCGCGCGAAGGCGCTCCGGTGGTCGTCGGTATCAGGCCGGAAGCGCTTCGTGTCGCGACCGGCGTCGCGACGGATTTGTCACTGCCCGTGGAAATCGAGGTTGTCGAACTGACCGGCCCCGAACTGGTGACGACGGCCCGGATCGGCACGCAGCGGCTGACCGCCTGCCTGCCGCCAAGATCTCAGGTCGCCAAGGGCGAAAAGCGCGGCCTCACCTTCGATGAAACAGCACTCCGCTTGTTCGACCCCACGACAGGCAAGGCCCTGCCGACAGCGGCACTCGAAAAAACGGCGTCGCGCTAAGATCCTGCGGGGGTATTCAGCATGGACTGGGACCCTTCGGCTACCACTCGATATGTATGCCATCGAATGTCTGGAATGAGCCGCTATCCCTAGGCGTTGCGCTGTCGATGACCGTGCGCAGGCCCCGCGCACTGTCCTCGACCGCCAGCACTGCATGATCGCCGCCCATATCGGTCTTCGCCCAGCCCGGATGCAGTGACAACACCATTATCCCGTCGACGCGCAAATCCCGCGCCAGCTGGGCGCAGACCATGTTGAGCGCTGCCTTCGAGCAGCGGTAGGCATAGTCGTCGTCATAGTCATCGAGCAGCCCTTCCGCCATCGAGCCGGCGCGGCTGCCGATATTGGCGATGGTCCGCATACGCCCCGTCACCAGGTTCGGTCGCAGCGCCCTCGCCAGCAACAGCGGGCCGAGCGTGTTCGTCGCCATGAGCTTCAGGAATTCATCCGGGGCGAAACTGTGCAGGCCGGGGATATCGCTGCGGATGGCGGCGTTGTTGACAAGCACATCCAGCGGCCTGCCGGCGAGACGCACCGCAAGGTCGGAGATGGAAGCCGGATCGGCGACATCGAGCGGCTGGAACTCGGTTCCATCTTCGAAACCTTGGGCTGGACGCGTTCGCCCGCACGCGATCACGTGCCAGCCATGCTGGGCGTATTGCCGTGCCAGCTCGCGGCCTAGCCCGCGCCCGGCGCCCGTTATGAGGACCGTGCGGCCGCCTTGCCCGTCTGCGGCCAAGTCAGGCGCTCTTGGCGACCGGCACGGTCTCCTGCCGGGCAATCATGGCGTAGACCTCGCCGGAATATTTGATGCGGCGCTGCTGTGTGGCGAAATCGACATGGGTGATGCCGAAGGGCGTCGTATAGCCATAAGCCCATTCGAAATTGTCGGTCAGTGTCCAGGCGAAATAGCCGCGCACCGGCACGCCCTCGGCTGCCGCCTTGGCCACCTGCTCGAGATGGTCGACATAATAGGCGGCACGCAAATCATCCCAGACATGCCCGTCCTCGCCAACATTTTCCGGCGTGGTGGCGACGCCGTTCTCGGAAATGTAGATTGCCGGCGGCGCATAGCGATCGTTCACATAGCGCAGGATGTCGTACATGCAGCGCGGCCAGATTTCGTAATCGACAGCGGAATAGATGCCTTGCGGTTGCACCCGTCGATAGCTGAGCGGCGCGAGTTCGTTACCCGCGGCGATCACCGAGCGGCGGTAGATGTTGATGCCCAGATAGTCCACCGGCGCGGCGATGATCTGATTGTCCTGCGCATGGATCGGCGGCAACAGATCGCCGTAGAGCGCCAGCATGTCCTGCGGGTATGCGCCCTTGAAGACGGCATCGAGGAACCAGCGGTTCTGGGCGCCGTCGAAACGCCGTGTCGCCGCCACATCGCCCGGATCGTCGGTGGCGGCTTCCGCCACATTGAGATCGAAGACGATGCCAACCGAAGCGTCGGCCACCTCGGCCCGGATGACTGGAACAGCCAGGCCATGCCCCAGCAAGGCATGATGGCTGGCGGCCACACCGCCTTTCACGCCGTCCCGCAATCCCGGCGCGTCCTCGCCGGTCGCATGTCCTGACCAGCAGAAGGTCCAGGGCTCGTTGAGCGTCGCCCATTTCTTGACGCGATCGCCAAAACCGCGGGCGGCAAGCCCGGCATAGTCGGCAAAGGCGGTGGCGGTGTCGCGGTTGTACCAGCCGCCGCGGTCTTGCAGCGCCTGCGGAAGATCCCAGTGGTAGAGCGTTGCATAGGGCTCGATGCCGGCTTCAAGCAGGTCGTCGATCAGCCGGTCGTAAAAGGCGATGCCCCTGGCGTTGGCTTCGCCCCGACCCTCGGCAAGAAGCCGCGTCCATGCCAGGGAAAAACGGTAGGCGCCAAGGCCCAGGGCCTTGAGCACGGCGATATCCTCCTTCCAGCGATGATAGTGGTCGCAGGCGACATCGCCGCTGGAGCCGTCGACGATCACGCCGGGAACGCGGCAGAACCGGTCCCAGATGCTTTCGCCTTTGCCATCCGCGTCAGGCGCGCCCTCGATCTGATAGGCTGCGGTCGCGGCGCCGAACACGAAGCCTTGCGGAAAGGCCAGCCCGGAGGCGCGGGCGTTGAGGGTCCGGCGTGCGTTATCGATGCTTGATGTCATATTTTCTCTCGATGGTGCTGACGAGGCTTGCCGCGGCCAGCGTCAGGAAAATGTAGAAGATGGCGGCTGAGTTGTAGGGCGCGAACGGCAGGAAACTTGCCGACTGGAATTCCCGCATACGCTGCGTGATGTCGCGGATCGACAGGATCGAGAGCAGCGACGTGTCCTTGAGGATGGCGATCAGTTCGTTGCCGAGCGGCGGGATGATGATGCGGAAGGCCTGCGGCAGCACGACCAGCCGGGCGGTACGCCAGCCATTGAGGCCGAGGCTGTGCGCCGCCTCGATCTGACCCGCGGGAATAGCATTGATGCCGGAGCGGAATATCTCGGCGAGATAGGCCGAATAGGCGAGCGCCATGGCGACAATGCCGCGCACCAGGTTCGGCGGATCGACCACGCCCTGCGTTGCGTCCTTGAGCGCGCCGGCGAGCGGCAGGCCGACATAGAGAACGATAACCAGCATCGGGATGCCACGGATCGTGTCGACGATGAATTCCGACCCGATCGAGAGCGGATGTCTGCGGTGGATATGGCCGCCGAAGGTCAGCAGGCCAAGCACGATCGCCAGCACTGCGAGCGTAATGCCGAACGCCTTGTCGCGATCGTTCAACGCCTCCGTTTGCCACAGCACGGGCAGCCTGCCCGGCGCTGTTGCGGCCGGCACAAGCGCTGCACTGACATCGGGGATCTTGCCGATCGCATCGATCGCTTCCTGTGGGCCACGAAAGGTTCGCAGCGGCACATCGGTATCGGGGCCACCGGGAAATTGCCCGTAGCGGACGGCGCCAAGGATCCCGGATGGCGTGCCGGTCGTGACCGCGACCTTGCCGGCGAGAGACCCCACGAGCACATAGCTGTCGCGTGGCTGAAGCAGGAACCACGCCGCGGCACAGATCATGAGGATGGTTGCCGCGATGCAGATCAGGTCCGCCCGCCAACTGTATTTGAGCTTGAGGAGCCCAACCCAGAGCAGCCCCATCATTGCCGCCAGCAGGTAGGCCGCGACGGCCGCACGGATCGTCGTCGCCACACCCGCCGCGAATGCAATATGTGCGAAAAGCAGGATGAAGACCAACCCGGCGCCGTTCACCGCCGCAAGCGCAAGGCGGGTAAAACGGTACATCACGTTCCCGGTCCCGTTACGGGCGGTGATGAAGAACGCGCCGAGGATCACGACCGTGAGGCTGAGATAGGCACGCAACAGGAGCGTGGCCTGGCCGCTCACAATGATGTCGGCGGCATCCGTCAATCGGCGCGGCGTGACGCCCTGAACCACCAGATCGGAGGTGAACGGATCGACAGCGTTCGCCACCACCGATGCCACAAAGGGATAGACCAGACCGGTTGTCGCCAGCACCATCGCGGCGGCAAGATTGACCCCGGCGGCAACCGCCGCAAGACGAGGCGATCGCGACGAAACGCGCGAGAACACGACCACGGCAAGGCCGGCGAAAAAGGCGACGGCCAACGTCAGGAAGCCAGGCACAAAGACCGACGAGCCGTTCTCCACGCCGAGGATGGCGCGAAGCGAGCGCTGGTAGTTCACCGACGAAGCAAAGAGATAGACGATGAACGGCAATGCCACGACGATGATCAGATTGCTCGGTCGCAGGCGCATCAAAAACTGCATCCGGCCCCGTCCTCCCCTAACGAGTGCTCCGGCGCCAGGCGCCGGAGCATTCAAGCAGCTATTTTGCGCCCCAGTACTTGGCGATCAGCGCATCGAGGCTGCCATCGGCCTTGATCGCCTTCAGTCCTTCATTGAAGGCAGCGACATTCTCGTCACCCTTGCGGAAGACCAGCCCCAACGGATCGGACTGAAGATTCCTGATCGGCACCACCAGTTCGCCCGCGAATTCCTTTTCATATGCGGCGGCATTGGCGCCGTTGATCACAACGCCGTCCACGTCCTTGTTCTTCAGCGCAATGACGGAGGCCGCGAAACTGTCATAAGCGACCACATTGTCCTTGCCGACAATGCCTTCGGCGACCTGTGAATCGGTGGTGTTGGCTTGTGCCGAGAGCTTCTTGCCTTTCGCCTTGAAGTCATCGAGGGACAGGCCCTCGTCTTCCACGCGCATGAGGACAGCCTGGCTGTTGATGATGTAGGGGTCCGAGAAATCCATCGCCTTCTTGCGTTCCTCGGTGATGGAGACGCCGGAGGCGACCAGGTCGAAACTGCCCTGGTCGAGGGCAGCGAAGATGCCGTCCCAGCCGGTGGTGACGAATTCAGCCTTGCAGTTGATCTTGCCGCAGACCGCCTTGATCACGTCGACGTCGAAACCGATGATCTGGCCAGTCGCCGTGTCGACGCTTTCCATTGGCGGCGAGGTGGTGTCGGAACCCACCTTCAGCACCTTGCCGCCGAGGTCGGCGGCGCCGGCAGCGCCGGCCGTCAACAGCGCTAGCGCAAGTCCGATCAGGGTCTTCTTCATGCTCTTCCTCCCATTTGATGATTAGCGGCGGTTTCGTCCGCCGAGATTGTCCGGCTGTCGGCCGATGAGCTCGGGCCTCGAGACCATGGTGAGCTTTGCCGGGTCTTCGCCCGCCATACGCCGCAGCAGAAACTCGCCGAGCTTGCGGCCAAGGAGTTCGATTGGCTGGTAGAATGTCGTGATCGGCGGGGTGAAGTAGGCGCTGACGTTGATGTCGTCATAGGCGATGACGTCGACATCCACCCCGACCCGCCGCTCAAGGCTGCCCAACGCCGACAGGACGCCGAGCGTGGTGGATTCGTTGATGCACACCAAGGCCGTTGGTGGACTGGGCAGGCCAAGAAGCCTGAGCGCGCTGTCACGGCCGAAGCGGGTCGACAGATCGCCGTCAGCCACAAGGTCCATGGATGCTGCAAGCCCTGCCTCGTCAAAGGCACGCGAGAATCCGTCGATCCTGTCCAGGGCATAGGAAAGACGGCGATCTGCGTTGATCAGGGCGATACGTCTATGTCCGCCCGCGATCAGTCGCGCCGTGGCGGTGAACGCCGCCCATTCATTGTCGACATCGACATGGGCATAGGTGAGCGGCTTGCGACAGCGACCGAGCGACACGAATGGAAAATCACTTTCGACCAGCATGTCGATACGAGGATCGTCGGCCTGCACACCGGAAAAGATCAGGCCGTCGGCCGCGCTCTGATCGACGATCCGCCGCGCCGTGTCGAAGGCGTCGCCGAAATCCCGGAAACCGTGCACGGACAGCTGATAGTCGCTGTTTTCCAGCGCCTGGCTTATGCCGCTCAGGATTTGTGTGTATTCAACGCCGTCCCATTCGTAGCCGGCCGCGGACGTTATCGGCATCAGCACCGCCGCCCGATAGGTCTTGCCGGTTCTCAGCGCCATGCCTCGGGTGTTCGCCTGATAACCCAGATGCCGCGCGGCGGCGACGATGGCGTCCCGGGTCTGCTGCGCAACCACGGGCGAACCGTGCAGGGCCTTTGAGACAGTAGCGATCGAAAAACCGGTGTGGGCCGCCAATGTCTTGATCGTCGGCGAAAGCTCTCGGCCTTCAGATTTCTTGTTCTCTGCCATGGATGGTTGCTATCCCTTGGGGTGAGCATCCGTAGCACCGCATAAAAACGTTTTCAAGAATAATAAAAACGTTTTTATAGAAATTCTTCCACGCGAGATTGAAACGGCGGCGGGGCGATGATGCACACATCATCACCCCGCCGGTCAGGAGACAGGGTCGACCAAAGAGCCCGGAGACACCGCCTCCTGCCGGCGCCAACAGGCGTTCGGCTTTCAGGCCTCAGCGCGCCGGTGGCGCGTACATCAGGCCGCCGGCGTTCCACAGCGCGTTGACGCCGCGCGAGATCTTCAACTGGCTGGACTGGCCGAGGTTGCGTTCGAACATCTCGCCGTAATTGCCGACCTTGGCGACGATGTTGTAGGCGAAGGCAGGGTCGAGCCCGAGCTGCTTGCCGTTGTCGCCCTCGACACCGAGGAACCGGCGGATCGTCGGATTTTGCGACTTCAGCGAGGCTTCCGCATTGGCCTGCGTGATGCCCTCCTCTTCCGCCTCGATCAGCGAGAACAGCGTCCAGCGCACGATGTCGAACCACTTGTCGTCGCCCTTGCGGACGGCCGGACCGAGCGGCTCTTTTGAGATGATCTCGGGCAGCACCGTGAAAGCGGCAGGATCGGTCAGCTTCAGGCGCTGGGCGTAGAGCGCTGAGGCGTCCGTGGTGTAGACGTCGCAGCGGCCGCTATCGAACGCCTTGATGATGCTGTCGGCGGAATCGATGACGACCGCCTCGTATTTCATCTGGTGGGCGGTGAAGTAGTCGGCGACGTTCTGTTCGGTGGTCGTGCCTTGTTCGGCGCAGACCGTGGCGCCCGAAAGCTTGAGCGCGCTGTCGACGCCGAGGTTCTTGTGCACCATGAAGCCTTGGCCGTCATAATAGGCGGCGCCGACGAAGTGGATGCCCAGGCCGGTGTCGCGCGACAAGGTCCAGGTCGACTGCCGCGACAGGACGTCGACGGTGCCTGCCTGCAGCGCGGTGAAGCGCTCCTTGGTCGACAGCGCGACGTAGCTCACCTTGTCGGGGTCGCCGAAGACGGCGGCCGAAACCGCGCGGCAGAAGTCGATGTCGAAGCCGCTCCATTTGCCCTGGTCGTTGGGCGCCGAAAAGCCCGCCACGCCCTGGCTGACGCCGCACAGGATCGAGCCTCTCTGCTTGACGATGTCGAATGTATCCGCCCTTGCCGGCACGGCCAACGTGGCCGATGCCAACAAGAGCGCGGTGATCAATGCATGTCTCATGGTTTCCTCCCTTGATGAGGCAAAAGCCTCCCCTGCCGCCGGCGCGTGGAGCGCCGGAAGTTCTTGAAAATCGCTGTTGTTAAGTCTGCTCGCGGACCGCCGAGGCGGTGCGCGGATCTGTCCTAAGCCCCTTCCGCCAGAACCGCCGCCAGCGTCTCGTCGAGTACCCCGACCAGGTGATCGGCATTGGCCCGGCTGAAGATCATCGGCGGGCGCATCTTCAAGACATTGTCATGTGGCCCTTCGGTGCCGATCAGCACGCCGCGTGCCCGAACACCGTCATTGATGCGGCGGGCAAGTACCGTCGCCGGCGCCTTGGTCTTGCGGTCCTCGACCAGTTCGATGCCGAGGAAGAGGCCCTGGCCGCGCACATCGCCGATGATATCGTAGCGGGCCTGCAAGGCCTTGAACCGCACCATGAGATAGTTGCCGATCTCCAGCGCATTGCGCCTGAGCCCGTCGCGTTCGATGACATCGAGCACCGCAAGCCCGGCCGCGCACGACACCGGATTGCCGCCGAATGTGTTGAAATACTCCATGCCGTTGTTGAACGAAGCGGCGATCTCTGGTGTCGTCACCAAGGCCGCCATCGGATGGCCATTGCCGATCGGCTTGCCCATGGTGACGATGTCGGGTGTCACCCCCTGGGTCTCGAACGCCCACCAATGGCTGCCGACACGGCCGAAGCCGACCTGCACCTCGTCGGCCACGCAGATGCCGCCGGCAGCGCGCACCATCGCGTAGACCTCTGCGAGATAGCCGTCCGGCAGGAACACCTGGCCGGCGACGCTGGGGATCGATTCCGCCAGGAACAGGCCGGGCGCACGACCTTGCCTGGTCATCCCGGCGATCTGCTCGGCGACGCTCTCGGCAAAGCGTTTTGCATGTTCACCGACCGGCCATTCGGCCGGTGCGCGGTAGCTGTCGGGAATGGTCGCCTCGAACACATGCGCCGGCCGCCCCTTGCCGCCCTTGCGCTTGTATTTGTAGGGGCTGAGGTCGATCAGTTCCTGCGTCGTGCCGTGATATCCCCAGTCGAGCACGATCGCCTCGCTGCGGCCGGTATGGGTCCGTGCCATGCGCAGCATCAGGCTGTTGGCCTCACTGCCGGAGCAGGCGAAGGATGCCACCGACAGGCCGGCGGGCAGCGTCGCCGTCAGCCGTTCGGCATAGGTGACGATGGTATCGTGCAGATAGCGCGTGTTGGTGTTGAGCTTGGCCGCCTGGCCCGCGATCGCCTCGACCACGTCGGGGTGGGCATGGCCGAGGTGGCAGACATTGTTGAAGCAGTCGAGATAGGCGCGGCCGCGGTCATCGATCAGCCAGGCGCCCTCGCCGCGCACGAACTTGATCGGCTCGGAATAGGAAATGGAGAGATTGGGCAGCAGCGACATCTTGCGCGCCGCCACTATCTCCGGGCGGGAACGGCCGCTTTGGCGGAAGGTTTCCGGCGGAATGCCGGCAAGATCGGCGGCATCGGGAAACAGTTCCTTCCACACGTTCAGATAACGCTCCTCGCCGACCCCAAGAATGTCGCGTGCGGCGAGGCTCGTATCCGTCGATATCTGGAAATGCAGATGCGGCGCCCAGCCGCCATTCTCGGCTGGTGTGCCCATCTCGCCGACAAGCGCACCTGCTTCCAGATGGTCGCCGGCCTTCAGCCGCTGTCCCGCCTCATGCGCCATGTGTCCCCACAGGGTGACGAAAGGCGGGCATCCCTGCGGCGCATGCTCAAGCGCCACCAGGCAACCATAGCCGAGCGGATCCTCCTCGATCTCGACGCTTCTGACCGTGGCGGCCAGCGGCGTGTAGAGCCGTGTACCCGCCGGCATGAAAAGGTCGAGGCCAAGATGGTTGGCGCGACGCGCGCCCTCGACGAAACGCGACTGGAAGATGTCGCTGGTATAGACCGTGCGGGCTTCGCCCCACGGGCCGATGCCGAGCGCAATGCCATGCTCGGCGCAATAGGCATCCCACCATGCCGTCGCCTTCTCGGGCTGCTGGGCCGCCGATGTCACCGTCATCGGATTCTGCGGATCGCCGTAAGGCACCAGCGCCTTGGCAAGCGTCGCCGGATGACGGTCGAGGACCGGTGCGAGCCGCGTGCGGTTTGCCGCGATCCAGCCTGTCACCGCTCGCGCACCGGGAGCGGCCTCGAAGCCGCAGGCCTGGCGCAGGATCGCCGTGGCGAAGCGCCGGTTCATTCTGTCCAGACGACGCAGCAGCCGCCAGGCCGGGGCTTCCGAGATCGACAGATAGGGATTGTCGGCGGTACGGTCCCTGCGCGCGGCAGACAGCGTCACGGAGGTGACGAGACGCATAGCGGTAAGGTCGAAAAGCAGGTCGAGTTCTTCCTCCCGCAGCGGATATTCCGCATGGAAGCCGGCGGCCAACCGTGCGGCGGCGCCGATCGGATCCTCGGCATCGAGGATCGCATAGGCACAGGCGACGGCAACCTCGGCGATGAGCACGCTGTGCAGCGCATCGCCGAAATCGATCAGCCCGGCGACACGCTCGGGCTTTTCCGGATCGACGAGCACATTCCAGTCATTGGCGTCGTTGTGGATGACCTGCGCCCGCAATGCCGGCAGCCGGGGTGCCACCACGGCATCGAAATGATCGAGAAACCGTTCAAGCAGGGCGCGGTCCTGATCGTCGTCGATATGGTGAAGGCGTTGCCGCGCAGCTCCCGCCTGGCGAATGTCCCAGTCGAACGTGCGCAACGCGCCGGGGTGGATGAAGCCCTGCAGGGCGCGGTCCAGCCGGCCGAGCGCGCCACCCAGGCTTTCGAGCAGCGCCGGCGTGGTCTGGCTCTCGGCCAGCGGTAGGCCGGGCAGCCACGACACCAGGCGCACGGCATGATCCTCGCCGCCGGGACCCCTGGCATGCGCGAGCGAAGCGCCTTGTACCGTCTTCCTCAGGCGCGGCACGGCCATATCTGGGCTGTTGCGCTCGAGATGATCGAACAATGCCGTCTGGAATTCACTCTCGACGAGCGGCTCGCTGGCGTTGACGATTTTCAGGATCCACAGCGAATGGTCCGAGGCAGTCAGCTTGAAATTCCGGTCGCGCTCGCTGTCGAGCGGCGTGACGCTGCCGGCAATGCCGAAGTGCCGCGTTGCGATATTGACGGCCTCGTTCTGCGAGACTTGAGGCGCTGGGTATGAGACGTTGGTCATCGGGATTCCGGATCTGCTTTGTCCAAGCTTGGCATGGGCCAAAAAATCGGGCATCCGGCAAAGCGTCGGTTGCGCCGGCACAATGACTGCATTGACCGGCACATTAACGGAACCGCTTGGAGCGTGACGTCATGAAAGAACTGGACGCCAAGGACCGGGACATCCTCGCCATTCTGTCGAAGGAGGCCCGCATCCCGCTGAAGACGCTTGCCGGGCGCATCGGCCTGTCGCGCAGTGCGACGAGCGAGCGGGTGGCTTCGCTGGAAAAGAGCCGCGTCATCAGAGGCTACCGGGCCGATATCGGTCAGATGGACGCCGGGCTGGTCTGCGCGTTCCTGCTGGTCACGCTGATCCGCACGCCGTCAATCGGCATTCTCGACCAGCTGGCGCGCTATCCGGAAGTCCGGCGCGTGTCGTCGGTGAGCGGCCAGCTCGATCTCATCGTCGAGGTCGAGGTGCCGTCGATCGACAGGCTCAACACGGTGCGCGACCTGATTGCCACGCTCGGCGGCGTCGAGGACCTGACAACCGCAATCGTCCTGCGCCGGGATATCGAACGTGCCGTCGGTTGAATGCCCGCAACAGCGGTCATCCTTGATACCGCCTATTTGGCTTGATGCCGCCTACTTGGCGATCTCCAGCAGGGATGCCACCAGCAGCTCGCGCTCGTCCTTCGACAGCACGTCGGAATCGAAAAGGTTCATGCTGCGCAGCCCCTCGATGGCGAGATAACAGACCAGCAGCGACTTCAGATCCGGCGTCTCGCCCTTCAGCCGTTCGAAAAGCTGCCGCTTGAATGTCTTTATCGGCGTCATGAAATCGGGATCCTCGGCGATCGCCGAAAAGATCCAGGAAGCCGAGGGCTGCTTTTCCTCGCAATCATTGGCCGACAGCCTGATATAAACGGCAAGTGGATTTTTACCGTCGTCGTTGCTGCTGGCGGTTTCCAGCGCCTGCTCAAAATCGCGCAGATAGCCCTCGACCAGCCCCTGCATCAATTTGGCCTTGGTCGGGAAATTGTAGAGCAGCCCACCCTTCGACACGCCGGCGCGGTTGGCCACCGCTTCCAGCGACAGGCTGCCGGGCCCGGATTCCCGGGCGACATCAGCCGCCGCAGCGAGGATCTTCTCGCGCGAATTCGGTCGTTGAGCTCTCATGGCGCCTCCCTAAGCAAGCTTAGGCCCAATTGACAAGACCGTCCAGACGGTACAGTAAGATCGCCGCCATTTGAAATCGGGACCCGCAGTCGATATGTGTCCCGATGTCCGTGCTTCGCGCCGGATTTCGACTGAGGGGACTTCCTTGTTCAAGCGCATACTTCGTTTCTTTCTCATCATTGTCGTCCTGGCTGTGCTCGCCATCGTGGTCGGTGGCATTGTCTGGTTCAACTTCTTCCGCGACAGCATGATCAAGCAGTATTTCGCCACCATGAAGCCGCCGGCTGCAACGGTGTCGACAACCATTGCCAAGCCGTCGAGCTGGACGCCGGGCGTCGAGGCGATCGGTACGGTGCGAGCCGTTCGCGGTGTCGACCTGACGGTTGAGACCGCCGGCATCGTCAAGGAAATCCCCTTCCACGCCAACGAGAAAGTGGCGGCCAATGCGGTGCTGCTGCAGCTCGATGACGCTGTCGAGCGCGCCGATCTCGACGCCCAGAAGGCGCAGGCCGCGCTCGATCAGACGTCGCTAACCCGCGCCCTCGAACTGACCAAGCGCGGTGTCGGCTCCGACTCGACACTGGACAGCGCGCGTGCTGCGGCCTCCGCTTCGGCATCCCAGGTCACTAGGCTGCAGGCCGTGCTCGACCAGAAGCAGCTGACGGCGCCCTTCGCCGGCACTGTCGGCATCCCGAAGATCGACCTTGGCCAATATCTGTCGCCCGGCACCTCGGTGGTGACGCTGCAGGATCTCGACACGATGCGGGTCGACTTCTCGGTTCCCGAACAGCAGCTCCCGCTGCTCAAGATCGGTCAGACGGTTCGGCTCGGCCTGAGCGGCTCGGACATGCCATTCGCCGGCGCCATTCGCGGCATCGACCCCAAGATCGACCCGTCCAGCCGGCTGGTGAACATCCGGGCCGAAGTCGCCAATCCCGATGGCAAGCTCACCCCTGGCCAGTTCGTGCAGGTGCGTGTCGAGCTGCCCGAGGAACAGAATGTGCTGTCGCTGCCGCAGACGGCGCTGACCACCAGCCTCTATGGCGACTTTATTTTCGTCGTGCAGCCGGCCAAGCCCGCGGATGCCAAGCCTGCGGATGCCATGAAACCAGCAGTCGATGCGATGAAGCCGGCGGCTGATGCCACGAAGCCTGCCCCCGACGCTGCCAAGCCAGCGGACAAGGCCGCTTCTGATGCCACCAAGCCAGCGGCCGACCCGGCCAAGCCGGCGGCGGAAGGCGACAAGCCCGCGCTGGTGCTGTCGCAGGTCTTCGTCAAGCCCGGCCGCCGCAATCAGGGCATGGTCGAGATCGTCGAAGGGCTGAAGGCGGGCGAGGAGGTCGTCACCGCTGGCCAGAACCGCCTTTTCAACGGCATGTCCGTCAATGTCGACAACACAGTCGACCCGACCAAATCGGCGAACAAGCAGGCCGACCAGCAATGAGCTTTTCCGATCTCTTCATTCGCCGGCCCGTCCTGTCGACGGTCCTTGCCTGCATGATCCTGCTGCTCGGTTTCCAGGGCATCTTCAACCTGTCGATCCGGCAGTATCCGAAGGTGGACGAAACCGCGATCACCATCACGACCGCTTATCCGGGTGCCAGCGCCGACCTGATCCAGGGCTTCATTTCCGCCCCGATCGCGCGCGCCGTCGCTTCGACCGAGAACATCGACTACGTCACCTCGTCGAGCCGTCCGTCCTCCAGCACCGTGACGGTGCAGATGAAGCTCGGCTCCAACCCCGACGTGGCGCTGACCGAAGTGCTGTCCAAGGTCCAGGGCGTGCGCGGCACCTTGCCGGACGCCTCCAAGGACCCTGTGATCGTCAAGGGCACCGGCCAGCAGTTCGCGATGATGTACATCTCGATGCAGAACCCGAACATGACGAAGGAGCAGCTGACGGAGTATATCGAGCGCGTCATCAGGCCCCGCATGTCGACGGTCGAAGGTGTCGCCGACGTCCAGATCTTCGGCGCCCAGCAATATTCGATGCGCGTCTGGATCGACCCGATCCGGCTTGCCGCGCGCGGCGTGACGGCGGCGGAAGTGCTGGCGGCAATCAACAATTCCAACTTCCTGTCGGCGCCCGGCAACACCCAGAACGAATATGTCGTCTCGTCGATCACCGTGCGTTCGACGCTGCAGACACCGGAAGCCTTCGCCGAACTGCCCCTGCGTTCGACCGACGGCAACGTCGTGCGGCTGCGCGACGTTGCCCGCGTCGAACTCGGCGCGGAAAACACCGACACCAGGGTCTCCTTCAACGGCAAGCCTGGCACCTTCCTCGCCATCTTCCCGACCCCGGCGGCCAACCCGCTGACCACCGCGGCAGCGCTCACCAAGCTCGTGCCGCAGATCCAGGAAACGCTGCCGAAAGGCATGACGATCGAGGTCGTCTATGATGCGACCGGACAGATCAGCGCCTCGATCGACGAGGTGTTCAAGACCATCGCCGAGGCGGTTGCCATCGTCGTCGTGGTCATCCTTCTGTTCCTTGGCTCTTTCCGCTCGGTGATGATGCCGATCATCACCATCCCGCTGTCGCTGATCGGCGTCTGCTTCCTGTTGTTTGCGGTGGGCTATTCGATCAATCTTCTGTCGCTGCTGGCCATGGTGCTGGCGATCGGCCTTGTCGTCGACGACGCCATCGTGGTGGTGGAGAATATTCACCGCCACATGGAAGAAGACCACATGTCGCCAATGCAGGCGGCATTCAGCGGCATGCGCGAAATCGCTTCGGCCATCGTCGCCATGACCATGACGCTGGCCGCCGTGTTCGCGCCGCTGGCCTTCACCGGCGGCCTGACCGGTGCGCTGTTCCGCGAATTCGCGGTCACGCTCGCCGGCTCGGTCGTGCTGTCGGGCGTCATCGCCGTCACCATCACCCCGATGATGTCGGCGCGCCTCTTGAAGGCCGGCACGCCCGGCCGTTTCCAGCGCATTGTCGATGGCATTTTCGCGCGGGTCGAGCACGTCTATGAGCGGGCCGTCACTGGCTCGCTCAACTATCGCCCTTTGACGCTGATCATCGTGCTGGCGCTCGTCGGCGTGACCGGCTTCATGTTCACCAAGACATCGAGCGAGCTGGCGCCGGAAGAGGATCAGGGCTTCCTGCTCTCGCTCGTGACCGCGCCGACCTATGCGACATCGGACTATACCGAGACCTATGTGAACCAGATGCTCGGCCTGGTGAGGGATATTCCGGAAACGCGGGCGCAGTTCTCGGCGGTCGCCTTCGGTGGCACGACAAACAGCGCCTTCGTCGGCTTTGCCTTCAAGGATTGGGCTGAGCGCAAGCGCAGTTCTAAGGAGCTGCAGGCCGACATCACGGCCCGCCTCGCCAAGGTGGCGGGTGTCCAGGCCTTCGTCTTCGCACCGCCGACGCTGCCGGGCTCCGGCGGCGGCCTACCGATCGCCCTGGTGGTACGCTCGACCGGCGACTCCGCGGAAGTGTATAAGGCGGCCGAGCAGATCAAGAACAAGGCGCAGGCCTCCGGCCGCTTCATCGTCGTGCAGAACTCGATGTCTTATGATTCGCCGCAGGTGACGGTGACCATCGATCGCGACCGCGCCGCCGCACTCAACCTGCCGATCGCCGATATCGGCCGCACGCTGACGCTGCTGGTCGGCGGCGCCGAAGTGGCGCAGTTCGACCGCGACTCCAACAGCTATGACATCATCCCGCAGGTGCCGCAGCAATTCCGCGACAACCCCGAAAGGCTCGGCGAATATTTCGTTCGCAGCGTGACGGGCGAGATGGTGCCGCTGTCGGCCGTGGTGAAGATTTCGAACAATGCGTCGCCGGCGGCCATCGAACAGTTCAACCAGCTGAATTCGTCGACCATCTCCGCGCTGCCACTGCCCGGTGTTACCACGGGCGACGGTTTGAAGGTCCTCGAGGATATTGCCAGGGAGAGCCTGCCCGACACCTTCTTCATCGATTATTCCGGCCAGTCCCGGCAAGAGAAGGAACAGGGCAACACCATCCTGATCGCTTTCGGAGCGGCCGTCATCGTCATCTACCTCGTGCTGGCGGCGCAGTTTGAAAGCTTCCGCGACCCGCTGATCATCATGATGGCGGTGCCGCTATCGATCTTCGGCGCCATCGTACCGCTCAATCTGGGCCTCGGCACGCTCAACATCTACACGCAGGTCGGCCTGATCACGCTGATCGGCCTGATCACCAAGCACGGCATCCTGCTGGTCGAATTCGCCAACCAGCAGCGCGAGGCGCATGGCATGCGGCGGCGTGACGCCATCATCGCCTCGGCCAAGGTGCGGTTGCGGCCGATCCTGATGACGACGGCGGCCATGGCGCTTGGCGTCGTGCCGCTGATCACGTCGAGCGGCGCGGGTGCGGCGGCCCGCTATTCGATGGGCCTGGTCATCTTCACCGGCATCCTGGTCGGGACCATGTTCACGCTCTTCGTCGTGCCCATGTTCTACACCTTCATCGCCAGCAAGGACCTGCCGCATCACGCGGAAAAGCCGGATCCGAAATTGATGCCGGCACTGCAGGACTGATAGAAACCGAAGAACAAAAAAGAGGCCAGGATTTCCCCGGCCTCTTTTTTTGGCTGCGCTCGATACCGCCGGCTTGAGCGGTGCTCAATACCGCCGGAATGTTCCGGCGGGAGTCCTGAACAGGCGCGGCAGTAAACCGGCCCGTTCCCAGCCTGCTACTTGACGATGACGATGCTGGTGTTGGCCGGCCCGAAGGTTTCGACAAGCTGGTAGAAATCGGCGGCGTTGTCGGGATGCAGCCGCACGCAGCCATGCGAGGCCGGCTGGCCGAGGCGCTTGATGGCATAGGTGGCGTGCACCGCGTAGCCGCCGCTGAAGAACACCGAGTGCGGCATCGGGGCGTTGTCGTACTTCTTCGAATACCACATCTCATGCATGCGCGTCGGCTTGAACGAGCCGGTCGGCGTCACATGCGCCCGGTCGCCGGTGGAAACCTTCCAGGCGAACGTCGGCCGGCCATCGACCGAAACTTCCATGACCTGCTGTGACAGCGAGACCCGCGCCACGATCTTGTTGGCGGCGTGCGCCGCGTTTGCGCCGAACAGAAGTGCTGCACCGGTGAGCGCGGCGGCGGTGATGTTGATGAGCTTGGCGGAAATGGTGGTGTGCATGATGTCCCCTCTCTCTGCCGGTTCGGCCGGCTCCAATTCGATGTGCGGCTTATCGCTGTGGCATGTTTCGAAGAGATTTCGCGAAATGCTCGTTTGTGTTTCGAATCTGTTTCCTCTGGTTAACGGGTAGGCGGTCTTGGCGACTGCGGTCTCACCCGCGAAACGGGGATGGGATGCGGCGCATGGGTATTTCCCGTGAAACGAAAGTTCGAATACCTCTTATATGAAAGAACGGGGCTCGATCTCGAAACCAATCTGCAACAAAACGCTGCTTCGGGCGGCATGATCCGGATACGGGCGGGAAGCAAAGTTGACGCAACGAAAGCAGACGGCAACGACCATGGGAACGAAAACGAACACGCGGTCCTGGCTCTTCAGGATCAGCATCACGGCAGCAGTCATCGGCGGCGTCGGCACGGTTGCCGGCGGCCCCGCGGCAAGGCTGGCGGCGATGAGTTCGAGCGATATCTCTACCCTGCACGTCGCCCTGTTTTCCGCCTCGGTCTGGATTGTTTCCAGCCTGCGCATCGCCCGGCTCAAGGCCCTCTGGCGGGTTGGCCTTCGGTTGCTGGCATTGCGCGGCCCCTCCGGCAACTTGCTGCCGAGAGGACCGAAGGCCCGCGCCGCTGCGGGGGGCTCCGTGGGCGGCGCGGGCACTTCGGGAGTTTCCTGAAGTACCCGCGACACATTCATTTTTGAAGAATTGACACTTCTGGGGAGTTGGAACGATGAAAACGAAATTCGCAGCCTCGGTGCTTTCCGCACTGCTTTATGCGCAGGGCCTGCTCGGCTTTGCCGCCCTTGCCACTGTTCTGCTTAAGAACCGGGCCCACGCGTACGAAATCGCCATGGCCAATGACGTACCATCGGGTCCGTCGCTACTGGTGGTACGCTGAGTTTCGGGAGCGTCGGTGCGTTGGAACATCCGATGCTCAGCCAGCAAGATAGCCCGAGTGTCCAGCCTTCAGTCGGCGAATTGTTGTGGCGGATCGAACCGGTAGCCGGTGCCGCGTATGGTGGTGATGGTTTCGGTGTCGAGCTTGCGGCGCAGCCGCACGATACGCGAATCGATCGAGCGATCGAAGGCGTCGGCGTTCTCGGCCGGTGCGGCGGCGATGATGTCGTCACGCGTCAGCACCTTGCGGGGGCTCGCCAGGAACAGCCTGAGCAGCGCCACCTGACCGGGCGAGAGCTGCTCCTCCGTGCCGGAGCGGTGCATGACGATCGCCGATCTCAAATCGACGGTCGCGTTCTCCAGCACGATCAGTTCCTGGGTGCCCCTGCCGCGCCGCGAAAGCAGGCCGCCGACCCGGGCGGCCAATTCCCTGACATTGAGCGGGCTTTCGACAACGTCGGCCGCACCCAGTTCGAGCGCCAGCACCTTGTCGACGAGATCGGCTGGCCGGCAGATCAGGATGAAATCGGGCCCATCCTCGCCGCCCCCGCCTTGGCCGCCATAACGCCTCAGCAGATCCCGCCCTTCCGCCTGGCTGAGGCTGTCACCGACGACAACGACATCGATGCCCCCGCCCGCCAGCAGCGATTCCGCCTCCCAGGGCTGCCGCGCCTGGCGCACATCATGGCCACGCCGCTCGAGATGGTCGGCAAGTTCGGTCGCCACCACCTCGGCAACGGAAACAAGTGCAATGACGGCTCGTGCGGCCATGTTTTCCAACCGTTCCCTTGCAACCGGATATGAGTGCTGGACATCATGTTTATACCCAATCTACTTTCCACTGAAAGTGGGAGCGAGGGCATCGTGCGGGCAAGAATTATTATCGTCGAGGACGAGCCCGACCTGAGGGACGCGGTTGCCGAATATCTCGGCGCCGCCGGCTATGATGTGGCGTCTGCGGAAACCGCTGCCGCCGCGCGCAGCCTGATCGAAACTCAATCCTTTCATCTGGCCATTCTCGACATCGCCATGCCGGGCGAGGACGGGCTGTCACTCGGCCGCTGGCTGCGCTCGAAAATGCCGATCGGCATCATCTACGCGACCGCCGCCGGCACTGCGCTCGACCGTATCGTCGGGCTAGAACTCGGCGCCGACGACTATATCGTCAAGCCATACGAACTGCGCGAGTTGCTGGCGAGGGTGCGCAGCGTGCTGCGCCGCGTTCCAGAGCCAACGGAGCTGCTCAACAAGAAAGCCAGGACGGACCGCCGTTCCGTCGCCTTCGGCCCGTTCCAGGCCGATCTTGACGGCCGGCTGGTCACCGGCGTCAACGGCGCCGTGATCGACATGGCCAAGAGCGAATTCGATGTGCTGGAGGTTTTCCTGACCCGCGCCAACCGGCTTTTGACGCGCGCCGCGATCTCGGAGGCCATCGGCTTCACCGAGGATCCGGAATCGTCGCGCGCCGTCGACATCCGCATCATGCGCCTGAGAAAGAAGATCGAGGCGGATCCGGCCAACCCGAAATTCCTGCGCACGGTGCGCGGTGAAGGCTATATCTTCTCGCTGCCGACCGGCGACAGCAACTGAGCACCAGGCCCACGGGGTCTCAGGTTCACAGCCGTTGCTCGCCGATCGAATTGGGCCGATCGGATTGGCCCGACCGAATTCGGATGACTTTGGAATAACGGCTGAAAATGACGGGCGAAGCAAGAAGCACGGATACACAGGGTTTCAGGCAGGGCGCGGCGATGGCGGCCGTGCGCGTCGTTCGCCGGTTGCGCGAGGCCGGCGACTGGCAGCGCGAGATGGAAGGCATACTGGAAACGCTGTGCCGCGCCATGGAGTGCCAGCGCGGCATCCTTTTCCGCCTGCGCGAACTGCCCGGCCAGGGCTTTGCCCAATCGGTGTCCGCCTACTGGATCGACCCCGACTTCGGCGGAGAACTGGCCTCGCCGACCGTCATCATGCAGTCGATCGTCAATTCGGATCCACTGCTGGAGCGCGTGGCCGAGGACGAACGGCAGGGCAAGATCTTCGCCGGGCATACGCGCAATCTCGAAGGGTTCCTGAGAACCGATTTCGAAAAGCAGAGCATCAAGTCGTTCCTGTCGGTGTCGGTCTTCGCGCACGGTCATCTGTGGGGCACGCTCGCGGTCAATGATTGCGTCGAGGAGCGCGAGTGGACCGACGAGGAAGAGGCAACGCTGCACATCATCGCGCTCGCCATCGGCGACGCCATCGAACACTCACCCTCCGATGCCCATGCCAGCGAAGTGATCCGCCGCACCATGCTGCAGGCCTCGCTCGACGCCATCATCGTCATCGACGAGGCCGGATCGATCATCGAATTCAATCCTGCCGCCGAAAAGATGTTCGGCTTCCAACGCAGCGACATCCTCGGCAAGGACCTGCTCGACACCGTCGTGCCGGAATACTACCGCAAGGGTTATTCCTCGGGCGCCGACTATATGTCGGGCCGCGGCGCGCCGATGGTCGGCCAGCGGCTCGAGACCGTGACGCAGAATGCCGCCGGCGAGGTCTTCCCCATCGAGCTGACGGCGACCGAGATGCGGGTCGCCGACCGCCGCCTGATCTTCGGCTCGATCCGCGACCTGCGCGACAGGCTGCGCGCCGAGGAAGAGATCAACCGGCAGCGCGAGAAGCTGCATCAGAACGAGAAGATGGCGGCGATGGGCTCCCTGCTCGCCGGCGTCTCGCACGAGCTCAACAACCCGCTGGCGGTGGTGGTGGCGCAATCGACGTTGTTGCACGAATTCGCCTCCGACCCACAGACCAAGGTCCGCGCCGAGAAGGTGCGTGCCGCCGCCGAGCGCTGCGGCCGCATCGTCAAAAGCTTCCTGTCGATGGTCCGCCTTCATCCGGCGGCACAGGCCGAGACCGACCTCAATCAGGTGATCCGCGCCGCACTCGAGGTCACCGCCTATGGCGCGCGCTCGAGCGGCATCATCATCGACACCGATTTCGCGCCGGGTCCGCTGCTGGCCATGGCGGATGCCGACCATGTGACGCAGGTGGCGGCCAATTTCCTCATCAACAGCCAGCACGCTTTGGCCGGTGTTGCCGGCGACCGGCTGATCAAGGTGCGGACGTTCCGCAGCGATCTGGGCAAACCCGGTTTCTCGGTAGAGGACAATGGGCCCGGCATTCCCGAAGCGATCCGCAACCGGATCTTCGAATCCTATTTCACCACCAAGCCTGTTGGTGTGGGCACCGGCATCGGCCTGTCGATCTCGAAATCGATCATCGAACGGCACAATGGCAATGTCTGGTTCGAGGAAGTGCTGCCCAGAGGCGCGCGTTTCGTCGTCCAGTTGCCGGCCATTTCCGCCGGTATCGCCGCCGCCGGTGAAGCCCAGCCACGCTCGAGCGGCCTGCGTCACGCCCTGATCATCGACGACGAGCCTGACGTCGCCGGCTCCTTGTCCGACATTCTCGAACTGATGGGCATCAAGTCGCGGATTGCCCCTGTCTGGGAATCGGGCGCCGCCACCCTGGGCGGCCACATGCCGCCGGACATCGTCTTTTCGGACCTGCGCATGCCCGGCATATCAGGCATGGCCATCTACCGCGAGCTGCTCGTCGAAAGGCCTGACCTGGCACGGCGTTTCGTGCTGGTCACCGGCGATCTGATTGGCGCCAAGGCGGAAATCGAAGCCTTGCCGGCGCCGCAGCGGCCACAGATCCTGGAAAAGCCGTTCAGCACGCTCGATGTGCGCAGCGTGCTTTCAACCATTGCCGAGCAAGCGGCCCTGAACGGATAGAAAAAAGGCTCCCGGCCGATTGCGCGGCGGGAGCCGAAGGGAGCGCTGGAGGGAGCGCTCGGGGAGGTCAGAGCATGATCCCGAAGAGGGAACCGGTTTCGGGATCACGCTTCGACAAAAATCAGAAAACGTTTGGCGTGTTGGTCAGCGGCGCGGCGTTGGCGATCATGCGGATCGCACGGGCCTTGTGTGTCCCGGACTGCTCGGCGATGGCGCGCAGGCAATCGACGCTCTCGGCGCCCCAGGACTGCCCCTTGCAGGCGAAGTCGAGCGTCGGCATCGGCAGACGGGCGGTCTTGATTGTCGTCAGCGCGCCGTCAACGACGTTGGCCGGCGGATTTAGCGATGCGAAGGCCGGGCCAACTGTCGGCGTGAACGCCATGCCGGCGAAGGCGCAAGCAGCCAGCGCCATGAACATGGCCATGGGGTGGTCGCTGGCGCGCTGGCGCAGGGCCAGCTTCGGGCGGCGGTCAGCGCGCTCTGGAGCCTGGAGGCGGAGTTCGCTGCTGATGGTCTCGACTTTCGCATACATTGCCTTCCCCTTCGCTGCGTTTCTTTTTGGTGATGAAACGAACTTAATCGCACTTTGTAACAGCACAAAATTGGTTAAGCTCTGCCAATGTAACCAAATTGAAACAGCGGTTTCGGGCAAAACCGGGCATAACCAGTCATTTCGCGGGGCATCTGGCTGAGGCAAGCGAATCTCAGGTCAAGCCCGTCAGGTCTTCCAGCCAGACGCCTCCCTAACACCAGATCGGCCGGGCCTGGGCGAGCCCTTTTTGCCTCTCGGCGAGGCGTCCAGTTCTTCAAGCCCACGCTTAGTCGAAATCGAGCGGAGACGACATTTCGGAAACCGGGGCTAACACCCGGATTCTCCGCAATTTTCCTGGCTGGCGGCTGCGTCGAATTCAGTCTGGAGCGACGCAAAGACTCTACGCCAAAATCATACGAATTTTTACAAGCCATTGCATTTCAATGAAAAATATGATTTTATTGAATGATTATTCAACAAAAAGAAGAGACGTTTTATGAACCCGCACCTCCGTGACGTGGCGATCCCCAACGATTGGGACCGGCGGGGACTACCGGGCTGGAGTTACCATTCCGATGCCCTTCTCGAGCTCGAGAAGGAGCATGTCTTCCGCAACCATTGGCAGATCGTCGGCCATGTCAGCGACGTGCCCAACGCCGGCGACTACCTGACCATGGACGTGGTCGGCGAACGCGCCCTGATCGTGCGCGGCAAGGATGGCGTCGTGCGTGGCTTCAACAACATGTGCCGCCACCGCGGCAGCCGCGTCGTCGCCGACAGCCAGGGCAATTGCAAGAACGCGCTGGTGTGCCCGTTCCATGGCTGGGTCTACAATCTCGACGGCACGCTGCGTGGCGCCGCGCGCCCGCGCTCCTTCCCTGATCTCGACAAGACCGAGTTCGGCCTGATGCAACTCGATCTCGAAATCTGGATGGGTTTTATTTTCATCCGCTTCCGCAATGGTGGGCCGCAGCCTTCGGTCGCCGAACTGATGAAGCCGATCGAGCCCGAATTCGCGCATTACAATGCCGCCGACATGGTGCCGTCCTGGGGCATTTGGAGCCAGAAGACCCCGGTCAACTGGAAGTCGGTGCGCGATGTCGACAATGAGGGCTATCACGTCGCCATGGCGCATCCTGCGCTGCAAGATCTTTATGGCGCGACCTACTTCGACGAACCCTTCATCAACGGCGTGTCGCGATCCTTCGCCACCTACAACCCGCATGCCGGCCGCCGCTGGAGCGTCAAGAACTATGTCAACATCGCGCCCGAGCCGACACATCTGCCGGACTATCTGAAGAAGGCCTGGGTCTATTACGGCATCTTCCCCAATACGGTGATTTCGGTGATGCCGGAATCAGTGCAGTTCTATCAGGAGTTTCCGCTGTCGACGGGTGAGACCTTGCTGCGCGGCGCCATCTACCGCTACCGCGACGAAAGCCGCGAACAGGCCGCCGCCCGCTATCTCTCCTTCCGCATCGACCGCGACACCATGTCGGAAGATGTGCAGCTGTCCGTGTGGTCGAACGAATCCATGCTGTCCGAAGCCTTCGAGGGCTTTTATCTCTCCGACCTCGAATATGGCGTGCGCACCCACCACGACCATCTGCGCAAGATGCTGCCGGTCTTGGGCCTGGAGACGGCGCCCGAGGAGAAGGACATGTGGAATTTGAACGACGCGCTCAGATCGCGATCGTAGACCGCTGCCTATCACCGTTTGATAACCAAAGGCACGATAGTGTGGGATCGGCCGCCACTGGCCGTTGGACCCGGGCATGTCGAGCATCACACCACTGCGAACCAATCCAACGGCAGGCCTGGCCGTTCAGCTCCTGCAAGGCTTAGACGCCAAGGTGTCCGGTCGTGACCAGTCGGCAACGCCTGGGTTGGTGAGCGACGATCGCGCCAGCAAGGCAGTCTCGACGATCATCCGCATCCTCATGGACGCAAAAGGCAACACCGCCGTCGCGGCCCAGGCGCCTGGCGCGACCGTCAGCGTGTCGACCGGGAGCGGCAACGACGCGGTATCGATAGACGCCAACGAGGCCGATATCGTCGACACCGGCGCTGGCAATGACGTGATCGCCATTCGCACCTCAGGCGGCCTCACGAATTGGGGCGGTGGCGTACTACCATCAGTCAGTCGCATCTACGCCGGCAGTGGCAATGATGCGATCTCGATCGCCGCGCACGGCAGCGCCACCAACGTCGATGGCGGCGACGGCAACGACGCCATTGCAATCACCAGCACACAGGCCGGGCAGGAACCATTCGACCGCGGCATAGACGTCATCAACGGTGGCGCCGGCGATGACAGCATGGCGCTGTCAGCAGCCTCCGACGTGGACCGCGTCTATGGCGATGGCGGCAATGATGCGATCGCCATAAGCGCCGGCCGCTCCGTCTGGCAAGTCGATGGCGGTGACGGCAACGACCAGATCGCTATCGCTGCCGCCGGCGTGAGCCATGTCTATGGCGGCGGTGGCCGAGACACGATCAATGTGGCCGCGCGGGGCGTGAACCAGATCTATGCCGGATCGGGCGATGACACCGTGGCCGTGAGCGCCGATCGCGCCTCCCGCGTGCATGGCGAAGACGGCAACGACCTGCTGCAAATCATGGCCTCCGATGTAAGTGATGTCGATGGCGGCAGCGGCGACGACACGATCATCATCACCGGAGACAAGATCGCCTCCGTCCACGGCGGCGCCGGCGATGACAGGATCGTCCTGAACAACACCGGCGACCGGGCCGCGCATGTTTTTCTGGTCAATGGCGAAGGCCACGACCAGATCGAGACCAACGGAGCACTGGCGATCTCGCGCTTCAACGATGACGGTACGCAGCGTCTGGACATGGCCAATGCAAAGGTCACCCAGAACGATGACGGCACGCTGACCATCGGCTTTTCGGATAGCGCCGACACCATGACCGTCAAGCTGACGGGCGCCATGGCCGGGGCCAAGCTGGCCTTCGATATTCCCCGGGATGGAAGGACGCTCCTTATCCGCGCCGCCGATCAGCCCGTAAAAATGCCGTGGGAATAGTCCGCAGCCAACAGCGCGCGGGTAATTGGCGAAACCATTGATGAGAGCGCCCCTCTCCCCGTCACTATACGGAGAGAGGATGCCGGCAGGCAGGTGAGGGGCAGCACAGTGCCTGCGAGATTATCGCGTTGGACTGGCGACGCATTTGCGGATGCGGCCAATCGCCAATGTTGGCGCCGCCCCTCATCCGCCCTTCGGGCGTTCGTCGTTCGAAAAGCCAAGCAATTGGCTTTTCGTCCGCTGCGCGGGCCTCTCCTCACCTCCCCGTGAAGCGGGGAGAAGGAAGAAGCCTCACCCCCGCCACACGCCTTCTTTTCTGAGATCGTCCATAGTCCGCGAAATGCCCTCGCGCAAAATGCCGACCATGTCGTCGATCTGCTCGCGCGTGATGATCAGCGGCGGCGACATCACGCACATGTTGATCAGCGGCCGCACCAGCAGGCCAAGTTCGTGGCAATGCGCGTCGATGCGTTTACCGACATCCTTGTCGAGCTGCAGCGGGTCCTTGCTTTCGCGGTCCGCCACGCATTCGACGCAGCCCATCAGCCCGACGCCGCGCACCTCGCCGACCAGCGGCAGCTCTTCCAGCGTCTTCAGCTGCGCCTGGAAATACGGCGCGACTTCCTGCGTGTGAGCAAGCACGCTTTCTTCCAGCAGGTCGAGGTTTTTCAGCGCCACGGCACAACCGACGGGGTGGCTGGTGTAGGTCAGACCGTGGCCGAACATCGCGTCGGGATGGTTCGAGCGGCGCAACTCCTGCAACAGCCGTTCCGAGATGATGACGCCGCCGAGCGGGAAATAGCCTGAGGTGATACCCTTGGCGAAGGTGATCATGTCGGGATCGATGCCGAACACGTCGCCCGAGGCAAAGACATGGCCAAGCCGGCCGAAGCCCGTCACCACCTCGTCGGAGACATAGAGGATGTCGTTGTCGCGGCAGATCTCGCGGATGCGCTTGAGATAGCCGTCCGGCGGGATCACGACGCCTCCTGATGCCTGCACCGGCTCGCCGACGAAAGCACCGATCTTGTCGGCGCCGACGCGGGCGACCGTGTCGCGGAACTGGTCAACGAGGAAATCGGTGAAGGCGGCAAGGCTCATGCCGTGCGGACGGCGGAACGGATCGGGCGAGGACAGCTTGATCACCAGCTCGTCGGCGCCGTCCATCCAGTCGCGGTCGCGCGGACGGCCGTTGAGCGAGGCCGACAGATAGGTCGAGCCATGATAGGCGCCGCCGCGCGACAGGATCAGCTTCTTTTCCGGCCGGCCGCGCACATTGTTGTAGAACTGCATGAAGCGCAGCGCCGTCTCGACGGCCGACGAGCCGCCGGTGGTGTAGAAGACATGGCTGAGATCGCCCGGCGCATGGTCGGCGATGCGCATGGCAAGTTCGGCCGACGGCGCGTTCATCGTGTACCAGGGCGTGTTGTAGGACAGCGCCATCGCCTGGTCGTACATCACCCTGGCCAGTTCCTCGCGGCGGTGGCCGACATTGACGCACCACATGCCGGCAGGCCCGTCGATCAGCCGCTTGCCGGTGTTGTCGGTGATGTAGATGCCATCGCCTTCACCGATCAGCGCGCGTGCCTCGGCACCAACCGAACCGGCATAAGGCCAGGGCTGGATGAGATGGCGCTTGCCCAGTTCAATGGCATCGTCGCCGCCGGACGCTGCCATTTCGGTCGCCTTCAGGTCTCTCACCGCAGCCATTGTCGTCTCCACATCTCTTTCGAATTTTCCTGGACCTCAAAAATCGGCGGTAAATGCCGGAAATGTCGGCTTTCTTCACCTAATTTTGAATGTCCGTTCAATCAATATCTCAGAAATAGCGCTTGATTTCAATCCACGGATGCGCGCATGATGAAAGAAAGCCGGCAAGGGGAACGACAGTCGGCGTCAGCACAATGGGATGCCGCATGGCGGAAAAATCCAAGCCCGCAACCGAGATCGCGCCCGGAGCCCTACCCCCCGGAGTCTGGCAATGACGGCGGCGGTGGAAGGGTCGCCCCCGTGGCGCATGACGCGGGCCAGACGAAATGCCCTTCTGCAATCCGAACCCGTCCAGGGCTTTGCCCTGATCAGTCCGACCTTTCTCTACGCGCTCATCCTGCTGGTCCTGCCGATCCTGGTGGTCATCGCCCACTCCTTCTGGACGCAGCACTACCTGACCATCGACCGCACCTTCACGCTGGAAAACTATCGCGTCGCGCTGACCGAGCCGATCTACCGCGATCTGTTGTGGCGCTCGCTCTACATCTCGCTGACGGTCAGCCTGTTCACCGTCATCCTGGCCTACCCGATCGCCTACTTCATTTCCTTCCATGGCGGCCGTCACAAGAGCCTGTGGCTGTTCCTCATCACCATCCCGTTCTGGACCAGCTATCTCCTGCGCGTCATGTCGTGGAAGGTCATCCTCGGCTATAATGGCGTGCTCAATTCCGGCCTGATGGGCCTCGGCATCATCGACGAGCCGTCGACGGCGCTGCTCTACAATTCGACTGCCGTCATCATCACGCTCACCCACGCATGGGCGGCCTTCGCCATCCTGCCGATCTTCGTCTCGCTGGAAAAAGTCGACCGCACCCTGGTCGAAGCAGCCACTGATCTCGGCGATGGTCCCTTGCGCTCGTTCCTGCGTGTGACCTTGCCGCTGTCGGCGCCGGGCGTCATCTCGGCGGCGCTGATCGTCATGATCCCGACCGTCGGCGACTATGTCACGCCGAAGCTGGTCGGCGGCAAGGACGGCGTCATGATCGCCAACGCCATCCAGGCGCAGTTCGGCAAGGCGGCCAACTGGCCGCTGGGTGCCGCGCTTTCCGTCACCACCATGCTGATCGTCACCTTGATGGCCGGCGCCACGGTGCTGATCATCCGCGCACTGCAGAGGCTGGCACGATGAGGGCGCGGCGTTTCTTGTCGGGCGGCTGGCTGTCCGTCTATGCGTTCCTCTATGTCGTCTTCCTCTATCTGCCTGTCATCTTCCTGCCGATCTTCTCGATCAACACGGCGCCAACGCCGAAATTCCCGCTCACCGGCTTCACCCTGCAATGGTATGCGGACCTGCCGCACACGCCGGCCCTGCTCGACGCCGCCTGGAACAGCCTGAAAGTCGGCGTCTCCGCCTCGATTCTCGCCACCGTGCTCGGCATCCTCGCCGCCCGTTCGATCACCCGCTACCGCTACCCCGGTCGCCGCACCATCAACGGCCTCATCATGGCGCCGCTGGTGCTGCCCGAGGTGATCGTCGCCATCTCGATGCTGCTGGTGATGCTGCAGCTCGGCCTCAGCCTGTCGCTGTTCACCGTCGTGCTCGGTCACGTGCTGGTCTGCATCCCCTATTCGATGACGGTGCTGACCTCCGGCTTCGAAGGTTTTGATCGCAGCCTGGAGGAAGCCTCCGCCGATCTCGGCGAAAGCGCCTTCGGCACCTTCCGGCGGGTGACGCTGCCGATGGTGGCGCCGGCGATCATTTCCAGCCTGCTCGTCTGCTTCACCATCTCGCTCGACGAGTTCATCATCGCCTTCTTCCTGACCGGTACCGAAGCGACGCTGCCGATCTACATCTGGGGCCAGTTGCGTTTCGCGTCGAAACTGCCGGGCGTGCTGGCGCTGGGCACGCTGCTTCTGGTTGCCTCTTTCCTGTTGATGACCGTCGCCGAAATCCTGCGTCGCCGCGCGGCCAGACGCACCCAGAACGAGGGAGGCCTCTATGCCTGAACAGCCGCAGATCGAGCGCCCCCAATCCGATCGGGCCCAATCTGATCGGTCGATGATCGAGATCCGCAACGTCACCCGCAGCTATGGATCGTTCAAGGCGCTGGACGACGCGTCCCTAACCATAAGGGAAGGCGAATTCTTCTCGCTGCTCGGCCCGTCCGGCTGCGGCAAGACCACGCTGCTGCGCATGATCGCCGGCTTCGACAACCCGACCAGCGGTTCGATCGCCGTCGGCGGCCAGCCGATGGAAGGCATCCCGGCCAACCGCCGGCCGACCAATATGGTCTTCCAAAGCTATGCGATCTTCCCGCACCTCAATGTCGAGCAGAACGTCGCCTATGGGCTGAAGCGGCTGAAACTGCAGGGCGGCGAGGAAAAACGCCGGGTCGAGGAGGCGCTGGCACAGGTGTCGCTGACCGGACTTGGCAAGCGTCTGGCGACAGAACTTTCCGGCGGCCAGCGCCAGCGTGTGGCGCTCGCCCGCGCGCTGGTGATGCGCCCCAAGGTGCTGCTGCTCGACGAACCGCTGTCGGCGCTCGACAAGAAATTGCGCGAGCAGATGCAGGTCGAACTGCGCCGCCTGCAGCAGGCGGTCGGCATCACCTTCGTGCTCGTCACCCACGACCAGTATGAGGCGCTCGCAATGTCCGACCGCATCGCCGTGATGTTCGGCGGCAGAATAGCGCAGGTGGCCTCGCCCAAGGAAATCTACCAGCGGCCGGTCAACCGCCAGGTCGCCGACTTCCTCGGCGGCATGAACTTCGTCAAGGCTGAGATCGTCGAGGAGAATGGCACCTCGCTGGTCGTCGACACGCTTGGCTTCGGCCGCGTCAAGACCGACAAGCCGAAGGCCTTCGTGCGCAATGGCGCCGCCGCCACGCTCGGTATAAGGCCCGAGCGTCTGCGCGTGCTGTGGGACAATGCGACGGCAAAATTCGAGGTCGCCGGCAAAGTGGTCGAACGCCACTATTTCGGCGAGATCACCCATCTGATCGTCGAAATACCGGGCCTGGAAAAGCCGCTGTCCGTGACAGAGACCAACGATTTCGGCGCCGACGACATTCCGGTCGGCACCCCGATCCGCCTTGCCTACGATCCCGAGGCTCTGGTGGCGATGGGGGACTGAAGCTGCGCCACGATCTTGCGCGCGGCGATGCGTCCGGCAACGATCGCGCCTTCGACATAGCCCGGAAATGACGGCGACAGTTCCGAAGCGGCGAAATGGACTGGTGGTGCACCAGCAAGAATCGTCCGCTCGGCATGCCTGGCCGTCACCTCGACGATGAGGTCGCTGTAGGCGCCACCGCTCCAGCGGTCCTGTATCCAGTCGCGCGAACTGAAATCGATGGCATCGCCGGCATCCGGCCCAAGGGCTTGCTGCAATCGGGCGGTCACTTCCGCACGAAGTGCCGCCTCGCTCAGCGCCCGCCAGCGCAGCGCGAGCGGGCCGCCGATGAAAACGACGAGCGCTGCATGCTCCGCGTCCTTGCTGGCGTCGCAGGCAAACAGTCCCGGCAGGTCGCGCCACATCACCATGCCGCTCAAGTCCCGCTCGCGCCAGAACGGCCGGGAATAGCGCACCAGGACCTTGATCACCGCGCCGCTTTCCCAGACGCCAAGCGCTTGGCCGAGGGAGGGCGACAAGGCGGGCGCGAAGTCGAGCTTCGCCGCCGTCGCCGGCGGCAGGGCGACCAGCACTTGACGCGCTGCGATCGCGCCGTTGGCCGAGACGACACGAACGCCTTGCGGCCCATGCTCGATGCGCAGGACCGGCTCATTCAGCCGCATCTGGTCGCCGGTATCCGCAGAAAGATCCTCGGCCAGCGACTGAATCGTCTCGCGCAGGGAATACTGCAGCTCCGGCACTTCGTTGGTGATGCGCCGATCATTGTCGATCAGGTACCAGAGCGGCACCCTGTCCATCGGCAGGCACCACAGGCCTTCGATCATCGAACGGAAGGCCGTCTTGGCATCGATGGGATCCTGCTGCTGTTCCAGCCAGGCCGCTACGCTCATGCCGTGTATCGACGGGTCGTCCGGCTCGATGCCGTTCATCCGCTCGCGGATCGCCATGGCGCCGTGATAGGTCCACTTGGCGTCCTTGGCCGACATCGACGGATGGGTGATGAAATCACCCTCGACATAGGTTTCGACGAATGTCTTGCCGCGTGCCCTCGCCAGCGCCATCACTTCCGGCATGTCCTCGCACAGGAATTGGCCGCCGCTGTCGATGCGCTCGCCAAGACCATTCCGGATCGCCTCGACCCGCCCGCCGACGCGGTCGCGTGCTTCGAGCAACAGGAAATCGATGCCGGCCTGCTTCAGTTCAAGTGCCGCCGACAGGCCGGTGAAGCCGGCACCGACGATGACGACGTCGGTTCTTTCCAGTTCGCTCGTCAATAGCCGGCCTTGATCTTCTCGAACTCGTCGACCATGCGCTTCTTCAGTTCGGGCGCGACCGGTTGCTGGAACAGCGTCTTGTCGAGGAACTTGTCGATGTCGTCGAAGCCGCGCTCGGCGAGCACCTTGTGGTCGATCGCGGCCATGCCGGCACTGTTGCCATGGCCGTAGCCGAACGTCGTCACCATGTATTTCGAAATATCCGGCGCGTTGACCGCGCTCAGGAAGTCATAGGCCTGGTCGAGCTTACCCGGCGCATCCTTCATCAGCACATAGCCGCACACCCAGGTCGACATGCCCTCCTTGGTGTCGCGGTTCATGGCGACGGGAACACCTTGCCCGTTCATCGCGATCAGTGTCTGGCCCCACCCCCAGGCGAGGTCGACCTCGTTGCCGGAGAACGCCTGGTCGATGTCACTCGAGTCTGTCCAGTAGAGACGGACATTCTTGTGCACCTGGCGCAGGAAATCGGACGCCTCCTTGAACTGCGCGTCGGTCATCTTGGTCCAGTCCTTCAGGCCGATGACCAGGCTCGCCAGCGCGTAGGCATCGTCGACATTGTCGCCGATGGTGACGCGGCCCTTGAACTTCGGATCGGCCAGGATCCGCAGCGATTGCGCCTCTTGAGCCGTCACATTGTCGGTGCGGTAGAGCAATGCGGTGTTGCCCCAGTCGAACGGCATGAACCAGGCCTTGCCGTCGGCCGTGGTGGTGAGGTTCTTCATCGCCATGATGCCGGGATTGAGATCCTTCCAGCCGGCAATCTGGGAGGTGTCGAGCGGCTGCAACAGGCCCGCGTCACGCCATTTCGCCACGCTTTGCGAACAGGGATGCGCAATGTCGGTCTTGAACCCCGCCCGCATCTTCTCGAAGGCTTCGTCCTCGTCGCCGAAGAAAGCGAAGGTCGGCTCGGCGCCGTGTTTGGCGGTGTAGGCGGGATGCAGCAGCGGATCCTCGTAACCGGACCAGTCGAACACCACGAGATCGCCGCCGCCTTCCGCCCAGGCATAGACCGCGCCGGCGCCGATCACGCACGCTGCGGCAAGGGCAAGGCGGCGTAGCACTGATGTCATGGTGAAACTCCCCCATCGCGAAAAAGCTGCTGCGAGGTTAGGAGAAATCATCTGCTTTGGCGAGGCCCGCCCGCCATGTCGGCGGCGGACGGGCAGTCGAGACGGGATCAATAGCCTGCTTTGATCTTCTCGAATTCGGCGATCATCTTCAGCTTGAGGTCGGACGGCAGCGGCGACTGGAACAGCGTCTTGTCGACGAATTTCTGGACGTCGTCATAGCCCTTCTCCTTCAGGATCGCCGGATCGACGCCGGCCATGCCCTTGGCGTTGGCCTGGCCATAGCCCCAGTCCTTGACCAGCACCTTGGCGGTCTCCGGATCGTTGACCGCGTTCAGATAATCATAGGCCTTGTCGACGTTGCCGGGCGCGTCCTTGAACAGCACATAGCCGCAGACCCAGGTCGAGATGCCTTCGTTGGTATCCTTTACGGACTTGATCGGCACGCCTGCCTTGACGGACTGCACCGTCGCGTCGTTCCAGGCCCAGGCGAGGTCGACCTCGCCGCCGCTCAACAGCTGCACGATGTCGGTGGTGTCGGTCCAGTAGGAACGCACATTCTTGTGCACCTGGCGCAGGAAGTCGGACGCCTGTTTGAACTGGTCGTCCGTCATCTTGGTCCAGTCCCTCAGGCCAATGGCCAAGCTCGCCAGCGCATAGGCGTCGTCGACATTGTCGCCGATCGACACCCGGCCCTTGAACTTCGGATCGGCGAAGGCCTTCAGCGACTGCACGTCCTTGGCGTCGATCTTGGAAGAGTTGTAGGTGAGCTGCGTGTTGCCCCAATCCCACGGCATGAACCACGCCTTGCCGTCATCGGTCGTGGCGAGGTTTTTCATCGCCATGATGCCGGGATTGAGATCCTTCCATCCTGATATCTTCGAGGTGTCGAGCGGCTGCAGCAGCCCGGCTTCGCGCCACTTCGTCACGCTCTGCGAGCAGGGATGGCCGAGATCGGCCTTGAAGCCGGAGCGCACCTTCTCGAACGCCTCATCCTCGTCACCGAAGAAGGCGAAGGTCGGTGAATCGCCGTTCTTCTCGACATATTTCGGGTGGAAGCTCGGATCCTCATAACCGGACCAGTCGAACACGATCAGGTCCTTGTCGGCGGCGACGGCGAACGCTGCCGCCGAAGCCGCAAGCGCGCCGCCCAGCGCCAATGTCAATGTCAGGCGTCGGCTAAGTTTGTTCATGCTGTTCCATCCTCTTTTGGTCTTGCCGGTCTTGGCGGCCGGCTGTTGCTAACCGTAATGCTTCGGGAAGGCAGCGGCCAAAAAAGCGTTGGCCGCCTGCAAGGCAGTTTCGCGCGTTGTGTCCTCGGTGCCCATCATCAGCCGCAGCCACAGCCCCTCCAGCATGGCCGACAGCGCCAGCGCCATCACCTGCGGCTCATAGGCATACGAGCCGCTCTGCTTGAGCGTCGTGCAGAGATCGATGAAGACCTGCTGGTAATAATTATCGCGCGAACTGCTCAAAGCCTGGTAGGTCGGCCGCGACTTGGCCTCGCCCCAGAAGGCCAGCCAGGCGGCGAGCTTGCGCTTGTTGCAGATCGAGCGGTCGAAGTCGGCCCACACCAGTTGCTGCAGCTGCCGCGCCGGATCGTCGCCTGCCTTCTGCAAGGCGGCGCGCCAATGCGCCGAATACTCGTCATACATATGCTGCAGCGTCGCGATCAGCAGCTTTTCCTTGCTTTCGAAATGGAAATTGACGATGCCGCGCGAGAGGCCCGCGCCATCGGCGACATCGGCCATCGTCGTCTCGGCGTAACCGCGCTTGGCCAAAGAATCGATCGTCGCCTCGATCAGCTGCAGCTGACGGACCTCCTTCGAAGCCTTGCGGCCGCGCTTTTCGGCATCGCCCTTGAGCGCCGTCTCGGCGGGAATGTCCTTGGCCTCGGAAGTCTTCATGGATGTGACGGTCTCCAGCATTGCCGGCTATCCAACCGGCCTCCAACCGCGCAGATGAGTGGGACGGTGCTCGCCACTGTCAAGCACCTTCTGCATGGCCTCCCAGGTTCGGATGTTCTTGTCGACATAGGCGGCGCCGACCGCCGCGGCGGCTTGTGTGTAGAGCGCCCCCTTGAGCCGCGCGAGCTCCCCGCGCGCCACCTCCCGGTACCAGGGATTGCGATCGCGCACGGTGACATCGGCAAAGCCGGCGCCACGCATCGCTTGTGCATAGCGCGCCGGCGACGCCATGGCGAAGGATAGCCCCTCGGCGGCGACATAGGCCTTCATCTCGGGCGACGGTTCGCCGTCGTGCCCAATCATCCAGTTGGAAGCGGCAAAGACGCCGCCCGGCTTCAGCACGCGGAAGATTTCGGCGAACAAGGCGTCCTTGTCAGGCACATGCAGCAGCGCGTCCTTGGAGAAGACGACATCGAAGGAGCGATCGGTGAAAGGCAATGGCCCGGGTGGCGCCTGGACGAAGCTGGTGCGCTTCGCCAGACCACGCACTGCTGCTCGCCGCCTGGCAGCTTCGATCACCGGCTGTTCGACATCGAAGCCGGTGGCATGAGCGGCGCCATGACGCTCGATCAGATGCAAGGTGATGCCGCCGGAGCCGCAGCCGATATCGAGGATCGTCTTGCCCCCGAGTGAAAGCCCTTCGACCACCCGGTCGACCTCATCAGGCCCGCCCGGCGACAGGTATCCATCGCCCCAGAGCGCCTCGAGGAAGCGAATGGCGGTGTCGTCATATTCCGGCTCGGCATCTGCCGTTTCGATCATCGGCCCTCGGTCCCCAATCGCCGATATTGCGCACTGTCGAATATCGGCAAAGCGTAGCGCATGTCAGGGAAAACGCAACATCATTTGTTGAACATTCATTCAGTATGACTGGACAGAATGGCCGTTACCGTGCCAAATTCCGCGCATTCGGGAACAGATCACGCAAAAATGAACAGCGGATCGCACAGAGCAATTCCAGGAAAAGTGTGAGCGGTTTTCCCGGGAAACCGCGCAGCGCTTTCCCCTGGTAATTGCTTAGAAACAAAGAGATTGGGGCACAATGAAAGCTTGGGACGCGATCATCATCGGCGGCGGACACAACGGCCTGGTCAACGCCTGCTATCTGCAGCGCGCCGGGCTCGACGTGCTGGTGGTCGAGAAGAACGACTGGGTCGGCGGTGCCGCCACCAGCCGCGAGCTGACGCCGGGCTTCCTCTATTCCAACTGCTCCTATGTTTGCTCATTATTCCGCCCGGAGATCATGCGCGATCTCGAACTGCCGCGCTTTGGCCTGCAGGTCATTTCCTATGAAGGCGGCGCGGTGTTCACCCGCGACGGCGACTATCTCGCCAACTACCGCGACCATGATGCGCACCGGCGCGAATTCGCGCGCTTCTCCAGGCGCGACGCCGAAGCCTATGACCGCTACGCCCGCGACGTGACGCGGCAGTGCCGTTTCATTCAGCCGCTGCTGATGCGCACCGCGCCCGACCCGACCAGCCTCAAGCCGCGCGACCTCGGCGAGCTGCTCTATCTCGGCAGGAAATTTGCCGGCCTGTCGGCCGAGGAAATGGCGCTGACACTGCGCTTCTGGACAATGTCGATCTCGGAATTCCTCGACGAATATTTCGAGACCGATGTCATCAAGGCGAACTTCGCTTTGTCCGGTATTATCGGCACAGCACTCGGACCAATGTCGCCCGGCACCGCCTACGTGCTGCTGCACCATTATATGGGCGAGGTCGACGGCTCGGTTGGCGCCTGGGGCTATGCGCGCGGCGGCATGGGCGCGGTGACCAAGGCACTGGCCGCGTCGTTCAAGGCCTCGGGCGGCACCATCCGCACCGGCGCCGAGGTCGACCATGTGCTGGTGAATCGAGGCAAGGCCAAGGGCGTAGTGCTGGCCGGCGGCGAGGAGATTTACGGCAACCTCGTCGTCTCCAATGCCGACGTGAAGCGCACCTTCCTGAAACTGGTCGAGGAAAAGGAACTGCCCGACATTTTCCTGCGCCGGGTGAAGAACTTCAAGATTCGCGGCTCGTCGGGCAAGGTCAACATCGCGCTCGATTCGCTGCCGGAATTCCCGGCACTGCCGAAGGACTCGCCGGTCTATCGCGGCGACATGCATTTCACCGATTCGATGGAGCGCATGGAGCGCGCCTATGACGACTGGAAGGCCGGGCGCTGGTCGGCCGATCCCTTCCTCGACATGGTCATCCCAACGACGCTCGACCCGACGATGGCACCGCCGGGCAAGCACTTCATGAGCTGCTTCGTGCAATACGCGCCGCCCAAGGTGAGCGGCCGCGAATGGACCGATGCCGACCGCGATGGTTTCGCCGAAAGTGTGATTGCGCAGATATCGGAGTACTCACCGGGCTTCCGCGATCTCATTGTCCACATGGAGGTACGTACGCCGCGCGAGATCGAGGCCGAGGTCGGCCTCAGTGAAGGCAACATTTTCCAGGGCGAACTGACGTTCGATCAGCTCCTGTTCAACCGCCCCGTGCCGGGCTACGCGCAGTACCGCTCGCCGGTTGGCGGCCTCTATATGTGCGGCTCCTCCACCCACCCTGGAGGCGGCGTCATGGGCGCGCCGGGCCGCAATGCCGCGGCCGAAATCCTGCGCGATCTTGCCAAATCCACCTCGCATATGAGCCCGGCCCATGACGTCATTTGATGCAATCGTCATTGGCGGCGGCCACAACGGCCTCGTCGCCGCTGCCACGCTGGCTAGGGCCGGCCGCAAGGTACTGGTGCTGGAAGCGGGAGCCGAAGTGGGTGGCGCGGCGCGCACCGAGGAGTTCGCGCCAGGTTTTCGCGCGTCGTCAGTCGCACATCTGCTGAATCGCCTGCATCCCGATGTGGTGAAGACGCTGGAGCTGGAGAAGCACGGGCTGCAATTCGCCCGCGCCGACTTCATGCCGTCAGTTGCACTATCCAGGGACGGTCCGTCGCTTATGCTCCATGGCGCCTACGGTGAAGTGCTGACCGGCGCCAGCTCTTCGGAACAATCGGCTTGGAAGGAACTGCGCGCGCAGTTGCTGCGCTATGCCGGCATCCTGAAGCCGTTCCTCTCTCGCCGGCCGCCCGATCTCGCCGGTATGTCACTGATCGAGACCGCTGCCCTCGGCCAGACCGCACTGGCGCTGAAAAAGCTCGGCAAGGAAGACATGCGCGACTTCCTGCGCGTGCTGCTGATGAACGTCTCCGACCTGCTTGACGAACAGCTTGCCGATATCAGGCTGAAAGGCCTGCTCGCCTTCGACGCGACGCTTGGTAGCCATCTCGGCCCGCGCTCGCCGACCTCGCTGCTCGGCCTCTACTATCGCCTCGCTGGTGAGACCGGCGGAGCGGTTGGCGCGCAAATGCTGCCGCAAGGCGGCATGGGCGCCGTCGTCGCCGCCATTCGCGCTGCGGCGGAGAAGGCCGGTGTCACCATCCGCACATCGGTTGCCGTGGCAAAAATCCTCATCGAGAAAAGCCGCGCCGTCGGCGTCGCGCTCGACACTGGCGAGGAGCTGCGCGCCATGACTGTGGTCTCTGCCATCAACCCGGCAACCACTTTCCTCGACCTTGTCGGACCGCGCGAGATCGACACCGGCTTCGTGCGCAAGGTGAAAAACATCCGCATGAAGGGCGATGCCGCCAAGCTCAACCTCGCACTCGACCGGCCGCCGCAATTCACGGGCGTCGATGCAGCCGGCCACAAGGGCCGGCTGGTCATCGCGCCCTCGCCCGACCACGTCGAGCGCGCCTTCAACCCGTCCAAATATGGCGAGTTCTCGCCCGAGCCGGTGATGGAGATCACCCTGCCCTCGCTCGCCGACCCGTCGCTCCCGCCCGCCGGCGCCTGCGTGCTGTCGGCGGTGGTGCAATACGCGCCCTACGCACTGAAAGAAGGCTGGGGTACCGGCAAGCCGAAATTCCTTAGGGCGGTTATGGCGCAGCTCGAGGCTTACGCGCCCGGCATCGGCAAAAGCGTTGTCCACGCCGAGCTTCTGACACCGGCCGATATCGAGACGCGTTACCGCATGCCGGGTGGCCATTGGCACCATGGCGAATTGCAGGCCGACCAGATGCTGATCTCGCGCCCGGTCTCCGGCTGGTCCGGCTACGACACGCCGCTGGAAGGGCTGTTCCTGGCCGGCGCCGGTTCGCATCCGGGTGGCGGCGTCTCCGGCGCACCAGGGCTCAATGCCGCACGGCGCATCATTGCGATGAAGGGATAGGTCATGGCCCAGGCGACCACGAAGAAGCCCGTTGCAAAAACAGCCGATGCGGCTGTTTCCGCCCGCATCGCCGCGCAATCCCATTTCCGCACGCTGCGCCTCGGCACGCCGTTCCAGCCGCGCATCGATGCGTTGGCCAAGAGCCAGGACTGGTACAATTGGGCCGGCTACCGCGCGCCGCATTCGCTGTGGGACGAGGAGCTCGAATACTTCGCCATCCGCAGCCAGGCGGCTTTGTTCGACATCTCGCCGATGACCAAATACCGGATCGAAGGGCTAGGAGCCGAAGCCTTCCTTGATCGTGTGACCGTGCGCGACGTGACGAAACTCAAACCCGGTCGCGTCCACTACACGGCATGGTGCGATGACGAGGGTTTCGTCCTCGACGATGGCACGCTGTTCCGGCTGTCGCCGACGCGCTTCCGCCTGTGTTCGCAGGAGCGGCATCTGCCCTGGCTGCTCGACAGCGCCATTGGCTTCGATGTCATCGTCGAGGAGGAGACCGAGGCCGTCGCCGGGCTCGCGCTGCAGGGGCCAACCTCCTTCGCCGTGCTGCGCGATGCAGGCTTTGCCGGTGTGGAAAAACTCAAAGTGTTTGACCTTGCCGATTGCCCACATGACGGCGGCACCGTCACCATCTCGCGCACCGGCTTCACCGGCGATCTCGGCTACGAGCTGTTCGTGCCAGCCGACAAGGCGCTGAGCCTGTGGGACCGGTTGATGGCGGCGGGCGAGCTGCGCGGCATCCGCGCCATCGGCTACACCGCGCTGAACCGCGCGCGGCTGGAGGCCGGGCTGATCGTTGCCAATGCCGACTTCACCACCGCCGAGCATGCCATTCGTGCTGATCGCCTGCGTAGGCCGGACGAGATCGGCCTCGGCTTCATGATCGATCCGGAAAAGGGCCATTTCAATGGCCGCCGCGCCATTCTCGAAGCACGTACCAAACGCAAACTGCGCCATGTGCTGGTCGGGCTGGAGATCGAAGGCAACATCCCGGCCGAACACGCCATCGTCTATTACAAGAAAAGCCAGGAAGTCGGGCTGGTCAGCGCCGCCATGTGGTCGCCGATGGCCAAGCGCAACATCGCCATCGCCTCGCTGGCGCGGCCCTACGGTGATACTGTTGTGGAGGACCTCTGGGTGGAGATCTATGCCATGCGCGAGCTGCAGTATCAGAAGCTGATGAAGCGGGCCAAGGTGGTGGCGCGACCCTTCATAAAACTCGACCGCCGCACCGCCAATCCGCCGGCGGATTTCTGACCATGGCCGACGACGCGGAACTGGAGGCCGCCGAACAGTGGGAGTTGGTCAACACACCGCTCGGCGAAAAATGGTCGGGCCGCACGCGCTACGCCGCCGCCATGTTCTTCTACAAGCGCGACGAGATGAGCGCCGAGACGCTCGAAGTCTACCGCATTTGTGCGCGGCTCGATTCGGAAAACCCGCTGCCGATCATCCGCGACCGTGGCGTCGGCAAGGACTGGCTGAAGCGCATGGGCTTCGATCAGTAGCGTCGCCTCAGCCTATCGTACGCTCAAGCATGCTCAGCCAGTTGCGGTAAGCGATCTTCTCGATCAACGCCCGGCCGAAACCACGCGCGGCCAAGGCATCGATCAGCTTCGGCAAGCCGGCAACATCGCCGATGACCGCCGGGATCATGGCGCCGTCGAAATCCGAACCGAGGCCAACACCGTCCTCACCCAGCGCCTGCAACAGGGAATCGACATGGCGCACCATGATGTCGAGGCTGGTGTCGGCATTCATGCGGCCGTCCTCGCGCAGGAAGCCAGTGGCGAAGTTGAGCCCCACCATGCCGCCGGACTCGCGGATGGCGCCGAGCTGCCAGTCGGTGAGGTTGCGCGAATGGGTGCAGAGCGCATGCACGTTGGAATGGGTGGCGACCAATGGTGCATCACTAATCGCAGCCACATCGCGAAAGCCCTTCTCGTTAAGATGCGAAAGATCGATCATGATCTTGAGCTGATTGCAGGCCTTGACCAGCGCCTTGCCGGCATCGGTCAGACCAGGGCCGGTGTCCGGCGAGGATGGAAAGCGGAAAGGCACGCCGTGGCCGAAAGCATTCGGCCGGCTCCAGACAATGCCGAGCGAGCGCAGGCCGGCGGCATACAGCACGTCGAGCATGGTGAGTTCGGGATCGATCGCCTCAACGCCCTCGATGTGGAACACAGCGGCGATCGTTCCTTTGGCCATCGCGTTGTGTATGTCGGCGGCAGTGCGGCAGACAGCCAGTGCTCCGGCCCGTTCCAGTCGAAACAGGATGGAGGCCATCGCGATCGTCGAGTTGAGTGCATCGGCGCGCGGCACTTCCGGCGGCAGCGGCTCGCTGTCGCTCGGCGCCGACGGTACGGCGCTGCGTCTCGCTTTCTCGACCGGCGGCGGGAAGATCGCGAACATGCCGCCGGCAAAGCCGCCGGCTTTCGCACGCGGCAGGTCGATATGACCGCCCGACTTCCCCTCGATGAACAGCTTTTCAACGTCCGTGTCCTTCGACTGATAAAGTCGCAGCAGCGTATCATTGTGGCCGTCGAAGACGGGGACGAGGTCTGTTTCGGTCATAGGGGGATCATTCACTTCGTTTGTCGGCACGGCGATATATCATATCTAGGCAAGATATCCGGTCGCGGCAAATGACAAAGCCAATCGGCAGCGGGGACCACCCCTCTCGTCCCCCTGCTGCCTGTCAATGATGTCCCTGCATTCCCTACCGCTTCAGCACGTCGGCCCATTCCGGATGGCGGCGGAACTGGGCGTTGGCGAAGGGACAGAGCGGGATGATCTTCTTGCCCACTGCCCGCGCGTCCTCGACGGCCCGGGTGACGAGCCGAAGCCCGGCACCCTGGCCGCGAAACGCATCCGGCACTTCCGTGTGGTCGATGATAATCTGGTGTTCGCCGATCTTGGTGAAGGTCATCTCGGCCTCGGCGCCACCGGGACCGCGCAGGACATAGCGACCCTTGGAGCCGTGATCTTCCAGTTCGATTTCAGGCAGTTGGTCGGGCATGTCTACACTCCTTGAGCGGTACCGGCGAAGAGCCGCCGCGCCGCTTCGATTTCGTTCGGCCGCACCTCGTGCCCGCCTTCGTGCCAATCCACTGTGACATCGGCGCCGTCGGCACGCAAATAGGCTTCGAGCCGCGTCGTCAGGTTCGGCGGGCAGATCGGATCGCGCTTGCCGGCGGTCAGCAGGATGTGGCGGCCGGCAAGGCTGCCCTTCACCTGGGGTTCGAACGGGATCAATGGATGCATCAAGACCGTGGCGTCGAACAGCCCAGGCTCGGCGAACACCACCGAGGCCAGGATGTTGGCGCCGTTGGAATAGCCGAGGCCAAGCACCGCCGCCGGCTTTGCAGCCTCCACATGCGCCTTGACGAATTCAGCCATCTTGCTTGTTCCCCGCGCCAGGTCGTCCATGTCGTAGACGCCCTCGCCGGTGCGACGGAAGAAGCGCGCCGCACCGTGTTCGGACACATCGCCGCGCGGCGAGATGATGGTGGCCTGGGGCACGAGATCGCGCCCCAGCGAGACGAGCTGGCTCTCGTCACCGCCCGTACCGTGGAAGACGAAAAGCAAGGGACCGCCCGGCGAACCGGGCAGCATCTTGTTGATATAAGCGTCCTTGCTCATGGCCTTAGCCTTCCAGCTTTTGCAAATGCTGTTCGAGATAGGGCCGCAAGTGCTGATGCTGCGTCGGCAGCTTCAGCGCTTCGCCCAGATGCGCGGTGTCCTCGTCGCGGTCGAACCCCGGCTCGTTGGTGGCGACTTCGAACAGCACGCCGCCCGGCGTGCGGAAATAGATCGCCCAGAAATAGTCGCGGTCGATCACCGGCGTCACCCCATAGCCCGTATCCATCAATGCCTTGCGCACTTCGAGCTGCTTGGCGCGGTTCTCGACGGCGAAGGCGACATGGTGGACCGAGCCGGCGCCGAGATCGGCGAAGGCCGCGGTGGGCAGCGATTCGATGTCGACGACATCGGCACCATTGCCGTTCTTCACTGCAAGCCGCCTGATAGTGCCTGATTTATCGACTTCTTCGTAGCCCATGAACTTCAACAGCTCCTCGGTGGCGCCGCCATCCTTCAGCCTCAGCGAAACCGAGTGGAAGCCGCGGATCGCCTCGTCGGCCGGAACACCGCCTTTCACCCAGGGCGCACGACCATCTGCCTTGTCCTCGACAAGCGCGAAACTGTCGCCGTCGGGGCCGGCAAATCCGAGCCGCTTCTCACCAAAACTCTCATCGCGGGAAACACCGCTCACGCCTTCGTCGGCGAAGCGCTTCTCCCAATAGGCGAGCGTGCCTTCCGGCACGGAATAGACCGTGGTGCCGACCTCGCCGACGCCGTGACGGCCCTTGCCGATGTTGGGAAACGGAAAATAGGTCATCACCGAACCCGGCGTACCAGCCTCGTCGCCATAATAGAGGTGGTAGACATCAGGCGCATCGAAATTGACTGTCTTCTTGACCCGGCGCTGGCCAAGCTTGTGGGTGAAGAACTCATTGTTCTGCCGGGCATCCCTGGCCATCGAGGTGACGTGATGCAGGCCCTTGATCTGGTCGAGCATGTCTTGCTCCTTCCCTTGTGTTCGTGCGGCCCTTGCCGCTGTCCCCGCCAATATGAGGACACCACCACGTGCGGCAAAGGCTGCAAACACAGAATGGACTGTGCTGTAAAAGTGAACAATCAAAAGAGATTTGTTCACCAATCGACTAACGCGGGCGGTCTTGCGCCCTTGCCGGAAATCGGTTCCATGAATGGCATTCGACCATCCAGCGAAAGGTATCGCGCGTGACAGGAAAAGCCAGGCGCCCGAATGTTCTCCTGATCACCTGCGACCAGTGGCGCGGTGATTGCCTGTCGGCCGCCGGCCACCCCGTGGTGAAGACGCCGAACGCCGACGCGCTGGCCGCCGAGGGCGTATTGTTCAAACGCCATTACGGCGGCGCGGCACCATGCTCTCCAGCCCGCGCGTGCCTCTATACCGGCCTCTACCAGATGAACAACCGCGTCTGCCGCAACGGCTCGCCGCTTGACGCCCGCCATGGCAACATCGCGCTGCACGCGCGCAGCATCGGCTACGATCCGACGCTGTTCGGCTACACCGATGTCTCGCTCGATCCGCGTCTGCTCGCGCCCAGCGATCCAAGACTGAAAAGCTATGAAGGCGTGCTGCCCGGATTCACGGTTCGCCAATGGTTGCCCGAGCATCAGAAACAGTGGCTCTCCTGGCTGAAGCAGCAGGGCATCGATGCCAGTGCCGGGTTTCCGGACATCCACCGTCCCGTGGACGAGGACGCTGACGCAGTGACCGAGGCGCCGCCGATCTATTCGAAAGACCAAACGCCGACGGCTTTCCTTGCCGGTGAATTCATCCGCTGGCTCGGCGAGCAGGAGCAGACTACGCCCTGGTTCGCGCATCTGTCCTTCATCAGCCCGCACCCGCCCTTCATCGTGCCGGAACCCTACAACACACTATATGATCCGGCCGATGGCCCGGCTTTTCACCGCGCGGAGAGCTGGCGGGCCGAAGCGCAGAGCCATCCCTATCTCGCTTATGATCTCAGCCGGAAGAAACGCGCGAACTTCCGCCCCGGCGCCGCCGGCAAAGTGCATGACTGGAGCGAGGATGATTTCCGCAGCATCCGGGCGATCTATTACGGCATGATCTCGGAGGTCGACGCACAGCTTGGCCGCATATGGCAGTCGCTGAAGGCTTCGGGCGCCTGGGACGATACAATCATTGTCCTCACCTCGGACCACGCCGAGATGATGGGCGACCATTACATGCTGGGCAAGGGTGGCTGCTTCGACGGCAGCTACCACATCCCGCTGATCATTCGCGATCCGCGACATCGCAAGGCTGCCGGCAGCACGGTCGATCGTTTCACCGAAGCGGTAGACATATTGCCCACGCTGATAGATCTGCTTGGCGAGGCCCCCGAACCGCATCTCGACGGACACTCGCTGAAACCATTCCTGAGCGGCGGAACCCCCGCTATCTGGCGCGACGCAGCGCATTGGGAGTTCGATTTCCGCTCGATCTCAGGCGGTGAAGCCGAGCAGCATTTCGGCATTGCCTCGCGCCAGTGCAACCTCGCAGTCATCCGCACCAAGAAATTCAAATACGTGCATTTTGGCGGCGGCTTGCCACCACTGCTTTTCAACGTCGAGGCAGACCCTGGCGAGCTGACCAACCTCGCCACCAGCCCCGCCCATCTGTCCACCCGTCTGGAATTCGCCGAGCGGCTTCTCGCCTGGCGGGCCGAACATCTCGACCAGTCACTGGCGCTGGCGGAGTTGACGGAAAATGGCGTGGTGGGACATGTCAGTAAGGCAGTAAGGGAATAGGGCAGTAAGGCAGTATGTTTTGGTGCCTGGCATCGACGCCGCACCCTACTGCCCTACTGCCCTACTGCCCTACTGCCCTACTGCCCTCTGCCTACTTCACAATCAACCGCTGCTGATCACGCTTCTCGGCATAACTGCCCTTGTCATAGGCAGGCTGTGCCTCGAGCTGTTCCTTGGTGAAGGTCGTGTAGAGATACTTCTTGCCGTCCTTGTCGGTCATGAACTTCAGATTATCCAGGCCGACCGCCACTTCCTTCTCGCCTATGCCAAGGAAGCCTCCGACATTGACGATCACCGCATCGGCCTTCTTGTCCGGCGCCAGCACGACATCGCCGATCTCACCGACCTTGGCGTCATTGGCGCCGTAGACCGTCGCGCCCTTCAGATCGTCGGCCCTGATCTCGCCGACCGGCATCTCCGTCAGCGTCGATTTGTCGATGGCCGCAGTCTGTGTCTGGTCGGGAGCAGCGGCATCAGGGGCCGTAGCCGCTGGGGCCTCGGCAGTCTTGTCCGCCGGCGCGGCAGCAGGAGCCGTGGTCGCGGCTGGAGCTGTTGCCGCCGGCTCATTGGAAGCCGTCGTTGCCGGCACCGGGTCATAGGCCTTGCGGTTGAAATCCGGCTGCGCCTGCAGCTCTTCCTTGGTGGTCTGCGCCACCAGCCAGCGGTCGCCATTCTTCTCCGCCCACTGTGCCTTGCTGAAATCATAGGTGACGTTCTTGGCGCCGAGCCCAAGGAAGCCACCCACGCCGATGACAAGGGATTCGGCCTTGCCGTCCCTGGTCAGCACGATGTCGTTGACGCTGCCGATGTTCTGCGCGTCATCGCCGGTGCCGTTGTAGACGGTTTCGCCGATGATGTTGGTGGCAAGATTACCATCAGCACGCTTCGCCGGCTCGGCCGGGGCTACGGCAGGCGCCTGTGCGGTATCCGTTGTCGCGGGCGCTGTCGGTGCTGCCGCGTCGGTAGAAGTGGCAGGCGCCGGTGCCGGTCCATAAGGCTTGCTGTCGAATTCCGGATGCGCCGTCAGCTCATCCTTGGTTGTCTGGGCAACCAGCCAGCGGTCGCCGTTCTTCTCGGCCCATTGCAGCTTGTCGTAGTCGAAGGCGACCCTCTTTGCGCCAACGCCAAGGAAGCCGCCGACGCCGATGACAACCGATTTCGCCATGCCGTCCTTGTCGAAGACGACATCACTGACCTTGCCGATGTTCTCGGCATCATCGCCGGTACCATTGTAGACGGATTCGCCGATGATGTTGGTAACGATGCTGCCTTCGGCGCGTGGCACCGGAGCGGCTGCAGCCGGCTCCTGAACGGCAGGAGCGGCGGCCGGAGCCGGGGTCGTTGCGGTCTGCGCAAAGGCGCCCGTCGCGATCAGCGTTGCGAGTGCGGTCGTGGCTAAAAGGGTGCGGATCATGATGGTCTCTCCTGATGCGTGATTTCGTGCAAGCCGCGCCCGCTCAAAGCGTTGCTGAGAAGATCGGCGCGGCATCTCTATGGGTTCACAACGTTGTGACCATGCTGTTGTTCCGACAAAATTGGCGTGGATTTCTCAGCCAAAAAACACGGAGCGGTTGCGCGGCGGTTGAAGAACACGACGGAACCTTTCCCGCATCGCCACGTTTCAGCCTACGGCTGGGTTTTCCCCGGCCTCTTTTGGGCTGGCACAACGGAGCGGGGCATGAAATTTGCGGCGGTGCTGAACCGGGACGGCGGCACCTTGCGCACCACCGACCTCGCCGCTTTTTCCGACAGGATGCGCCAGACGCTGGAAGCGGCAGGCCACTCCCTGAGCATCGACGTGGTTGCCGGCAAGGACGTGGTGGAAGGCCTCGACAGCGCTGCTTCGCGCCGCGCCGTCGATGTCGTGCTGGCCGGAGGCGGTGACGGAACCATTTCAGCAGCAGCCGCCAGGCTGATGGGCAAGAAAAAGGCGCTTGCCATCTTGCCGGCCGGCACCATGAACCTGTTCGCGCGTGGCCTCGGCATTCCGCAGTCGCTCGACGCCGCGCTCCAATCCTTCGCCGACGGCGAGATCATCGCGGTCGACATGGCCACGGCCAACGGCCGGCCGTTCATCCACCAGTTCTCGATCGGCATGCATGCCAAGATGGTGCAGTTGCGCCAAGGGATGGAGTTCGGCTCGCGCCTGGGAAAGATCGGTGCTTCGGCGAAAGCAGCGTGGGCGACGATCAAGAACCCGCCGGCGATGAACGTCACGCTCGGCATCGGCGAGGCCGAGATAACGGCGCGCATCTCAGGCATCGGCGTCACCAACAATCTGTTCGGCGAAGGCCACCTGCCCTATGCGGACAACCCTTCGGGCGGCGTGCTTGGCATCTATGTCACGGTGGCGCAGCAGCGCGCCGAACTGGTGAAATTCCTCTTCAATGTGGCGCGCGGCAAATGGCGCGACAACGAACATGTCGAAATCCATCAATCCGACCGCACCGTCCTGAAGATCCATTCCGGCAGCAGAAAGTTCCGCGCCGTCATGGATGGCGAACTGGTCAGGCTGGAGCGTGAGACGACGATCGAAATTCGGCCCGGCGCGCTGAATGTCCTCGTGCCGGCCAGCATTGCCAAGGCAAAGGCAGCCTGATGCGATCTCGAATGATGACGGCCGAAAATCTAGCCGCCCGGCGCATTTCCTTGCTCCGTCGCCGGCGTCTTGACCGCCTCACCATAGATTTCAGCGATGCCCCAGGCGGCGATAGCCAGAAGCAGCGCAGCGATCAGGATACGAAGGCCGTGCCAGCCCCACCGTCCCTGACGCGCTTTGTCCTCGGGAATGATCTTGGTCATGGTGGGTCCTTGTCTCGTTTTGTCCCAGCCAACCCGCTCGGCAAATCACGGTCGGGTAACGGTTCCTTGTTAGGATGGTTCCGAGGAAGCCGGGCCCATGGGTAAGACGGCGGGAGCCAGGCATTGGGGATTGGGTTGAATAGCAAGGCGGAAATAGGGGCGAGCCTGCCAGCCGAGGTGGCGCTTGCCGTCAATGCCGAAGACCGGCTGGCCGTGCTGCACGGGCTGGAGATGCTGGATACGGCGGCCGACCCGGATTTCGACCGCATCAGCAGCCTTGCCGCAGCCGTCATGCAGGCGCCGATCGCCCTGGTTACGCTGGTCGATCTCGAGCGGCAATGGTTCAAGTCGTGCGTTGGCCTCGACGAAACCGAGACCACCACCGACATCTCCTTCTGTGCCCACGCCATCGCCGCCGGCGACGATCCCATGGTGGTGACGAACGCCACGGCGGACCCGCGCTTCAAAGCCAACCCGCTGGTCACCGGCAAGCATCATGTGCGCTTCTATGCCGGCGCGCCGATGCTGGTTGCGGGCGCCAGGATCGGCACGCTGTGCGTGCTCGACCGCAAACCGCATGCCTTTCCATCACAAGCCAAGCTCGACCAGTTGAAGACGCTGGCCGACCTTGCCGCCAGCCTGTTCACCTTGAAGGATGCGACCCGTAGCGGCGCCATTGCCGAAGCAGCCCTGGCGCGCGAGGAAAAGCGGCGCGCCATCGCGCTCGACGCCGCCTCGCTCGCCAGCTGGGCATGGGACATCCGCACCGACATGATCGAATGCGATGTCCGGCTGTCGGAGCTGTTCGACCTGCCGCGCTCGACCCGGCTGCGGGCGCGCGACATCCTGATGGCCATCGATCCGCGCGACGTCTACCAGACAGAAACCCGTTTTCGCGATGCCTTGTCCGGCAGCGACGATTATTTCGGCGAATACCGGGTGAAAGGCTTTCATCCGCCGCGCTGGGTGGCCACGCGCGGCCGCGTCATCGAGCGCGACGGCGACGGCAAGCCGACACTGATCTTCGGCGTCAACTATGACATCTCCGAACGCAAGCTCGGCGACGAGCGGCAGCGGCTCCTGCTGCGCGAACTCAACCACCGCGTCAAGAACACGCTGGCGACCGTTCAGGCGCTGGCGACGCAGACCGTGCGTCATGCCCGCCAGCCGAGCGAATTCCTCGAAGCCTTCGGCGCCCGGCTTCAGGCGCTGGGTATCGCCCACAATCTCTTGTCCGACCGCGAGTGGCGTGGCATCGGCATCCGTGAGCTCGTCCAGATCGAGATCAGGCCCTTTGACACAGCCGATCAGCCGCGCATCACCATCTCCGGCGCCGACCTGTTGCTGTCGCCCGATCAGGCCGTCGGCCTCGGGCTGATCCTGCACGAACTGGCCAGCAATGCGCTCCAATACGGATCGCTGTCGGTTGCATCGGGCAAGGTCGATCTCGCCTGGAAGACACAAGGCAAGAAGGGCGACCGGCGCCTGGTGTTGACGTGGCGCGAAAGCGGTGGCCCTGAAGTCGCCCCGCCCGAGCGGCACGGCTTCGGCTCGATCCTCATCCGCCGCAGCCTAGCCAAGGTCATTTCAAGCGAAGTGACCCATGAATTCCGGCCGGAAGGGGTCTTCGCCGAAATATCGCTTCCGCTGGAAGATCTGTCGAAGTGACGGAGCCTTGATCCGAGGCCGGGCGCCGGCGTTACTTCCCCTCGCCGGCATCCGGATCGTCGGGCTTCACGTTCTCACGGTAGATGGCATAGGCCGCGAGTGCCACGGCCGGGCCGAGAATGACACCGAGGCCACCTTTTCCCTTGAGCAACGTCGGCAGCACGGCGATTGCTGCCGTGATGCCGAGCGCCTTCATGTCGGCGTTGCGCCGCCTCGCCGCACGGCGGGCACGGGCGCCGGACATCAACCGATGGATCAGAAGGACGAGACCAGCGATCACCAGAAAGCCGACACCGAAACCAAGCGCCGCCGCGAACGATCCATAGCGGGCGGCGGCCCAGATATAGGCTGCCCCGACCAGGAAGCCGAGACCGCAGAATGCCGCGAGCGCGGCAAGCGTATAGACGATGGCCGCCGTGCGCGCACGGCGTATGGCGGCCACGGTTTCACCCGAGGCGAAACCCGAGAGCAGGGATGCCAGCAGACCCATCTCTGGCGGAACTAGCGACGCGCAAGCAGCGCGAAGAGGAAGCCGACGCCAGCGGCGATCGCCAGCGAGGTCACCGGCTTTTCGCGGACATTGGCCAGCAGCTGCGCCTCTATGTCCTTGGCACTGCCGCGGAGGCTGTCAAACGCAGCTTCGCCCTGCGCGCGCAATTGCTCGACGCCCTCGGTGGCCGCGCGCCGCGCGGTGCCATAGCCATGTTCACCTGTCTTGGCCAACTGCTTGGTGAGCTTGTCGATATCGGCCTTCAACTGCCGGATGTCGGCTTCGAGGTCCGAATTCGCCCGCGCTTCGTTGGCGGTCTTCCCTGCGGCGGTGGCCATTGCTTAACTCCTTGTGATTGCTCGATTTCAAACGCGCCGTGCGTCTCAAGGTTCCGGCATCGGGACAAAGTAGAGCAACTCCAGGAAAAGTGTGAAACGGTTTTCCGTCCGGAGTTGCGTCAAAACAAAGAGATAGCGGAAAAGCTGTTCGTGCGCACCCGATCCGCTTTCCCCAGCGGGAAGTGTTGTGTCAGATCAGTGGCCGGCGGCTCTCGCCCAGCCCTTCCCAGCCGGCGTGCTGCTTGAGCGCTTCATTGTCGATGACCTCGCAACCGCCATCGCGCCAGACGATGAGCTTGCGGTCCATCAGCTTGCGGATCGTCTTGTTGGTGTGAACCAGCGACAGGCCAAGCGTATCGGCGATATGTTGTTGCGTGATCGGTATCTGGATGGATTGCTTGCCGTTCAGCCCGACAACCTTTGCACGGCTGGCTATGAAAGCAATCAGATAGGCGGCGCGCTCGATAGCGCTGCGGCGGCCGACACTCAGCAGGTTCTCATCCAGCATGCGTTCTTCACGCGATGCGATCCAGGTGATGTCGTAGCCGAGGCCCGGATGGTTGCGGTAGAGTTCATGCAGATTGTCGCGCTCGAAGACGCAAAGCAGCATCGGCGACAAGGCCTCGACCGAATGCTGCATTTCCCCCATGACGCTGCCTTGCAGGCCGATGAGATCGCCCGGCATGAGATAGTTGAGTATTTGGCGGCGGCCGTCCGGCAACAGCTTGTAGCGGAACGCCCAACCGGACAGCACTGTGTAGAGATGGGCGCTATGGCTCCCTTCCACGAGGACCGTCGCACCTTTGTCGACCGCAAGCTCGCCCTTCTTGAACTTGCTAATGAATGCCAGTTCCTCCTTCTCGAATTCCCGGAAAATCGGCAACGGCCGTAAAGGACAATTCTCGCAAGGATACTGACGGCCGGAAAAAGCACGCCCATTCTGGCTTGGCATTTCGACCCCTCTCGAAAGCCTGCCGTTCAGCAGGTACGTCTAAACGTTTTGCCAGGATCGGAGTTCCGGGGTTGAAGGCATGTCTTTTTTAAATGACAACACACGCAATAGCGATCATGACTCCCGGCGTTTCAAGGAGCCTTCACCTGTGCCCACATTGCTTGACGGATTGCGGATTCTTGTCCTGGAGGACGAATTCCTCATCGCCATGGATGTCGAGCAGCTTTGCCGCGACCATGGTGCACAAGAGGTGGTGATCGCCCGTGACCTCACCGAGATCGACGACCGCAAGGTCGCAACGCAATTCGATGCGGCCATCGTCGATCTGATGCTGGGCGGGACCTCGACGCTCGAATTCGCCGCCGGCTTGCGTGAAACGGGCGTCCCTTTCGTGTTTGCCTCCGGCTATTCCGACGCGGACGAGATCAAGGCATCCTTTCCAGGGGTGAGGCTGGTCACCAAACCCTATTCAGGCGACGATCTCGTCGAAGCGGTGGCGCTGGCCTATGGACGCGGCTCTCCGGGGTGAGATTGATGCAGCAGCGTCCGGATTGCGGCATCCGGGCCGCACATCAGTGCGCCGCCGTCCCCGTGACCTGAGCCGAGATCGCATCGGGACCGTATTCGTCCTCGCCGGAGATCTTCAGGATTTCCTGCAGGCGCGTGCGCGCCCTGCTGACGCGGCTCTTGATTGTTCCGACCGCACAACCGCAGATTTCGGCGGCCTCCTCATAGGAGAATCCCGATGCGCCGATGAGGATGATGGCCTCGCGCTGGTCCTCCGGCAATTGCTCGAGAGCGCCACGAAAATCCTTGAGGTCGAGTTGGCCGTGCTGTGCCGGATGCACGGCAAGCCTGGCCGTCATGATGCCGTCGCTGTCCTGCACCTCGCGGCCGCGTTTGCGCATCTGCGAATAGAATTCATTGCGCAGGATCGTGAAAAGCCATGCCTTGAGGTTGGTGCCGGGCTGGAAGCTCTCATGCTTGTCCCAGGCCTTGACCAGCGTTTCCTGAACGAGGTCGTCGGCCTTGTCGGCATTCTGCGTCAGCGAAACGGCAAAGGCCCGCAAGCTCGGGATTGCCCCAAGCAGATCGGTCTTGAAGCCTTGGGAGACCGCGGCCATGCCTCAGTCCTTCTTCTGTGCGGGTTCGGTCTGTTCCAATTGACTGAGCAATTGGGCAAAGCGATCCGGCACGTCGTCGGAGACCAGCTCGTCGTAATATTGTTTGAGTTTTCGCCCGATTTCGGAGTTGGCCCCGAGCGGGTCGCCCGCTCCGTTCCGGCGCCTGCCCGCGGCGCCAGCCAAAATATCTTTCGTCATATCCTTCATTTCGCCCTTATATTCCCACCATCCAGGCCGCTCATATCCAACTCAACACAAGGCAAGCGGCACCCTCGTCTGGTTGCCCATCCCGACATCAAACGCCGTTCCCGCCTATTCGTTCCATATCGGCGGAACTTTTTCGGAAAACCCGCGTTGTATTAGCGGGACTTGCAATCAGCTTGACCTGCAATCCATGCAATCACGTCATTCTGAGGGAGACGTCTTACCATGAGTTTATCCGCTACCATCGCACCGCATCTGCCGTTCCTGCGCCGCTTCTCGCGCGCCGTCTCGGGATCGCAAGAGAGTGGCGACGCGCTGGTCGCTGCGATGCTTGAGGCCATCATCGCCGACGTCGATATTTTCCCCGAGGCATCGAGCGACCGTATCGCGCTCTATAAGGTTTTCGCCAAACTCTTCACCTCGATCGCTATCCGCGTGCCGCAGGAGCAGGCACAATCGGCGTGGGAGCAGCGCGCCGCCGCTAATCTCAACGCGATTGCGCCCCTGCCCCGCCAGGCATTCCTGCTGGTTGCCGTCGAAGGCTTCAGCGAGGACGAGGCGGCCGAGATACTGGACGTTGGCGACCAGCAATTCTCCGAGCTGCTTGCCCAGGCAAGCAACGAGATTTCCCGTCAGGTGGCGACCGACGTGCTCATCATCGAGGACGAACCGCTGATCGCCATGGACATAGAGGAGATGGTCGAGAGCCTCGGTCATCGTGTCGTTGGAACGGCGCGCACACACGCCGAAGCGGTGACGATGTTCGGCAAGACGCGGCCGAAGATGGTGCTGGCCGACATCCAGCTAGCCGACGGCAGTTCGGGCATCGAGGCGGTCAATGAAATCCTGTCGTCAACCTCGGTGCCGGTGATCTTCATCACTGCCTTCCCCGAGCGCCTGCTGACCGGCGAGCGCCCCGAACCGGCGTTCCTGGTGACCAAGCCGTTCAACCCCGACATGGTCAAGGCGCTGATCAGCCAGGCGCTGTTCTTCGATCGGCAGGCCAAGGCTGCCGCCTGATGCATGTCGCCCAAAAGTGACCTCGGTTTTGGGAGAACGATATCAATAAAAACAAAGACCTAAAGCGCGTCGCATGAATCCGTTTTAACGCGACGCGCTTTAGGATCGCTGCCTTCCGATAGGAACACACGAATCAAAGGCCGTCTGATGCGATGCATCGGGCGGCCTTTTTGCGGCCGAACCCATCACCGAGAATTTCGTGGGGCTCCGCCCGAACCATTTGCAAGCACCGTCTTTTTCGGCAAATGGTGGAACAAACCGCATCCATCCACGTTTTCATCGCACCATTCGGAAGGAGATGAACCATGCTTTACTGGGCGCTCGTATTTCTCGTCGTGGCAATCATAGCCGGCGCGCTTGGTTTCGGCGGCATCGCCGGCACGTCTGCCGGGATAGCGCAGATATTGTTCTTCATCTTTCTCGCTTTCCTGGTCATTTCGCTTCTCGCCGGCCTGTTCAAACGGGCGTGAGGGTGAACGATCGTCGATGAGAACACTGGAAGCCGCACCCCTCAAACGGTTTCCAGCAACCGCCGGGCGGTGTCCCTAAAGGGACGCCGCTCGGCGGACCTTTTTTGGAGGCTGCTCCGGGGATTTCATTTTGGGAACCCATTTGAGAGTGGGCCGTTCAGCCTGAGTTGGGTGGACAGATTTGACCGATGCGTTCCAGGGCTGCAGATAAAGAGGCAAACACACGGAGCGACGAAGTCATCGCGCTGCATCCTGCCGAAAGTGGCATGCAGCTTGGCCGGGCTCTTCTTCATGCGCTGCACAATGCCGGCATTTCCGTCCTCTATCAGGATCGTGAAATGAAGACCGTATGGGCCCGCAACATGCGCGCGCCCTGGGTTTCGGACAGTGCCGACGGCAATGGCATACTGCCTGTGGCACAGGCCGACCGCATCAGCGCCGCCAAGCGCGATGTGGTCGCGACCGGCAATCCGGAGCGCCTTGAGATCAGTGTTCCGGTCGAGAATGGCGTCCGCTGGTTTCAGGTCTGGGTCGATGCCGACCGGGGCGACGCCGGCGACGTGCAAGGTGTCGTCACCACCATGGTCGAGACCACCGAGCAGAAGCGGCGCGAACAGACACTGACAACGCTGCTGCGCGAGGTCAGCCACCGCTCGAAGAATCTCCTGGCGATCATCCAGAGCATCGCGACGCAGACCGGTCGCTATTCCGACGGCATCGGCGACTTCCTGACACGCTTTCGCGGCCGGCTGCAGTCGCTGGCTTCCTCCCAGGATCTGGTAACTTCCTCGAACTGGCGCGGTGCGGCCCTTCATGAACTGGTGATGAGCCAGGTCGGCCGCTATGGGACGAACACATCACACAGCCTTCGCTTCCGGGGCGCCAACCCCTATCTCAATCCCAACGCCGCGCTGCATATCGGCCTGGCGATGCATGAGCTTGCCGTCAACTCGGTCAGCTACGGCGCCTTGTCCCGGCAAGATGGATTCGTCGAAGTGACCGCCAATCTCAACACCGCCGCCACTGGCGAGGTCGCCCTGTCGCTGACATGGGGCGAAACCATAGGAGCCGATGCCGGTCGCAATAAAAAGCGCTTCGGCAGCGTCGCGCTGGAGCGGGTGGTGCCGGCATCCCTGAGCGGAACCGCCAGCCTCGACATCGCGGACGGCCACCTTGAATACCGCCTTGTCTTCCCGCACAGCAATTTCGAGACGCAGTGAGCGGCTAGATCCTTAACCGGCTATTCACCATAAGAGCGGATGCTGTTTTACCCAGATACCGCTGCAATCCGCTGGGTTGCGGCACGGTGTGGGAGGAATGCGTGACAGTCGCCGACATGAACAGACTGGAACAGGCCGCCCGTGTTTCGATGGGCGAATTTCAGGATCCCGAAGCATCCACGGAACCGCTTTTCCCGCCGCATCACACATTGCTGTGGGGGCATCGTGCTGGCGGCGGCCGCGACAATTCTCATCATCGCCCTGTTCCAACTGACCTGACCGAAATCCGCTGCCGGCAATAGTGCGCGGCGTTTAACGCTTGCTGCAGCGGCATTTATTCGCGTGTCACCGGGACGCTCAGGAACTTTTGGCCGATGTGAGCCGTTGTTGCAGCGAGAGGGCATGTCGCCATGGAACACATCGCTGCATTTTTGCTTGTCATCGGTTGCACCAATTCGATGACCGAGTGCCGGGAGTTGCAGGTGCCGGTGAGCATTTTCGAAACCGCCGACGAATGCACCGCCGAGCGCCCCTTTGCCATGGGCGACGTACAGGGACAGGCGCAGCGCATCGTCGCCAAGTGTCTCGCTGTCGATCCCGCGCTGGAGGATGACTACGATCAGATCGTCTGGAATGTGCGCCCCGATGGTAACCTTGACGCCTCACTTGCAATTTCCAGCCTGGTCATGGCATCAAACGCATTGCGCCCAGAAAAAGACTATCTTAGCCAACAATAAATTCGAGCAGCAAAGGCCGTCATTTCGTGCTAAATGGCTGTCGGAGCTTACCAAAGTGTGGACACAAAGTGAGGAGTGACTCAATGCGGAAGATGATTATTGCCATGGTTGCAATGGCTGCTCTCAGCGGCTGCACCTCGACCGAGCAGGACGTCGTCGGCGGCGGCCTGATCGGCGCCGGTATCGGCGGCCTGGTCGGTGGCGGCAAAGGCGCGCTGATCGGTGCGGCTGTCGGTGCAGGTTCCGGTTTGCTGGTGCGCAAGCTGCAGAACGGCTATTGCCAGTATCGTGACCGTCACGGCCGGATCTACACGGCCCGCTGCAACTAATTCGGCGATAACAGTCGATCCGGGGACCGGTCCGCTGGTCTCCGGGTTTTCATGCCTGGAACGCCCTTCCGTCTGACGGTGCGCCGTCATCCCGTGAGCGGAATTTTTATTTCCACCTTCAGACCATCGGCCTGATAATCGCGCTTGATCGTGCCGCGCAGCTCGCGCGTGACATTGAGGTCGATCAGCTTGGTGCCGAACCCCGTCTCGGCCGGCGCCTCGACTTTCTTCTTGCCGGCCTCCCGCCAGTTCAGCGCCAGCGTTCGCTCGCGCCCAAACCCTTCCAGCGACCAGTCCACCTTGAGCGCCCAATCACTTCTAACCGGGTTGGCGAAAGTTCCAGCTTCGCCATATTTCAGCGCATTGGTTGCCAGCTCATGGAAGGTCAGGCCAAGCGCCTGCGTCGTGGTCTCGTCGAGCAGCACCTCCGGCCCTGACAGGAGATCCTCGGGCAACTCCTTACCGAACACCTGACCAAGCTCGATGCGCAGGAGATCGGCGAGATCCGCCTTCTGCCAGCGCGAGCGCGTCAGCATGTCCTGGGAGGCCGCCATCGCCTGCAGCCTGGCAGAAAAGGATGCGGAAAATTCGTTGACGTCTGTGGCCCGCGAAGCCGTCTGGCGCGCGATAGCCAGCACACGCGTGATCGAATTCTTGATGCGATGCTTCATCTCCTGCAGCATCAGATCCTTTTCGAGCAGGCTCTTTTCGGTCGTCTCGTGCAAACGCGAAGCCGCCTCATAGGCCCGTTCCTGGTAGCGCGCCACCAGCGCGATGGCGCCGGCCGCCAGCAGGCCGAACAGCCCCAACATCACTGGAATGGCGCGCGACGACGGCTGCGAGAAGGCGCTGGTCGGCCTGAACAGCACCGTCCACGGGCGGCCGGCCACCGTGATCTTTCGGGTGACCAGCAACCGCTCGCCAAAGGATGAAGCCGGCGGCGTCTCCGACCGGAACAACAGGTCGTCGCTGTTCACCGCGCCGTCATAGATCTCGGTGTTGACCGGCAGCAGCGGCGCCCGGCTGAGTGCGATCTGGAACAGGTCGCGGGCCCGGAAAGCCGCGTAGAGAAAGCCCGCGGTCGAGGATCGCGATGCGTTGATGACCTCCGGCGCGGTCTCGACATTGAGCCGCACGAAGATCAGGAAGCCGGTGAAGGTCTGTGTCGCACCCGTGCCTTGGCCCAGTTGCACCAGCCCGCTCGCGTGCTGCTGGTCATCGGCCATTGCCTTCTCGATCGCCGCGCGCCGCACCGGTTCGCTGAACATGTCGTAGCCGATGGCAGCCTGGTTGGACGGGTCCAGCGGCTCGAACAGCATGATGGGCGCGCGCCAAGGCTGCGTCGTGTCCGGATAGACCGGATGGCTGGCGCCGAAATCGTGGAGGATGTCGCGTTCGACCGCCGCTTCGTCACCCCTCTTGACGAGCCCGAGGAAGCCGATGCCGCGCAGGCCGGCGAAATTGTTGTCGACATCCAGCGCGTTGAAGAACGCCTTGAACTCGCTCTGGGAGATGTCGCCATTGCGGGCGTCGAACAGCGCCTGTGTCGAGCGCAGCAGCGACAAATGCAGATCGATCCGGCTCTCGATCCGGTTGAGGGCGTCGTCGGCAGCCGCTTCGAACTTGATGCGGGAAGCTTCCTGCGTCGCGAAATAGGCAAACCCCGCCATGGTCATGCTGATCAGCGCAACGGCGATGAACGCGACAATCGGAAAGAGTTTCTTCAACGGATGATGCGGTCCATGGGGCAATACCGGACCTTTATGGGCAAGTCGCCGAGCCAACACAATGGCAAGGCCAAGCCATCACGATCACTGGCATATCACGTGAGCGGCAACCGGCCATGCCCGATCAGCCAATACCGGACCGCCGGCAGGCCTCAGGCCGCGATCTTCAGCGCGCCCGGCCCGGGAATGGCGCCCGGAGGACATTTACCCAGGATGATCATGCCGAGCACCTCGTCCTGCGTCACATCGGTGGTGCGCGCGGTGCCGACGACCTGGCCGTTCTTCATGACGCAGACCCGGTCGGCCAGTTCGAACACATCGTGGATGTCGTGGCTGATCAGGAAGATGCCGATACCATCGGATTTGAGCTGCTTGACCAGTTCGCCGACCTGCGCCGTTTCCTGCGGGCCAAGGGCTGCCGTCGGCTCATCCATGATCAGGATGCGGGCGTTGAACAGGATCGCGCGCGCAATCGCCACCGATTGCCGCTGGCCGCCAGACAGCTTGATCACCGGCTCCTTGAAGCGCTGGAAGCGCGGATTGAGCCGGCCCATCACCTTGCGTGCCTCGGCCTCCATCGCAACGTCGTCGAGCGTGCCCCAGGCGGTCATCAGTTCGCGGCCGAGGAACAGATTGGCGGCAGCGTCGACATTGTCGGCCAAAGCCAGCGTCTGGTAGATCGTCTCGATGCCGTATTTCTTGGCATCGCGCGGATTGGCGATCGAAGCCTCCTCGCCATTGACGAAGATCTGGCCGGCGTCGCGCTTGTAGGCGCCGGATAGGATCTTGATCAGCGTCGATTTGCCGGCGCCATTATGGCCGAGCAGCGCCACGACCTCGCCGGGGAAGAGATCGATCGAGGCATCGTCGACGGCACGGATGCCGCCAAAAGCGATGGAAATGTTGCGCATGTCGATCAGCGGCGTGCCAGAGGGCGCAATTGTGGGGGCAGTTGCCAGAGCGATTTTGTCAGCCATGATCATTCTCCCTCAGACCCGCTTGCGATAGACGGTGTCGAGCCACACCGCGATGACCAGCACGGCGCCGACGACGATGCTCTGCAGCGGCGAGTCGATGCCGAGCAGCACCATGCCCGACTGCAATGACTGCATCAAAAGCGCGCCCAGCATGGCGCCCATCACCGTGCCGGCGCCGCCAGCGAGCGACGTGCCGCCGATGACAGCGGCGGCGATGACCAGAAGCTCGTCCAGCGTGCCCAGCGCATTGGTCGACGCGTTGAGTCGGGCCGACGAGATCGCCGCGCTGATCGCGGCCAGCACGCCCATGATCATGAACACCTTCATGGTCACCCAGCGCGTGTTGATGCCGGCAAGTTCGGCCGCCTCCGGATTGCCGCCAATGGCGAAGACATAGCGGCCGAAACGCGTGCGCTTGGTGATGAAGGTCATGATAATGCCCACTGCCACCGCCATCAGCACCGGTATGGCAATGCCATGCGCGATGAACAGTCCGCCTTCGGGAACGGTAATGCCGTTCTGCTGGGCGTACTGGCGCACGATGCCGATCGGCCATGGATAGGAATTGGCGATCCAGACGGCGCCAAGGATAGCGGCGCAAGCAACCACGCCAAGCAAGGTCTCGGCCCAGACGGGGCGCAGCGGAAAGTTGAAGCGCTTGCGCTGCGACCTGCCGTTGAGCAGCATGAAGGCGACCGCCACGCAGGCGACGATACCGACGATCCAGCTGGCGGTGGCGCCGATCGAGCCGCGTGGTCCGCCGCCCATCAGCTGGAAGGTTGTGTCGAGCGGCGCGACCGTGCGCCCGCTGGTGATCAGCCATGCCATGCCGCGCCAGACCAGCAGGCCGCCAAGCGTCACGATGAAGGCCGGAACCTCCATATAGGCGATGATGAAGCCCTGGAATGCGCCGATCAGGAGACCAAGCACCACACCGGCCGCCAGCGCGATGATCCAGAGCCAGGGATTTCCAAGCTGGAAACCGATGACGCGAATGAGGAATTCGGCTTGCGCCACACCCATGATCATGCCGATCACGCCTTCGACGGATCCGACCGAGAGGTCGATGTTGCGCATGACGATAACCAGCACCATGCCGGTCGCCATGATCGCGACCGACGAGGTCTGCACCGACAGATTCCATAGATTGCGCGGCGTCAGGAAAAGTCCACCCGACAGGATGTGGATGCCGACCCAGATGACCAGCAGCGCACCGACCATGCCGAGCATGCGCGTATCGAGTTCGGTAGCCTTGAGGAACCGTCCAACGGCGCTGAGTTCGGATGCACGCGCCTTGTCCGCCGCAGTGCTGCCGACCGGTTGATTAGAGGTCGTGTCGGTCATGCTATCCTCCCACCGGTTTACCGTCTGGCGCGGATGCCGGAACATGGATGCTATTTGCTTTCCGCAGTCATTGGGGCGGGAAGCCCCTTGAGAAACGCCGCGGCTTTTGGGCCGCGGCGTCGATATAGAACAGCATTGCGCCGTTTAGTTGCAGGCCGCGACGCTGCCGGCGGCAACGCCTGCGCAGACTTCGTCCTTCTTGATCCAGCCGGCGTCGATGACGACGTTGAGATTGTCCTTGGTGATGGCGACCGGGGTCAGGAACAGCGACTTGACGGTGTTGCCGCCAGGCGTCGTGAAGTCCTTGACGCCGGCGATGTCGGTCATCTTCTTGCCGTCGGCCAGTTGCGAGGCGATCTCGGCGGCGTTCTTGCCGAGTTCGCGCGCGTCCTTCCATACCGACACGGTCTGGGTGCCGAGAGCGATGCGGTTCAGCGCGGCATGGTCGCCGTCCTGGCCCGACACCGGCACTGTGCCGGCGAGACCCTGTGCCGTCAGCGCCGCGACGACGCCACCGGCGGTGCCGTCATTGGCGGCGACGACGGCGTCGACCTTGTTGTCGTTGGCGGTCAGGAACTGTTCCATGTTCTTCTGGGCGTTGGCGGGCAGCCAGCCGTCCGTATAGGCCTCGCCGACATTCTTGATCTTGCCGCTGTCGATGGCCGCCTTGAGCACTTCCATCGAGCCCGAGAACAGGAAGTCGGCATTCGGATCGGCGCCCGAGCCCTTAATGAAGACGTAGTTGCCTTCCGGCTTGGCCTTGAACACCGCAGCCGCCTGCAAGCGGCCAACTTCCTTGTTGTCGAAGGTCAGGTAGAAGACGTCCTTGTTCTCGATCAGGCGGTCATAGCCGACGACCGGAATGCCTTCGTCCAGCGCCTTCTGCACGGCCGGGCCGATGGCCGAGGCATCCTGCGCCAGGATGATCAGCGAATTGGCGCCCTGCGAGATCAGGCTCTCGACATCGGTAAGCTGCTTGCCGGGATTGGACTGCGCATCGGCGGAGATGTACTTGTCGCCGGCGGCCTCGATCGCCTTCTTCATGGCGGCTTCGTCGGTCTTCCAGCGCTCTTCCTGGAAGTTGGACCAAGAAACGCCGATGACCTTGTCCTTCGCCTGCGCGACCGACACAAGCGTCAGCGACATGGCGACACCCGCCAGGATGGCGGCTGTGAATCTCTTCATGATATTCCTCCCTGCGCCGCGTATGGCGCGACCAAACTGGCCCTAAGGCCGGCACAAAGGCTCTATTTTTTCGAGCCTCGAAAAAACACTGATCGAACACCGGAACGCTGTCAACAACGATTCTGATGGATTTTGATGTCCTTGTGAATTTTTTTCGAGCCTCGGAATAAATAAATGACAGGACGGGCCGCTTCTGCCAGTATTTGACCGTGTCGTCGGCAGCGTTCGAGGGGCCGGAGGAACCGCGGCGACCGGGAGGATGTGGGAAAACATGTCGGTCGGAATCCGCCACGACGATCTGCGCCGGCGCAACCGCGCCATGGTGATTGCGGCCGTGCGCCGGGCCGGTCGGCCCTCGCGCACCGAGATTGCCGCGACCACCGGCCTCAGCCACTCGACCATATCGGCGATCTCTTCCGACCTGATCGGCGAAGGCATCCTGGCCGAAGGCAAGCCGAGCGAGGCCGGCGCGCTCAAGCGCGGCCGGCCGCAGGTCGGCCTCGGCCTCAATCCGGAGGCCGCGGCTGTCATGACCGTGGTGCTGTCGCTGAATTTCCTCTCCGTCGCCGTCATCGACTATGCCGGCCAGGTCGTATCGGAGGAACAGCGCCGGCTGGACACGCTGACCATGTCGCGCGAGGCGCTGATCGGCGAATGCGTCGCCATCGTGCGGCGGCGCCTCGATGATCCCGATATCGACGTGCGCAGCGTCGCCCGCATCGCGCTGGCGATCCAGGGCATCACCGACACCGAGGCCCGGGCGATGCTCTGGTCTCCGATCACGCCGCAGACCAACATCGCCTTCGCCGACATACTCGAGGCCGAGTTCGGTATCCCCGCCACCATGGAAAACGACTGCAACATGATGGCGGTGGCGCTGCGCTGGCGCGATCCCGAGCGCTACCGCGACGACTTCATCGCCATCCTTCTGTCGCACGGCATCGGCATGGGCCTGGTGCTGAAGGGCGAGCTGTTCACGGGCACCCATTCCTCGGGCGGCGAGTTCGGTCACATGATCCATCGGCCCGGCGGCGCGCTTTGCCGTTGCGGACGCCGCGGCTGCGTCGAGGCCTATGCCGGCAACTATGCCATCTGGCGCAACGCCAGGCAGCTCAGTGAGGACACCGAGCCAGTGGCCGATGTCAGCGACGCGCAGATGCGGGCGCTGGCCGCGACGGCACGCGAACGCGACGGGCCTGAGCGCGAAGCCTACCGCAAGGCCGGCGAGGCACTGGGTTATGGGCTCGGCAGCCTGTTCGCGCTGATCGATCCCGCGCCCGTCGCCATGGTCGGCGTCAGTGCCGCCGCCTTCGACCTGATCGAGCCGGCACTGCGCGAAGCGATCGCGCAGACCGCCGGCGGTCAGCACTCGAAATCGATTTCCTTCGACACCGAGCCGAACGAACTGCCTCTGATCCGCGAAGGCTGCGCCATGCGCGCGCTGACCTTCGTCGACCAGGAGATTTTCGCACCGGGCGTGCAGGCGAGAGCTGGCACCGGAAAGAACGTTGCCTGAATCAGGTCCCGCTCAATCTTCCCTGATCGCGTAGCCCGCCCCGCGAATGGTGCGGATGACGTCCGGCATACGGCCATTGTTGACCGCCTTCCGCAACCGGCCGACGTGCACGTCCACCGTGCGCTCGTCGATGTAGATCGTCTCGCCCCAGACATTGTCGAGCAACTGGCTGCGCGAGAACACGCGGCCGGGATGACGCATCATGAATTCGAGCAGGCGGAACTCGGTCGGCCCGAGCCGGATCTCGCTCTTCTTGCGATAGACCCGGTGCGATTCACGGTCGAGCACGATGTCGCCGACCTTGAGCACACTGGACAGAACTTCCGGCTTGGCGCGGCGCAGCAGCGCCTTGACGCGAGCCATGAATTCCGGCGTCGAGAACGGCTTGACCAGATAGTCGTCGGCACCGGTCGAGAGCCCACGTACGCGGTCGCTTTCTTCGCCCCGCGCGGTCAGCATGATGATCGGCAGCCGCTCGGTCTCGGGCCGCATCCGCAGGCGGCGACAGAGTTCGATGCCGGACACCGCCGGCACCATCCAGTCGAGCACCAGAAGGTCGGGCACGTTCTCCTGCAGGCGGATCTCAGCCTCGTCGCCGCGCGGCACCACCTCCACCTGGTAGCCTTCGGATTCAAGATTGTAACGGAGCAGCACCCCCAGCGGCTCCTCATCCTCCACCACCATAATGCGTGGCGCGATCATCGATTGGTCACCTCTTGCGTCAGGCCGCTGGCGCCGACATCGCCGTTTCATCCTGCTTGGGACGATTGGCGGGCAACTGCGTGCCGGTCAGGACATAGTAGGCGTTTTCGGCGATGTTGGTCACGTGGTCGCCGATGCGTTCGAGATTCTTGGCGCAGAACAACAGATGCGTGCACGCCGTGATGTTGCGCGGATCCTCCATCATGTAGGTCAGCAGTTCGCGAAAGACGGAGGTGTATTTGACGTCGATGCGTTCGTCGTCGGCGCGCAGCTTCGCCAGGGCAGCGGCATCGCGCGCCGCATACTCCTCGATCACGCCCTGCACCTGGATCAGCACCAGCTGTGCCATGGCGTCGATGGAATGCGACAGGTCGCGCGGCGTGGCGCTGAGACCGACGGTGCCGACACGCTTGGCTATGTTCTTGGCAAGGTCGCCAATGCGCTCGAGGTCGCCGGCCATGCGGATCGAGCCGACGACATGGCGCAGATCGTCGGCCATCGGCTGGCGCTTGGCGATCAGCGTGATGGCGCGGTCGTCGAGTTCGCGCTGGCGCGCATCCATGATGGCATCGTCGGAGACCACACGCTGTGCCAGCGCGTTGTCGGAATTCAGCAGCGCCTTGGTGGCGCCGCCGACCATCGAGCCGGCGAGGTCGCCCATATCGCTGATCAGCCTGCTGATCTGTCCGAGATCCTCGTCGAAGGCTGCGACTGTGTGTTCGGCCATGATCCTGGTCCTCGTATGCGTGCGATCAGCCGAAGCGGCCGGTGATGTAGTCTTGCGTGCGCTTCTCGCGAGGCGACGTAAAGATCTTCTCGGTTTTGTCGAACTCGACCAGTTCGCCCAGATACATGAAGGCGGTCTGCTTCGAGACGCGCGCCGCCTGCTGCATGTTGTGGGTGACGATGACGATCGTGTAGTCGGCCTGCAACTCGTCGATCAGTTCCTCGATCTTGGCGGTCGACAGCGGGTCAAGCGCCGAGGCCGGCTCGTCGAGCAGGATGACTTCCGGCTTCACCGCCACCGTGCGGGCGATGCACAGCCGCTGCTGCTGGCCGCCTGACAGGCTGAGGCCGCTGGCATTGAGCTTGTCCTTGACCTCGTTCCACAGGGCTGCGCGCTTCAGCGCCTGCTCGACGCGGCCGTCCATCTCGGCCCTGCTGATCTTCTCATAGAGCCTGACGCCGAAGGCGATGTTCTCATAGATCGACATCGGGAACGGCGTCGGCTTCTGGAACACCATGCCGATCTTGGTGCGCAGCAGGTTGAGATCCTGCGAACGGTCGAGAACGTTCTGACCGTCGAGCAGCACCTGGCCCTCGGCGGTCTGCTTGGGATAGAGCTCGTAGATGCGGTTGAAGACGCGCAGCAGCGTCGACTTTCCGCAGCCCGACGGCCCGATGAAGGCGGTGACGCTGCGCTCGGGCAGCGACAGCGTGATATCCTTCAGCGCCTTCGACTGGCCGTAGTAGAAGTTGAGGTTCTTGACCTCGATCTTTACCTTGGCGGCCGCCTCGGCGGCGATCGTCATGTCTGGAGACAACATCTGGCTCATTTGTCCTCTCTGCGTCCGGTCAGGCTGCGCGCAACGATGCTTAGAGCGAGAACCGTCAATGTGATGATGAGTGCGCCAGTCCAGGCCAGCTGCTGCCATTCCTCGTAAGGGCTGAGAGCGAACTGGAAGATGGTCACAGGCAGGCTGGCCATCGGCGCGTTGAGATTGCTCGACCAGAACTGGTTGTTCAGCGCCGTGAAAAGAAGCGGTGCCGTCTCGCCGGAGATGCGGGCGATGGCCAGCAATATGCCGGTGACAATGCCGGACATCGCGGCGCGGTAGGCAACCGACTTGATGACCACCCAGCGCGGCGCACCGATCGCGGTGCCGGCTTCGCGCAACGCGTTGGGCACCAGGTTCAGCATGTCTTCGGTGGTGCGCACGACGACCGGGATGACCAGGATGGCAAGCGCGACGGCGCCGGCGATCGCCGAGAAATGCCCCATCGGCCGCACCATCAGCTCATAGACGAACAGGCCGATGATGATCGACGGCGCCGACAGAAGGATGTCGTTGATGAAGCGCACCACGGTGGTGAGCTTCGAGAAGCGGCCGTATTCAGCCATGTAGGTGCCGGCCAGCACACCGATCGGCGTGCCGACGATGATGCCGATGATGGTCATCACGATGCTGCCATAGATGGCGTTGAGCAGACCGCCGGCATCGCCGGGCGGCGGCGTCATTTCCGTGAAGACCGCAAGATTGACACCGGAAAGGCCCTTGTAGAGCAGTGCGCCGAGGATCAGCGCCAGCCAGGCAAGGCCGATGCCGGCGGCGGCGACGCACAGCGTCATCATCACGCCATTCTTGCGCTTGCGGCTCTGGTGAAGCGACGTGGCTGTCGACATCGGTCAGGCTCCCGTGCGGGCGTCGATGCGCATCAGCATGTAGCGTGCGATGGCAAGGATCAGGAAAGTGATGACGAACAGGATCAGGCCGAGCGCCACCAGCGAAGAGGTGTAGAGATCGCCGACCGCTTCGGTGAATTCGTTGGCGATGGTCGCCGAAATCGTCGTTGCCGGCGCGAACAGCGAGGTCGAGATGCGGTGCGCGTTGCCGATGACGAAGGTCACCGCCATGGTTTCGCCGAGCGCGCGGCCGAGGCCGAGCATGACGCCGCCCATGATACCGATGCGGGTGTAGGGTATGACGACGCGGCGGGTCACTTCCCATGTGGTGCAGCCAATGCCGTAGGCCGATTCCTTAAGCACCGGAGGCACCGTGTCGAAGACGTCCTTGGTGATCGAGGTGATGAACGGCAGCACCATGATGGCCAGGATCATCGACGACGTCAGCAGGCCGATGCCATAGGGCGGGCCGGCAAACAGGCTGTTGAGGCCGGGAATGCCATGGAACACGCTGATGATGAAGGGCTGCACGGTCGTCTGCAGGAACGGTGCCAGCACGAACAGGCCCCAGATGCCGTAGATGATCGAAGGGATGCCGGCCAGCAGTTCCACCGCCATGCCGATCGGGCGCCGCAGCGGGCGCGGGCAAAGCTCGGTAAGGAAGATGGCGATGCCGATACCAAGCGGCACGGCGATCAGGATGGCAATGGCCGAGGTGATGATGGTGCCGTAGATCGGCGCCAGGGCACCGAATTTCTCCGTCACCGGGTTCCAGCTTTCGCTGGTCAGGAAGGAAAAGCCGAAGGTCGAGAGGGCTTGCCAGGAGCCGGCAAACAGCGAGACGGCAACGCCGCCGAGCAGGACCAGCACCAGGATCGCGGCAGCGCGGGTCATTCCATGGAAGATCGAGTCGGTCAGCGCGAAGCGTCGGACGGTGGCATCGCGCGAACTTCTAACGGCTGGCAAGGCTTCCTGGACAGCGCTCATGTCAAGCTCGGCTCTTTTGAATTGAAAGAAAAGGAGCGCCGCGGGCGCGGCGCTCCTTCAAGGAATGTTACTCGCCTGCGTAGACGGGCTTGCCGTCGGCCTGGATGTCGGCCTTCCAGGAAGCCTTGATCAGATCGACGACGCTGTCGGGGATCGAGACATAGTCGAGTGCCTTGGCGGTTTCCTTGCCGTCCTTGTAGGCCCAGGCAAAGAACTTCAGGGCTTCGCCGGTGGCGGCGGCATCATCCGGAGCCTTGTGGATCAGGACCCAGGTGGAAGCCGCGATCGGCCAGGTGGCGTCGCCGGGCTCGTTGGTGATGATGACGTTGAAGTTCTTGGCGGTCTTGAAGTCGGCATTCGAAGCCGCGGCGCCGAAGGATTCGAGCGACGGCTCGACGACCTTGCCGGCGGCGTTCAGCATCTTGGTGTAGGACAGGTTGTTCTGCTTGGCATAGGCGTATTCGACGTAGCCGATGCCGCCATCCGTCTGCTTGACGGTGTTGGCAACGCCTTCGCTGCCCTTGGCGCCGACGCCCGTCGGCCATTCGACGGCGGTGTCCGAACCGACCTTGTCCTTCCAGTCGGGCGAGAGCTTCACCAGATAGTTGGTGAAGTTGAAGGTGGTGCCCGAGCCGTCCGAACGATGCACGACGGCGATCGCGGTCGACGGCAGGGTGAGGGTGGGGTTCAGCGCCTTGATCGCGGCGTCATCCCAGGTGGTGATGGCGCCGAGATAGATCTGGGCAATCGTCTTGCCATCGAGAACCAGTTCGCCCGGCTTGACGCCGGTCAGGTTGACGATCGGCACGATGCCGCCCATCACCATCGGGAACTGCACGAGGCCGTTCTTTTCCAGATCGGCATCGGACATCGGCTTGTCGGTGGCGCCGAAGGTCACGGTCTTGGCGATGACCTGCTTGATGCCGCCACCGGAACCGATCGACTGGTAGTTGAGGCCGATGCCGGTGTCTTTCTTGTAGGTGTCGGCCCACTTGGCGAACACCGGATAGATGAAGGTCGAGCCGGCGCCGGAAAGGTCAGCTGCCATTGCTGCGGAAAGGGTGAAGGTAGACGCTGTAGCCATTGCGATAGCAACGGCCGTCGAGCGGATGAAATGTCTCATGTGGCCTGCTCCTGTTCGGAAGATGGTCTCTCGGCGCCATTCCTAATCAGCGCCCGCTGAGGCCAATAGCCTTCGATTATAACAGTCGCATGACAGTTTCGTGTCAGCCCGGTAACGCGTCGCCGGCGCCTCGCAAGACGACAGCGACCGGTACCAGGATCATGGCTCGGGTTTACCCTCTGAATCAGTGAGTTGAGTGGGTTTGGAACGTGCAGCCACCGTCGGATTCGACGAGGCTGACTGTGGTAAAGAAAATCCGGGCGGGAGTGCGTTGCTCAAGACCAGAGCGTGTCATGGCCGGGCCATCGCCAAAAACAGGTCCGTTGGGGTAGGTTGACGCTGTTCCATACTGGCGGTCGCTGCTCCCGCCCGTAACTGCAAGGGCGGAATTCGATTTTGCTATTGTCCCGGTTGGGCGCGGCCTTTGATATGGTGCGATCGCACCATAGGCATTGCACGCAGGAATAGCAGCAAATCAGCGATTGATTCCCTCGGCTTGCCGCTCCGGGCCCCTGAAACCGGGCGACGGATGCTATCCCGCGTTGCGCCGGACCTGGCTGCCGGCGCCTATCCAGCGCTCGACTTTCTCCAGCAGGGCCCTGGGGCTGATCGGCTTGGGCAGATAGTCGTCCATGCCCGCCTCCAGGCAGCGCTCGCGGTCGCCCTTGAGCGCATGCGCGGTGACGCCGACAATCGGCACATGCGTGCCGGTTTCCTGCTCCAGCCGGCGGATCGCGGCGGTCGCCTCGAGCCCGCTCATCTCCGGCATCGAGACATCCATCAGGATCATGCACGGATTGAGCTTGCCGAAAGCGTCGAGCGCCTTGCGGCCATTGCCGACGATCTCGAAGCCGTAGCCGGTCTCGCCGAGGATCTGGGTGAAGACCATCTGGTTCACCTCATTGTCCTCGGCCACGAGAATATCCAGCCTGTGTCCGCCATCGCCGGTGGCGGGGAGCCTGGGACGAACCGGCGGCGGCTGCAATTGCGCGCGTTGTTCGGACGGCGCCTGCGGTGGCCGCTGGGGGGCATCAAGCCTCTCGGTTGAGAGTTGCTGAACCGGCCCATCCGTGGTGTGGCGATGGCGCTGGATGGTCGCCACCAGCGTTTCCAGAAGCACGGAGGAGCGCGCCGGCTTGATCAGCTGGGCATCGATGCCGAGATCACGGTAGCTGGTGTTGGCGAGCGACTGGTCGACCGAGGTCAGCATGATGATCGGCGTGTCGGCGAGACCCTCGGTGTTGCGCACGATGCGCGCCATTTCGGCGCCGCTCATCTCGGGCATCTGGTAGTCGAGCACGACGCAATCCACGGCCACGCCATAGGCAGCGGCGGCGATCAGCACCTTCAGGCCCTCGTCGCCACTTTCGGCCGCGCAGGAATCGAACGTCCACGAGGTCATCTGCTCGGTCAGGATGGCCCGGTTGACGGCATTGTCGTCGACGATCAGCACGCGTGCGCCCGTCACGTCCACCGGCATGATGCGCTGCCCGTCCTGCTGACCGGCCCTGGGCAGCGTCACGGTGAACCAGAAGGTCGAGCCTTTGCCCTCGGCGCTCTCGACGCCGATGCTGCCACCCATCAGCTCGACCAGTCGAGAGGTGATGGCAAGGCCAAGCCCGGTGCCCTCGTGCCGCCGTGTCGAGGAGGTGTCGACCTGGCTGAATTTTTCGAACACCAGTTTCAGTTTTTCCTCGGGGATGCCGATCCCGGTATCGGTGACCGAGATCGTCAACCTGGTCCCGGTCGGGACCTTCTCTCCGGTCACGTCGACCAGCACATGGCCCTCATCGGTGAATTTCACCGCGTTGCCGACGAGGTTGGTGACGATCTGCCTGATGCGGCCGACATCGCCGATGAACAGGCTTTCGAGCCTCGGCTCGATGCGCACGATGAGCTCGAGGTCCTTTTCCTTGGCGCGCGTCGACACCAGCGTCGCCACGTCCTCGATCGCCTCGGCAAGATTGAAGGGCGCCGGATCGAGCACCATCTGGCCTGCATCGATCTTGGAGAAATCCAAGATGTCATTGATGATGGTCAAGAGCGCGTTGCCCGACTTGACGATGATGTCGGTGAACGTCTTCTGCTTCGGATCGAGATTGGATTTGGCCAGAAGTTCCGCCATGCCCAGCACGCCGTTCATCGGCGTGCGGATCTCATGGCTCATATTGGCGAGGAATTCCGACTTGGCGCGGTCGGCGAGCACGGCGCGCTGGCGCGCCTCGCTGAGTTCGGCCTCGCGCATTTTCAGTTCCGTGATGTCGGTGGTCGATCCGATCAGGTAGAGCGAACCGTCCGACGCGATCATCGCGCCCTTGCGCGCGAACTGATGCCTGACGCTGCCGTCGGCAAGCCGCACCGTCTCCTCGATCTCCTGCGTGTCGCCGGTGCGCAGCACAGCCAGATCGCCGGCCACGAAAGCCTCGCCGTCCTCCCCGAAAATCTCGATGTCCGTCTTGCCGATTGCATCTTCCCTGCTGAGACCGGTCAGGTCGCACCAGCCCTTATTGACATAGAACTGCCTGAGATCGGAGCGCTTGGCGTAGATCGACACCGGTACGTTGTCGATCAGGCTGCGGAACACCTCGTTCTCGCGCATGCTCTCTTCCAGCGCCCGCTCGCGCGCCTTGACCTCGGTGATGTCGGTGCTGGAGCCGACCAGGTGCATCGATCCGTCGATGGCCACCAGGCGGCTCTTGCGCGTCATCAACTGCCGCACCGTGCCGTCGCGATGGGTGACGGGCTCTTCGACCTCGAGGCCCTTGCCGGTTACGACGACCTCGGTGTCGTCATGGTTGTAGCTTTCCGCGTCTTGCGTGCCGAACAGCTCGCGGTCGGTGCGGCCGATGACGTCTTCCTTGGCGAGGCCTGTAATCGCGCACCAGGCCTTGTTGACGAATTCGATGCTCAGGTCCTGCGCCTTGATAAAGGCGGCCACCGGCAACTCGTCCATGACGTGCCGGAACAGATCGATCTGGCGCATCGAATCGCGCAGCGCCGCCTCGCGGCTCTTGATGTCGGTGATGTCGACGCGCACGCCGATGAACGTGCCGTCATCGGTGCGCATGTCGTAGACCTGGTACCAGCGCCCATCGGCATTGAGGCGCTCGTAGGACGAATTTGGCAGATGGTAGCGCGCCAGCACGCCGGAGGCCCAGCGTTCGGTATCGACGTCGTAAAGCTTGTCGAGCTCGGGATCGCCACACGAGCGGAAATAGCCGACCGCATGGCCGAACTCCAGCGCCTCGCGGAAGGTACAGCCGGACTGCCAGACAGGCTTCAGCGCCGGCAGCGAGTCCTGCAGCTTGCGGTTGGCGAAGACGAACTTGTCGTCGCGGTCGTAGATGATGACGCCGGCCGGCAGCGATTCCAGCACGCTGGCGAGATGCTTGCGCGCATCCTGTGCCTCGGTCTCCCGGCCCTTCATGTCGGTGACGTCGACATAGGAAATGAGCCGCTTGCCGCCGGCCAGCGGCGCCAGCGATGCGACAAGCGTGCGCCCGTCATTGTGTGGCAATTGCCTGGAGCCGGCGACGCCGGCCCTGATTTCGGCTTCGCGCTCGGCGGTATGACGTTGCCAGGCAATTTCATCGGCGCCGTAAGGGTCAATGCCCCGGCTGGCTTCCATCAGCTCGCGAAAGGCCGAGCCGATCCCGGCGCGGCCTGGATCGATCCTCCAGAAATCATAGAAGGCGCGATTGATGACTTCGGCGCGCATATCGGCATCGAGGACGAGAACGCCGATTGGCATCTGATCGACCATGGTGCGCAGATTGACGAAGGTCTCGGCGATCTTGGCGTTGGCGCTTTCGATCTCGGCATCGCGACGCTTGAGTTCGGTGACCTCATAGTAGGTCAACAGCCGCTTGCCCCCCGACAGCGATGTCACCGAGAACATCATCGTCCTGCCGCTTGCATGGACAAATTCGCGTGGCGCGACGGAGCCGGCGCGAATCTCCTCGATACGGGTGGCGAGGTAGCGCTGCCACTGCTGGTCCTCGATGTCGCCATAGATGCCATTGCGGCGGTTGAGGTCCATCAACTGGCTGAACGGAGCGCCGACGGTCACGGCACCATCCGCAATCCCGGACAGATCGCGATAGGCCTTGTTGACGATCAGCGTGTCGAGCTTGGCGTCGAGAAGCACGACGCCCATGTGCATGGCGTCCATTGTCCGTTCGAGATCGGCAAGATGCCGGTCGGGTTCACTGCCCGGCAACGGGTTCTGCTCCACGGTCTCGAAGGCGCTGGCCAGCGCGGTGACGTTGCGGCCTATGCCGCGATAGCCGACGAATTTTCCGTCGCTGTCAAACCGTGGGAAGCCCGACGTCAACACCCAGCGGCAGTCGGCGCCGCCGCCTTTCAGTTCGTAGACGAAATCGCGGAAAGGCCGGCGCGCCTGCAGATCCTCCAGATGCGCTGCCGCGCTGTGGTTGCCCTTCAGGACCTGATTGAGGAAATCGAAGCGGAACCGGCCGAGCACATCGGCCGGATCGATACCGGTGGCTGCCTGGTAGGTGGGGGAAAGCCAGGAGAATCGCAGTTCGGCGTCGGTCTCCCAGATCCAGTCCGAGCCCAGCTCGACCAGTTGGCGAAGCGCGTCGGGCGAATCCATGTCCGCGCGTGGCGGCGCGTCACCGCGGTGCACCGCCTTGCCGGGCCCACGCTTGCCGCGCGCGCCGATTGCTTCGTCCGCTTCCGCCATCCCGTCCCCACCCCGAAAATCAAGGCCGAACCCTCCCTCCGCGGTTCGTCGGCGGAATGTGCCCGAGAAGCATTAACGATCCGCTAACCTTAACGGCGCAACCAGTCCGTTCCTCCTGCGTTATTCAGTCCGGTTGTCGGGTGCACCAAGGCCGCGTTATAAGCCTGTGCAGGGGTGTTGCTTATGATTGGACGGATAGGGCCTTTCTTGCTGGGCGTGGTGCTGCTTTTCGGCAGTGGCTGTTCGCGCAGCTATGACGGCACGGTCATCATTCCGCGACCGCTCGACGCCAGGCGCTTCTGGGACCGGCCGCCGCCCAATGTCGACTACACGCCGCAGGCCGACAACGGTGCCTTTCCGGTGCCGCCACAGCCGCCACCCGAACGATTTTCCGAGCGCAGGGTTTCTAAACCTGGAATGCAGAGACGGCATCAGACGAGATTTTCACCGCCGCCTCCCCCGCCCTCGGACCCGGAAAAGCAGTTGGCGTGCAAGAACGTAAGCGCGCCGGGACAGCGGGTCCGCATGGTCTGCGAATAGGCGCAATTCAGGGTAAGCCTCGGAGCCCAACAGCGGAGGGGGCCTATAGCGATGCCGCACCCTTCTTCGGTTCCTTCGCGCCAAGCTTGTCGAGTGCAAGGCGAACCTGGCGCAAATCGTCCTGCCAGCCGTCCTCATCGCCCATGGAACTCTCCGACGCGGCCCGCTGCAGGCCGCGCGCCTCGGATTCGATCTCACGCAGTTCGGCGATCTTCTCGTCATTGGTCAGGGAGCCGTTTTCGACGATCTCCAGAACCCGCATTTCCCTGAACGTGGCCATGGCGTTTCTCCTGGCTGATGTCGATCACAACGCCGTGAGCGCCCCTCTGTTCCAGACGGGTCCTATAGCCCGCCGCAACCTGTTATCTGACGGATGCGCAGAGAGAGGGCGGTCATTCAGCCGGGAAGAAGGCCGGGCCAACCACGCGCACCGGCCGCTTGCTGGCCTCGATCGACTGCTCCTGAGCGGCACCCGTGGCTTCTGTCCCGGATTGCGGGATTGCCGCAACGCTGCCGACGTCCGGCTTTCGCTGCGGCAGGGCAATGATGGCATTGCTCATGTTTGCTGGCGTCACCGTCCTTGCCCTCAGTTCGGCGACCCGCTGGTAGTAGCGCTTGACGTCGCAGGCCTTGAAACTGGCATCGTCCCGGTAGCGGAAAGCCGACGGCAGTTCGGTGTAGGGTTTGCGCGTATCAAGCGCGACCATCTTTTCGGTTTCCAGACTGGCATCGCTCAGCGTGTAGAGATCGACGGCCGGATCATCACAGATGTAACGGCACTGATCGGCCATATCCTTGACATCGTCGCTGCCGGCGAATTGCGACTTCGGCGCGGGGAAGAAGTATCCATCCGACAGGCGCACGCAAAACAGCATCGAATTGCCGGCATAAATTGCTCCGCCCGCCGTGGACTGGGCCTTCGGCGCCGGGCGCTGCTCCTTTGCTCCGGACGTGCAGCCGAGCGCCGCGAACCGTGCCTGCAGGCCCGAAATGTCCCGGCCGGAATTGGACGCGGCCGCCATTTGGCGCTGCACCTCCGTGCGGTTTCTGGCAAGGTCGGCGCAAGCGTTGAAGAAGCCGCCCGCGGCGCTTTGCGCCGTGCACCTGCGCTGCCTCTCCAGGCCCTGGATCGCGGCAAGTTGGCGGCGCAGCTGCGCCAGTTCGGGACTCACGCCCCCGCCGCGGCCGCCGGAAAGCAACTGACTTCTGATTGCGCTGCAACTATCCGCATAGGAAGACGTCGTGCCGAGCACAAAGACGGCCGCCATCACCAGTACGATCATCATGAGAAGCCAGAAACGGATCATCGCGACGGCATAGTCCTTGTTGCTGACGGACTGGAACCACGTTCTTTAGGCTTGGATGATCTTCGATTAAATGAGCTATATCTAATATTTCAAGATTTAAGCCATAACCAGACTTTCATTTAGTGTAATAGAATGGCTCCTGTAAATTCGATATTACATTTTTATTTCAAGATTGAGACGAACCGCAAAAAACAATGCGGCCAGGCCGGCGGCTGTCGAAATTACCGGGCCATGGTTCGGGCGTACGATCAATCTGGCCTTACCGGCGCCTGAGCCTGAAACCTTTGCCTGACTGCGGCGTTGATGGGCAGAGGAGAACGCAGATGTCGATCCACTTCACGGTATCGGAACTGACAAGGAACCTTTTCCATTCTCTCGGGTTGGATCATGAGCGCGCGCCACGACCGCTCAACCCCGAGCAAAACCTGTTGCTGGAGTGCTATCTGGCCGGGCAAATCCCGGAATCGGCCTGGAGCGACTATGTCTTCGAGACACCGGACTTGGCACGGCATGCCGAGGTTCGGCGCCTGAGCCATTGAGCGATTGGTCGTGAAAAGCAGCTTGGCGGAGGCGTAAAACCTTGCCGGAGATACGCTTTAGTCCCGCGATTTATCGATGAAAGGTCGGCGCGAGCCGCTATTGCTTCGGGGAAGCCAGTTGCAGCGTGAAGACGTTGCCGCCAATGCCCTTCGCCAAAGCCGGTGAAAGCGTGAGGGGTGTGCAATTCTTGACGGCCGCGATGGCCGCCTCGATGAACGCCTTCCGCGCCTTGTCGTCGCCAGTCACCTTGGCGGCGGTCGGCCGCGGCGGACCGATCAGCGAGCCGTCGCGCTTGAAGCTGAAACTCAGGGTTACGGCCGAATTCCCGGCATCCGCCGGCGGCGTCCAGCACGACTGGATCGCTGCCCCCACATCATCCATTGTGTTGAGCACTGCTGCCTGTGACGGGAGAAGCGTTCCAGCCAGCATGCCACCGGCTATCATCAGCATTGCCGCCACGCATTTCATCGCAAGCCCTCATCTTACTCTGGGTCGGCATTCCAAGCCGAATCCGCTGACAGGGATGTTAGAGCCAACATCGGCGATGACAATATCCTGGCGCAAAAAGTTGATGCTCCGGCGCCGCCTGATCACCGTCCCGCGATGTCCCGGCATGAGGCGCGCAAAAAGCAAAAAGGCCGGCACGGAGCCGACCTTTCCTTCCGCCGATAGTGCGCCAGTACATCCGTGGTCGCGCGGCGAATTCCCAACAGTAGACAGGGCTTAGGTTAACGAATCCTTAAGCCGGAGCCTTCGCCTGCGACCTCACATAGGCGATGTAGCCACGCACGTCGCCGGCCGGCTCGGCATAGGCCTTGCCGAGCTTCTTCTCGATAGCCGCCATATAGTCCTTCGCCCATTTGGGCAGCGGATAGTCGATGACCGCCAGGAACTCGAGCGTCGCCGCCAGCCGGATGTCGGCGATCGACGGGTGCTTGCCGCCGATGAACGGTTTGCCGTCCCTGAAGAAGCTGTGAAAAACCTCCAGCGGCTCGGCGATCGCGGCCATGGCGGCCTTCTGTGCTTCCGACTTCTTGTCGGGATGAGCATCGCTGTGGCCGACCTCGCCGGCATAGTGCGGGAAGCCGAGCGCCGGATAGGTGGCGCGCGCCACATAGGGGTAGAGCGTGCCGATCAGGTAAAACATGGCGCTGTCGACCATGGCCCGCTTGGCCGGCGCCTTCGGATAGAATTTCTCCAGCCCGTGCTTGTTGGAGAGATACTGCATGATGGCGCAGCTTTCCCAAAGCACGCCTCTGGGCAACCCCTTGTCCTCGATCATCGGCGTCAGATGCGCCGGATTGCGCGCCATGTATTCCGGCGAGCGCGTGTGGCCCCAGGCGTCGGTCTCGGCGGCGTCGAACCCGGCCGCGCGGGCAAACACCCGCACCGTCATGTTGTTGACGCTCGGTTTCAGCATGCTGAGTTTCAGCGTCGGCTTTTTCGCCGATTTCGCCTTGGCCTTCGGTGCGGACGTCTTGGCCGCCGGCTTTGCCGCCGCTTTGGCGGCAGCCTTTGGTGCCGGTTTGGCCGCAGCCTTGCTTGCCGGTTTGGCGGCTGCCTTGGCCGCCGGCTTCTTCGCACTCTTGGTCACTGTCTTTGCCATTGTTGTCCTCCCTCTGTTTTGTTGGCCGTCAGTATGGATTCTTCGGCGCCCGGTCGTCCGACAGGGTCGCGCGGGAGCCCTCGACAAGCGCTTGGATCGCGTCGGCAAGGTGCGCCTCGGCAATGTTGTAATCGCCCCGCGCGACGCGCAGCCTGTGCGCCTGCATCAGCACGTCGGCATGGGTGAAACCCGCCGGCGGCTCGAAGCGATAGGAAGCAAGCTCGATCAGCAGGCCGAGTGGATCCTCGAAATAGATCGAATCCATGAAGCCGCGATCCTTGACGCCGCTGTGCTTGATGCCGCGCTCGTCGAACCGGGCGACTGCCTGCAGGAAGGTGACGCGCGACACCGCAAACGCGATGTGGTGGACGCAGCCCGGATCGGTCGGCGTGCGCCGCTTCGGCGGCGTGCGGCTCTCATCGGTGAAGACGGTGATCAGCCGGCCGTCGCCTGGATCGAAATAGAGATGGCTTTCGCTGGCCTTGTCGAGGTTGGGCTGCTCGAAGATGAACGGCATGCCGAGCACGCCCTCCCAGAAATCGATCGAGGTCTGGCGCCCGGCGCCGACCAGCGTGATGTGGTGGACGCCCTGCGCTTGCAGTTTCTGCATTGGCCTTCTCCCCGTGGCCTCGATTGCCCGTCAGGATCTGCCTGGCACCCGGCATTCTACGCGCCGCTTGAGCCGTGCCACGAAATCCATGATGTGATGCTAATGCAATCGGCCCCGCCGCGCCAGAAGCAGCAAGCCCTATCGTTGCACCGCGGTGAAACCGCTTTTGGCCGTAAAAGCCTGCAGGACCTATTCAGGAGATGGCGGACACGGTGGCAATGGGAAAGCCGCCCTCGCCGCATCCTTGCCGAAGCCACGCCTACGCGACGGCCTTGAACTCAGCTTCCGCCAGCATCCCCACGCCGCCACATTCGGCGCACGAGATGGTCTTCCCCGGGCAACTGGTCTGATGCGTCCCTTGCGGGCAGCAATACCCTTTCGACGCCGACCATCTCGAGCAATCGAAAACCTTGCCGCCGCCTTGGCAGCGCGAGCAAATCATCTTCCTTGACGCCATTCCAACTCTACCCAAACCCAAAATCCGCTATCCGCAGATGTTACCCCGCCTCGTAAGTAACAGGGATTGTTGCGCTTTCAAGCGTCGCGACCTGACTTAAATTGGGGATATTCGGGCATGCGGAGCCCCCCCGGGGCTTCGCGGGCGTCGCCAGTCAATCTACAGACGGGCCTTGTCTGAATGCCGCTAATGCTAGTCGAGAAATCTGATCTTCGTGAAGGACATCATCTCTCCCATCACGTTGCCGCTGTCATCGATCTGCTGCCCTTGCCCGACTATAACGGTCACGCGTTTTCCCTTGTAACGGGACGGCATCGCGGTTTGCTCGTTCCAGTTTTCGCACTCGGGCGCGGCACACAGGCCGACTTGCTTCACCTTCTTGCGGTCGACAATGGTCAGATAGCAATTGTCGCCACATTCGAAACCTCGAATGGTGCCGGTGATCTTTCTGTCCTTGGAGAAGGACGGACCGCACTGGGCAATCAGGGACGCGGAAATGAGGAGCGGCAAAGCCAATTGTTTCATGCAGCCAACTTGCTGCAACATGCCGTACTGCGCAAGCATCACATCTGGCAGAAAGTCCTTGGTACGCCCAAGGGGAATCGAACCCCTGTTCCCGCCGTGAGAGGGCGGTGTCCTGACCGCTAGACGATGGGCGCGCTCAAGAACCGGCGATATAGGCTGACGGCTGGGAAAAAGCAACTGGGCTTCGGCCAGCTTTGCCACATCGGGAAAAAGCCGGCTGCAGGCCTAGCGTTTCGGCTCGATCAGATCCCAGAGATTGCCGTGGAGATCGGCGAAAACCGCCACCGTTCCATAGGGCTCGAAACGAGGGGCCTCACGGAATTCGACGCCCTTGTCCAGCATCGCCGCATGGTCGCGCGTAAAGTCGTCGGTTTCGAGGAACAGGAAGACCCGGCCGCCGGTCTGGTTGCCGATGCTTTGCATTTGCGCCTCGTCGGACGCTTCGGCCAGCAGCAATCTGGCGCCCTGCCCCTTGGCCGGCGCCACCGTGACCCAGCGCTTGCCGCCGCCGAGATCGACGTCCTCGAGGAGCAGGAAACCCAGCCGCCCGACATACCACGCGATCGCCTCGTCATAGTCGCGGACAACCAGTGCCACGGTCGCGACACGACGATGTTCGGCAAAGCCGGTCATTTCTGCGACACGCTTGTTCGTTGCACTGTTGCGGCAGCCTATTTGTTGCGAATTGCGAACTGGCCGATCAGGCGGCGCTCGGCGATATCATAGATGAATATCGCGCGGCCGCCGTCGGCAAGCTCGGCGTCGATCGAGATGCGATTGCCGGACAGCGACTGGCTGACCACTTTGGCGCCGACCGGCAGTACGATATCGCCGCTCAACGGTTCGCCGGCGGGCACCTGGATATCGCCAGCCAGTGGCGGGGTCACCGATGGCGCCTTGCGGGCTTTGTAGACAATCGCCGCGATCACCACCATAAGGGCCAGCAGCAGCAGGCCGAGATTGATGGCCATGAAGCGGACGAGCTTGCCACGCATCTTTTCGACCTCGGGGTCGAGCGGCTTTTCCTGATCTTCGTCGGCATCGGGCCGGGCCATGGCAAATATTCCGGAACGGTTTTTCGATGAGCGCTCATAGCGAAGAGGACCCTGAATTGATAGAGGCGGCCCCAACTGTGCTTGTGGCGGGCCCGGATGCGGCCGGACAGCGCCTCGACCAATGGCTGGCGGCGAGCCTCGGCCCCGACATGTCGCGCAGCCGCGTGCAGATGCTGATCCGGCAAGGCGCGGTTTCCATCAACGGCAAGCCGGTCGACGAAACCAAGCGCAAGATGACCGCAGGCGAGAGCGTGTCGGTCGCCATGCCGGAACCGGAACCGGCCACGCCGCAGGGCGAGAACATCGCGCTCGATGTGCTCTATGAAGACGACGCACTGATCGTCATCAACAAGCCGGCAGGGCTTGTCGTGCATCCCGGCGCCGGCAACTGGACCGGCACGCTCGTCAACGCGCTGATCCATCACTGCGGCGACAGCCTGTCCGGCATTGGCGGGGTGCGCAGGCCGGGCATCGTGCACCGCTTGGACAAGGAGACCAGCGGCGTCATGGTAGTGGCCAAGACCGACCGCGCCCATAAGGCGCTATCGGAAGCCTTCGCCGATCATGGCCGCAGCGGCGATCTGGAACGCGCCTATCTGGCGCTGGTCTGGGGCATACCGCAGCGGCCGACCGGGACGGTCGATGCGCCGCTCGGCCGCGCCGCTGACCGGGTGCGCCGTGCCGTGGTGCCGGAAGGCCGCGACGACGCCCGCCATGCCATCACCCACTTTGCCGTCCAGGAGCGCTTCGGCGAGAACCAGCAGGAGTTCGCCACCGCAAGCCTGGTCGAATGCCGGCTGGAAACCGGCCGCACCCACCAGATCCGCGTCCACATGGCCCATATCGGCCATCCGGTCATCGGCGACCCCGACTACGGCCAGGCCTTCCGCACCAAGGCCAACCGGTTGCCGGAACCCCTCAAAGGTCAGGTCAAGGCATTTTCCCGGCAAGCTTTGCATGCCTGGCTCCTTGCATTTCGTCACCCGGATACCCATTTACCTCTGAGGTTCGAGGCGCCGATCCCGGGGGACGTGGAGGAACTCGTCGGCGGCTTTCGCAAACTCTGAATCTGTCACCGCCAGCCCGAAACCAGCCATCAAAAAACCTGACTGGCATTGTTCACTTCAGCGTGACACACTGTTTCGTGTTGAACAAATGCCTGTCTTTTCTGGTTTTGTTCCTGTATAAGATCTGATGTCGCGAGCGAGCCTTTTGGTGCTCGCGTCACATGCCCGCCGCGTTTCGGGGGCATCACTCCAATAGAGAGGGGGCGCTATCATGGCCCAGTCACTACCCAGTATTGTTTCCGGCGAAGGCGGCCTCAGCCGCTACCTGGAAGAAATCCGCCGCTTTCCGATGCTTCAGCCGCAGGAAGAGTACATGCTCGCCAAGCGTTATGCCGAGCATGAAGACACCAGCGCTGCGCACAAGCTCGTCACCAGCCATTTGCGGCTCGTCGCCAAGATCGCCATGGGCTATCGCGGCTACGGCCTGCCGATCGGCGAAGTGATCTCGGAAGGCAATGTCGGCCTCATGCAGGCCGTCAAGAAATTCGAACCCGAGCGCGGCTTCCGCCTCGCGACCTACGCCATGTGGTGGATCAAGGCCTCGATCCAGGAGTACATCCTGCGCTCGTGGAGCCTGGTCAAGATGGGCACGACCGCCAACCAGAAGCGCCTGTTCTTCAATCTGCGCAAGGTGAAGGGCAAGATCCAGGCTCTGGACGACGGCGATTTGAAGCCCGATCAGATCACCGAGATCGCCACCAGGCTGAACGTGTCCGAGGCCGAAGTGGTGTCGATGAACCGCCGCCTGTCCGGCGACGCCTCGCTCAACGCCCCTATCCGGGCGAGCGAGGGCGAGTCCGGCGAATGGCAGGACTGGCTGGTCGACGACCACGAGAGCCAGGAAGACATGCTGATCGAGCAGGACGAGCTGGAAAACCGGCGCGGCATGCTGTCGGGCGCTCTTGCCGTGCTCAACGAGCGCGAGCGGCGCATTTTCGAGGCCCGTCGCCTCGCCGAGGAGCCGCTGACGCTGGAAGAGCTGTCGGCCGAGTTCGACATCAGCCGCGAGCGCGTGCGCCAGATCGAGGTGCGCGCCTTCGAAAAGGTGCAGGATGCCGTCAAGGCTGCCGCCAAGCGCCAGACCCAGGCGCTACGCACCATCGAGGCACAGCCGGCGGCGTAAAGCCGGCTTCGGCCAGGAAATACCAAGGCGGCGTCAGGAAACTGACGCCGCCTTTTTCGTACACCCCGGCCAGGCTGCAATTGCCTCAAAGCCCATCCAGCGGAAATTTTAGATAGCGCCGGCCATTGGCTTCCGGTTCCGGCAGCCGTCCACCGTTCATGTTGACTTGCAGCGCATGCAGGATCAGCCGCGGCATAGGCAACGTCTTATCGCGCGCTTCGCGCAGCGCCACGAACTCAGCCTCGCTGTGCGCGGCAACGAGATGGATGTTGCTGGCCTTCTGCGCGGCGACCGTGCTTTCCCACAAGGCCTCCCGGCCACCGGCCTGATAGTCATGGCCGACAAACACGCGTGTCTCATCGGGCAACGCCAGTATGTCCTGGATCGAGCGCCACAGCCGCGCGGCACTGCCACCGGGAAAATCCGCGCGCGCCGTGCCGCTGTCCGGCATGAACAGCGTGTCATGCACGAAGGCGGCGTCGCCAACCACATAGCTGATCGAGGCCAGCGTATGCCCGGGTGAGAACAGCACCTTGACCGGAAGGCTGCCGATCGCAAACGTCTCGCCTTCCGTGAACAGTCGGTCCCACTGCGAGCCGTCGGCGGGAAAATCCGGCCAGTTGTAGATCACCTTCCACAGCTTCTGGACATCGACGATCCTGTCGCCGATCGCTATCAGCGCCCCGGTCTTCTGTTTCAAATAGTGCGCGGCCGAGAAATGGTCGGCATGCGGGTGGGTGTCGAGGATCCACTCGAGCTCCAGCCCGCTTTCTCCAATGAAATCGAGCAGCGCATCAGCGCTCTTCGTAGCCGTCGCGCCGGATCTCTCATCGAAGTCGAGGATCGGATCGATAATGGCGCACCGCTTCGTCGCCGGATCGGTGACGACATACTGGATGGCCCCGGTCGGCTTGTCGTAAAACCCCCTGACCATTGGCCTGGCCAAAGTTACGTCCACGTCCGGCTCCCTCACCCTCGCCGGCAGGAACGATTTTCTCCACCAGCACCCCATTGCGAGCATGGTCATCCACCCCGGCGAGCCAGTCAAGCATGACTTGGCCCGCAGAGACGGAAAAGGCAAAACCGTTCCGACGCCGGCTTCAGGCGGACGGCTGCTTGGTCTTCCTCAGATAGGGCAAGATGGTCTCGAAGGCGCCAAACCGCTTGATTGCATCCTCGTTGGAAACGGCGGCGGTGATGATGACGTCCTCGCCCTGCTTCCAGTTGGCCGGCGTCGCCACCTGATGCTTGGCGGTGAGCTGCATGGAATCGACCGCGCGCAGGATCTCGTCGAAGTTGCGGCCCGTGGTCATCGGATAGGTCAGCACCAGCTTGATCTTCTTCTCCGGCCCGATGACATAGACCGAGCGCACGGTGGCGTTGTCGGCGGGCGTGCGGCCCTCCGAGGTCTCGCCGGCGCCGGCGGGCAGCATGTCGTAGAGCTTGGCGACCTTGAGGTCCTTGTCGCCGATCAGCGGATAGTGCACCGTTTGGCCGGTCGCCGTCTTGATGTCGGCCTGCCATTTGTCGTGGCTCGCAACCGGATCGACAGAGATGCCGATGATCTTGACGTTGCGCTTCTTGAACTCACCTTCCAGCCCGGCCATGGTGCCAAGCTCGGTCGTACAGACCGGTGTGAAATTCTTCGGGTGGCTGAAGAGGATCGCCCAGCCGTCACCGATCCAGTCGTGAAAGCTGATCGTCCCTTGCGTGGTCTCGGCGGTGAAATCCGGCGCGATGTCGTTGATGCGAAGGCTCATGGTTCCTACCCCTGTCAATGCCGCCCGTTGGCGGGCTCCCACCTTTTACCACTCCATCGGCCACGTTCAAAACGGTGAGGTCGCCCGGCAGCGGTGCAGGCCGCGAAAAAATTTCGCCTTTTCTTGGGGAATGTGGAAATTTCGCTGTCGGCGCCGGTAATGTCTAGGATTTCACGGCCAGCGACGTCGCCAGATCTTCCATGCGCTGCGCCAGCGCGCCAAGCGCGTTGGTCAGCACGCTGTCGCTCTTGTCGGCCTTGGTCAGCGCCTCGTCGCGCGTCTTGCGCAAGGTCAGCACTTCGCTCTCCATTCCCTTGACGCGCTTCTGCAGTTCCGAGAGTTCGTCCATCACCATGATGCCGGCCATGACGGTCAGCCGCTGGTCACCGATCTCGCCGAAGGAATCTTTCAGATGCGAGACATAGCGGTCGAAGCGCTCGGCAAGGTCGATCAGATGTTCTTCCTGGCCTTCGTCGCAGGCCATCCGATACTGTTTGCCGTCGATTGAAACCGTGACCTGTGCCATGGGCCAGCTCCTATCTGTCCAACACGGCGCGGATGGTTTCCATGGCGGTCACCAGCCGTCGCGAGACTTCCTTGTTGGCGTCCTCCAGCCGTTCGGCGCGCGCTTCGGAATTGTCGAGTTCCTGCGCCAGTCGCGAGCGGTCGGCATTCATCCGCTGCACTTCGGCCTCGGCTTCCGAGTAATCGCGCTCATGCTCCAGCTTGGCCGCGACGGCGTTTTCCAGCCCCTCGATGGCCTTGCCCAGCCTGGCGATGACTTCCTTGAGTGTGGTTTCCCCGGTCATGGCCTTCGTCCTGTGCCCTGCCCATCACCGAATCGTTCGCGTTCAGAACGCGTTATCCCGGAAACATTAGGCACCGGGTGAAGGCAACGTCAACAAAGCTCTCGCGACTGTCCCCCGCTAACGCTAATGTAGGCTCGCCGCCGGCATCACAAGACCGGCAAATGTGCACCCGATTTGTTGACTAAAAGCCCGCGCCTGCTATGTGTCGCGCACCCTTTTCAAGGGCTCTCCCAAGCCCCAAACCCCCATTTCTGGAGGAACCATGACGTCGCGTGAACAACATGACCGGATGGCAAATGCGATCCGCTTTCTCTCCATGGATGCCGTCGAGAAGGCCCAGTCCGGCCATCCCGGCCTGCCCATGGGTTGCGCCGACATCGCCACGGTGCTGTTCACCCGCTTCCTGAAATATGATCCCAAGGCCCCGCACTGGCCCGATCGCGACCGCTTCATCCTGTCGGCCGGTCACGGCTCGATGCTCCTCTATTCGCTGCTGCATCTGACCGGCTACGAGGACATGACCCTCGACCAGATCAAGCACTTCCGCCAGTTGGGCTCGAAGACCGCAGGCCATCCCGAATACGGCCACGCCACCGGCATCGAGACGACGACCGGCCCGCTCGGCCAGGGTCTTGCCAATTCGGTCGGCTTCGCGCTCGGCGAGCGCATCATGAACGCCGCCTTCGGCAACGACCTCGTCAACCACTACACCTATGTGCTGGCCGGCGACGGCTGCCTGATGGAAGGCGTGTCCCAGGAAGCCATCGCGCTTGCCGGGCATCTCAAGCTCAACAAGCTGATCGTCTTCTGGGACAACAACAACATCTCGATCGACGGTCCGGTTTCGCTCGCCGACAACACCGACCAGGTCGCCCGCTTCCAGGCTTCCGGCTGGAACGCCAGCCACATCGACGGCACCGATCCGGAAGCCATCGCCTATGCCATCGAAGCCGCCCGCCACTCCGACAAGCCGACGATGATCGCCTGCAAGACCACCATCGGCTTCGGTGCTCCGACCAAGGCCGGCACCAACAAGGCGCACGGCTCGCCGCTCGGCCCCGATGAGATCGCTGGTGCGCGCAAGTTCTTCAACTGGGAGTCGCCGCCCTTCGAGATTCCGGCCGACATCCTCGACGCCTGGCGCACCGCCGGCAAGGCCGGCGCCAAGCCGCGCGCCGACTGGGAAGGCCGACTCGCCAAGGCCGAGCCGAAGCTGAAGGCCGAATTCGAGCGCCGCCTCGCCGGCAAGCTGCCGTCCAATTTCGACGCCGTCATCGCCGACTACAAGAAGAAGCTCTCGGCCGACAAGCCGAAGGTCGCGACCCGCAAATCGTCGGAAATGGCGCTGGAGGTCATCAACGGCGCCGTGCCGGAGACCATCGGCGGCTCCGCCGACCTAACCGGCTCCAACAACACCAAGACCAGCCAGACCAAGAACATCACGCCGGACGACTATGGCCAGCGCTATGTCCACTACGGCATCCGCGAGCATGGCATGGCGGCCGCCATCAACGGCCTGACGCTGCATGGCGGCCTCATCGCCTATGGCGGCACCTTCATGTGCTTCTCCGACTATGCCCGCCCGTCGATGCGGCTTTCCTCGCTGATGGGCATCCGCTCGATCTTCGTCATGACCCATGATTCAATCGGTCTGGGTGAAGACGGCCCGACCCACCAGCCGGTCGAGCATCTGGCGGCCCTGCGCGCCATCCCCAACCACAACGTCTTCCGTCCGGCCGACGCGGTGGAAACCGCCGAATGCTGGCAGATCGCGCTCGAATCCGAGAAGACGCCGTCGACGCTCGCGCTGACCCGCCAGAACCTGCCGACGGTGCGCACCGAGCACTCGGCCAAGAATCTGAGCAGCCAGGGCGCCTACGAACTGGCCGCGGCCAGCGGCGAGGCGGCGGTGACGATCTTCGCCACCGGCTCCGAGATCGAGATCGCGCTCGGTGCCCGCGACCTCTTGGAAAAGCACGGCCATCCGACCCGCGTCGTCTCGGTGCCTTGCTTCGAACTGTTCGACAAGCAGAGCGACGATTATCGCAAGAAGACGATCGGCAACGCGCCGATCAAGATGGCCATCGAGGCCGGCATCCGCCAGGGCTGGGATCATCTCATCGGCTCGGACGGCATCTTCATCGGCATGACCGGCTTCGGCGCCTCGGGCACGATCGAACAGCTCTACCCGCATTTCGGCATCACCGCCGAAGCCGCGGCCAAGGCAGCGGAAGCACGCCTGCACGCCAAGTAAGGCATGCACGAAACAAAAATGCACCGGCGGAATCGCGCAAAGCGATTTCGCCGGGCTGGCCCAACCTAATCGATTTAAATCTATGTCGCTGCGGCTGGATTCTTTGCCCGTCCGCCGCTATGAAGCTGCGGACCCATCGTCAGCCTTTCAGCTCCCAGGGAGAGAAAAATGACCGTCAGAGTTGCCATCAACGGATTCGGCCGTATCGGCCGCAACATCCTGCGCGCCATCCATGAATCCGGCCGCAAGGACATCGACGTCGTCGCCGTCAACGATCTCGGCCCGGTCGAGACCAATGCCCATCTGCTGCGCTACGACAGCGTGCATGGCCGCTTTCCTCACGAGGTGAGCGTCGATGGCGACCAGATCACCGTCGGCAAGGAAAAGTTCAAGGTCACCGCGATCAAGGACCCGACGCAGCTGCCGTGGAAGGAACTCGGCGTCGACATCGCGCTCGAATGCACCGGCATCTTCACCGCTCGCGACAAGGCCGCCGCGCACCTGACCGCCGGTGCCAAGCGCGTGCTGGTCTCGGCACCGGCCGACGGTGCCGACCTGACCGTCGTCTACGGCATCAACCATGACAAGCTGACCAAGGACCACATCGTCATCTCGAACGCGTCCTGCACCACCAACTGCCTGGCGCCGCTGGCCGCCGTGCTGCACGAGACGGTCGGCATCGAAAAAGGCATGATGACGACGATCCACTCCTACACCGGCGACCAGCCGACGCTGGACACCATGCACAAGGATCTCTACCGCGCCCGCGCCGCGGCCCTTTCGCAGATCCCGACCTCGACCGGCGCCGCCAAGGCGATCGGCCTAGTGCTCCCCGACCTCAAGGGCAAGCTCGACGGCATCTCGATCCGCGTGCCAACCCCGAACGTCTCGGTCGTCGACTTCAAGTTCATCGCCAAGCGCGCGACCACGGTCCAGGAAATCAACGAAGCGGTCATCGCCGCCTCCAACGGCAGACTGAAGGGCATCCTCGGCGTCACCCATCACCCGAACGTCTCGATCGATTTCAACCACGATCCGCGTTCGTCGATCATGGCACTCGACCAGACCAAGGTCATGGACGGCAACTTCGTTTCGGTGCTGTCTTGGTACGACAATGAATGGGGCTTCTCCAACCGTATGAGCGACACCGCGGTCGCCTTCGGCAAGACCATCGCCTGATCGAAGACTCTACCTTCTCGAGACTTGAAACGCCCGGCTTCGTCCGGGCGTTTTTCATTTGCCGGAGCAGCAACGCTGGACCGTCCGAAATCGCCGGCATAGTGCAAAAAACCACCCTAGCGCCTTGCACTGGCCATGCCTTCGCCCCACTCTCCCGTAAATCGATAGAAAGAGGAATTCGAGGGGCAAATCACGGATGGAGCATGCGATCTATCTCGTCACGCTGGTCGGCACGGCGCTCGTTGTCGCCGCCGCGTTTTCGAGCCTGATCGCTTTCCGCTTCGGCGCCCCTCTCCTGCTTCTGTTTCTCTGCATTGGCCTCGCCACCGGAACCGACGGCCTCGGCATCGAATTCGACAATGCCCGCATCGCCTATTTTGCCGGCTCACTGGCGCTGGCCGTCATCCTGTTCGATTCCGGTTTCGGCACGCCGCTCAACGCGCTGCGGCAAGCGGCGGGGCCGGCCCTGTCGCTGGCAACCTTCGGCGTCCTTATCACCACCGGCCTGTTCGGCGCCGCCGCTCACTACCTGCTCGACCTGACCTGGCTGGAATCCTTCCTGCTCGGCGCCGCCGTCGCTTCGACCGACGCGGCCGCGGTGTTCTTCCTGCTGCGTGCCGGCGAAATCAATCTGCGCGAGCGCGTGCGCTCGACGCTCGAGGTGGAATCCGGCACCAACGACCCGATCGCCATCTTCCTGACCATCACGCTGGTCGAGATCATCGCCGCCCACGCCAACCCCGAAACCAATGTCCTGGTCACCAACCTGATCCTCGGCTTCCTCGTCAATATGGGCGTCGGCGCCATTGTCGGCGTGCTCGGCGGCCTCGCCATCGTGCGTCTTGTCGACCGGCTCAATCTCGACCATGGCCTGCTGCCGATTTTCGTGCTGACCCTGTCGCTGATGGTCTTTGCCGCCGCCGGCGCCATTGGCGGCTCGGGCTTCCTGGCGGTCTATATCGCCGGTCTCATTGCCGGCAATTCCGACATCCGCGCCGTCACCATCCTCAAGCGCTTCCAGGACGGCATGTCGTGGCTGGCGCAGATCATCATGTTCCTGATCCTTGGCCTGTTCGCGACACCCTCGCAGTTTCCGGCCATCATGGTGCCGGCGATAGCGCTTGGCCTGTTCCTGATGTTTGTCGCGCGGCCGATCGCGGTCTGGCTCTGCCTGATCCCGTTCCGCCTGCCGCGCCCCGAAGTCGCCTTCGTCTCCTGGGTCGGCCTGCGCGGCGCCGTCTCGATCCTGCTCGCCATCACCCCGCTGCTCGGCGGGCTGGAGAACGGCCGTGTCATCTTCAATACCGCCTTCATCATCGTCCTGGTGTCGCTGGTCATCCAGGGCTGGACCGTCGGCCCACTGGCGCGTCGCCTCGGCCTGATCGTGCCGGCGCGGCTGGGGCCGCTGGACAAGGTCGAGCTTGAACTGCCCGGCTCCGCCCACCACGAGCTTCTCGCCTATCGCGTGGCGCACGGCAGCCCGGTGGCGCGCGGCGAGCGCATCCCGCGCTGGGCACGACCATCGCTGGTGCTGCGCGACGGCCGCTCGATGCGCTTCCAGGACATGGGTCGGCTGGCCGCCGGCGATCAGGTCTACATCTTCGTGCCGGACCGCTATCCGCGCCTGCTCGACAAGCTGTTCGCCAGCCGCGCGGTGGTCGACCCGGAAGATGCTGATTTCTTCGGCGCCTTCGCCGTCGACCCGGCACGCTCCGCCGCCGAACTAGAGGCGGCTTACGCACCGGGCCTGACCGAGGCGGAGCAGAAGCAGACCGTCGGCGCTCTGGTCACGGCGCGGCTTGGCGGCCATGCCGAATATGCCGATCGCGTTCTGATCGGCCAGATCGAGCTGATCGTCAGGGATGTCGACGACAAGGGCAGGATCATGGGCCTCGGCCTCTCCTTCGAGCCGACCGCGCCGGTGGCGCGGGTGCCGGTGTTCCTCAGCGCCGGCGAGATGGGCGACCGCCTCAGTGCCTTCATCCGCAACTGGCGCAAGCCGACCGAGACGCAGGTAGAAGCGGCTCGGGCGGATGCTCCCCCTGAACCGCCGGTTGAAAAGGCAACGACCGGGAGTTGACAAAGGCGATCGTTTGCCTCGACCCATCCGCACGGCACGATCTTCACGCACTATGTCCCCGCCCGCTGCAAAATTTCGCACCGCGCCGCAGCCAATGCCTTGCATCGTCGTTGGCGCGGGGTATGGTCCCGGCGATTTTTCGCGAAAGGAACCCGCATGGCCGCCTTCAAGACACTGGACGATATCGGCAACATCAGCGGCAAGCGTGTGCTGGTGCGCGTCGACCTCAACGTTCCCGTCGCCGACGGCAAGGTCACCGACGCCACCCGCATCGAGCGCATCGCGCCCACCATCGCCGAATTGTCCGGCAAGGGCGCCAAGGTCATCCTGCTCGCCCATTTCGGCCGGCCCAAGGATGGCCCCTCGCCCGAATTCTCGCTCGAGCCGATCGCCAAGGCGACAGCGCAGGTGCTCGGCCGTCCCGTCGGCTTTGCCGCCGATTGCGTCGGCGACACGGCGGGAAGTGCTGTCGCCGCCATGGACAAGGGCGACGTGCTGCTCTTGGAAAACACCCGCTTCTACAAGGCCGAGGAGAAGAACGACCCGGCCTTCACCGAACGGCTCGCCGCCAATGGCGACATCTTCGTCAACGATGCCTTTTCGGCCGCCCACCGTGCCCATTCCTCGACCGAAGGGCTGGCGCGTCTGTTGCCGTCCTTTGCCGGCCGCACCATGCAGGCCGAGCTCGAAGCGCTGGAGAAGGGCCTGGGCAACCCGGTCCGTCCGGTCGTCGCCATCGTCGGCGGCGCCAAGGTCTCGACCAAGATCGACCTGTTGATGAACCTGGTGAAGAAGGTCGACGCACTGGTCATCGGCGGCGGCATGGCCAACACTTTTCTGGCCGCGCGCGGCACCGATGTCGGCAAGTCGCTGTGCGAACATGATTTGGCCGCCACCGCCAAGCAAATCATGATCGAGGCGGCCGAGGCCGGCTGCGCCATCATCCTGCCGGTCGACGGCGTCGTCGCCAAGGAGTTCAAGGCCGGCGCTGCCTGCGAGACGGTCGCCATCTCCGACGTGCCGGCCGACGGCATGATCCTCGATGTCGGCGCCAAGACCGTGACGACGATCGGCGAATGGATCGACCGCGCCGCGACGCTGGTCTGGAACGGCCCGCTCGGCGCCTTCGAGATCGAGCCGTTCGATCACGCCACGGTGGCCGCGGCAAAACACGCCGCCGCGCGCACCAAGGCCGGCAAGCTGGTTTCCGTTGCCGGTGGCGGCGATACGGTGGCGGCTCTCAACCACGCCGGTGTCGCCGACGACTTCACCTATGTCTCGACCGCCGGCGGCGCCTTCCTGGAATGGATGGAAGGCAAGCCGCTGCCCGGCGTCGACGTGCTGAAGAAGTAGGCCCCGGCGGGATCGACGACGCGGCGGACAGCGCCCGAAACTTTCAATCGATTCGAGCTTTCCGATGCCATTCCTTTGGCGGTAGACTTCCGTTAAGCGCGGAACGAACCCCTCCAGGAGAAGCATGATGAGCGAACGTCTCGAAGACATTGCCGCCGCGATCGTGGCCAACGGCAAGGGCCTGCTGGCCGCCGACGAAAGTTCCGGCACCATCAAGAAGCGCTTCGACGTCATCGGCGTCGAATCGACCGCCGACAGTCGCCGCGACTATCGCGAGATGATGTTCCGCGCCAAGGACGCGATGACCAAGTATATTTCCGGCGTCATCCTCTATGACGAGACCATCCGCCAGAAGGCCGCCGACGGCACGCCGCTGGTCGACATCATCAAGGCATCAGGCGCCATCCCCGGCATCAAGGTCGATGCCGGCGCCAAGCCTCTGGCCGGCTTTCCCGGCGACACCATCACCGAGGGCCTCGACGGCCTGCGCGAACGGCTTGCCGACTATTACAAACTTGGCGCCCGCTTCGCCAAATGGCGCGCGGTGATCGACATCGACACGACCAAGGGCGTGCCCTCGGTCAATTCGATCAACTCGAACACCCATGCGCTCGCCCGCTATGCCGCGCTTTGCCAGGAAGCCGGCATCGTGCCGATCGTCGAGCCGGAAGTGCTGATGGACGGCGCCCACGACATCGACACCTGCTACGAGGTTTCCAAGGCGACGCTGATCAAGCTTTATGATGAACTCCATGCGGCCGGCGTCGTGCTCGAAGGCACGATTCTGAAGCCCAACATGGTCCTGTCGGGCAAGAAGTCGGACACCGTGGACAGCCCCGAAAAGGTCGCCGAGATGACCATAAAGCTGTTCCGCGAGACGGTGCCGGCGGCGGTGCCGGGCATCGCCTTCCTCTCCGGCGGCCAGGAGGACGAGGAGGCGACCGCCAACCTCAACGCCATCAACGCCATCGGCCCTCACCCATGGAAGCTGACCTTCTCCTATGGCCGCGCGCTGCAGGCCGCCCCGCAAAAGGCTTGGAGCGGCAAGGCGTCGAACATTGCCGCCGGTCAGGCCGCCTTCACCCATCGCGCCCACATGAATTATCTGGCCGCGCTCGGAAAATGGAAAGCGAGCCTCGAACAGGCCGCCTGAACACAATTCTTTCGTCTTCTACGAACCCGGGCCAGTGCGCCCGGGTTTTTGTTGCCCGCGGATTTGGGCGGAGACCTCCTCATTCCTATTTCCTCTGGGCGTTGCCGGCGGCGATGTCGGTTTGCGCCCATCCCGAACGTCCTTGGGATGAGAGACAGGGAGAGGTTCATGCATCGCAACAAGGTTGTTTCACGCGAAGACTGGTTCCAGGCGCACAAGGCGCATCTGGCGCGCGAGAAGGAACTGACGCGGCTACGCGAACGCATCGCGGCCGAACGGCGTGAACTGCCCTGGCTGAAGATCAGGAAGGACTATGTTTTCGAGACCGAACAAGGGCCGAAGAGACTGGCCGACCTGTTTGGTGCCCACAGCCAGTTGATCGTCTACCACTTCGTGTTCGCGCCGGGCTCCAATCATCACTGCGAAAGCTGTGCCTTCGTCGCCGACCATATGGACGGCGCCAACCAGCATCTCAGGCATCATGACGTATCGCTTGTCGCCGTGTCACGGGCGCCGCTCGCCGAATTGCTGCCCTACAAGCAGCGCATGGGTTGGAAATTCGACTGGGTGTCTTCTTATGCCTCGGACTTCAATTTCGATATGCAGGTGTCCTTCACCGACAAGCAGCTTGCATCTGGCGAAGCGGTCTACAATTTCGAAACGCCGGTGCTGACGTCGAAAGACCTGCCCGGCACCACTGTCTTCCACAAGAGCGAAACCAGTGACATCTTCCTGACCTTCATGTCACGCGCCCGCGGCAGCGAGCAATTCATCGGCGCCTATCAGTATCTCGACATTGCACCGAAAGGCCGTGACGAACCCGGTCCTTACGGGACCTTCATGGACTGGGTGCGGCTGCACGACGAATATGGAAACAGGTCGCAATGAGACGGCGCTTGCCCTCGGGGCACCGGCCGGCTGTGCAACGATCCGTTCACCTCGGCCCAAACATGCGCTAAGCCTGCCGCAGATCATTCCACGGTACTGCCATGCGCTTCCCCGCCCTGCTCACCTGGCTCGCCTTTCCCGTCTATGTCTGGCAAGGGCTCGGCGTGCGCCGCCGCACCACGCGCATGCTGCCGGCGCAGGGGCCGGTCATGCACGAGATATCAGGCGAGGCGCCTGATATCTCGCTGCTGGTGCTGGGCGATTCCTCCGCCGCCTCGGTCGGCATCGGCAATTCGGAGAACGGGCTTGCCGCGCAACTCGCCGTGCTGATCTCGCAGCGTACCAGCCGCGCCGTGCGCTGGCGCGCCGCCGGCTTCAATTCGGCGACGTCGGGCCAGATCCGCGACCATGTCCTGCCCAATCTGTCGGCCGATCCATGGACGCATATCGTGCTGGCCATCGGCACCAACGACACCAAGAATTTTCATTCCGTGCCGCGCTTCAAGAAGGAGTTCGGCGGCCTGCTCTACGCGCTGCGTGCCAAATGGCCAGAAGCGCGGGTGGTGTGGTCACCGGTGCTGGAGTTCACCCGCGCGCCTGCCATGCCGCCGCTGCTCGGCAAGATCCTCGAAATCCGCGCCACCGCAATGAACCGGATGGGTGAACGGCTGTGCCTGGAGCGCGGCGCGGTGCCGGCGCCGCGCCTGCCCATCACCAACCCGGAGGCCGGCTTTGCCTCCGACGGGTTTCACGCCTCGGAGGCCGGTTACCGGGCCTGGGCGGAACATCTCGTCGGCCAGGTGCTTGCCGGCTGACCTTGCGCAGCAGCACTGTTTGAGGCGGGCTATGTCAGATGCCCGAGCACGGCCGCAAGCGAGATCGCCGCCATCGCCAGCAGCGCCAGCTTCCAGAAATCGCCGCGGCGCTTCAGCCCGGGCCAGCCGATCGGTTTGATCAGCTGGATGACCATGAAGCCGACGATGACAAGGGCGAGGAGTTTCGTCATGCCGCCTTTGACCAGCAACGCGGCCGGCTGTCAAAGCGTGTCGTTTAGTCTCTGAGAAAGAACGGGCGCCGCGTTCCTGAATCGGAGCGTGGCGCCCGCTGGAGGGCGTTCTACTTCAGCGGCTTGAGGCCGGCTTCGATCGAGGCGCGCTTTGCTTCGAGGAACGGCGGCAGGGCAAGGCTTTCGCCCAGCGTCTCCAGCGGCTCGTCGGCGGTGAACCCCGGCCCGTCGGTGGCGATCTCGAACAGGATGCCGTTCGGCTCGCGGAAATAGAGCGAGCGGAAGTAATAGCGCTCGACCTCGCCGCTCGACGGCAGCCGGAATTCGACCAGGCGGGCGGTCCACAGATGCAACGTCTCCTGGTCCGGCGCCCTGAAGGCGACATGATGAACCGCACCGGCGCCTTGCCTTGCGGGCGCCAGCCCGGGCTGCACGGCGACATGAAGCTCGGCTGCCGGCCCACCCGCACCCATTTCGAAGACATGGACCTGGCCCTCGCCATCCGGTGAAGCGTAGTCGCGGACCTTGCGCATGTTCATCACCCGGGTCAGCACCGCCTCGGTGTTGGTGATGTCGGGAACACTGATGACGATCGGCCCGAGCCCCCGGATCTGGTGCTCGGCCGGCACCGGGCTCTGCGTCCAGGGATGGCTGCCGCCCTTGCCGCCATCGCTGACCAGCCGCAGGCGCTGGCCTTCGGGGTCTTCGAAGTCAAGCGACAGGTAGCCGCCAACGTCGGCAATCTCACTCGTTGCGATGTTCTCGCCGTTCAGGTGCTGTTTCCACCAGGCAAGGCTTTCCGGGCTGCCGACCCTGAGGCTGGTCCGCGCGATGCTGTTTGTGCCGCGCCGCTCGCGGCCAACCGGCCAGTCGAAGAAGGTAAGGTCGGTGCCTGGCGTCGCTTCGCCGTCGGCATAGAAGAGGTGGTAGGCCGATGTGTCGTCCTGGTTCACCGTCTTCTTGACCAGCCGCAAGCCCAGAACCTTCGTGTAGAAGTGAAGATTACCGGGCGCATTGGCGGTGATGGCGGTCAGATGGTGGATTCCTGTCAGTTGCAGGCTCATGGTCGTCTCCCTGTTTTTGGGGAAAGAATTTTCTCCTTTCATATCAGAACTGCGAGCACCTCACTAAAGGCCGCCCACCCTGACAGTCCGTCGTCATGCGGTGAACAATTTTGTCTTCACCGTCATCCGTCTGGTGAACAATCGGCGCCCCGAAGACTTGCTGCGGCAAGGCACGATGGCGGCGGAAAACAATGCTCTCCCTGGGCAGACGCATCGAACGAAACTATCGTCGAGTGCCTGACACCCTCCTGACAGACTGCTGTCAGGAGGGGTGTGCGATAGTGTCTCCATCAAGAGAGAGAGGAGACTGGTCATGAACGGTTACACCATTCTGCGCGGCATGCAGCACTATGTCGGCAAGGTTCGCACCATGCGCAACGAAATCCGCACGCAACGCTTCATGAACTCACTTCCCGCGGACATCCGCAAGGATATCGGCTGGCCCGACATGTATTCGGAACGTCGCTCCCGCGGCAATTGAGGCGAATTTTTCGACGTCGATATTGGACATGGACGCGCCAATGCCCAGATATGGGTACGGCGCGCCGAGGGATGGAGCGAGCTTATGCCCGATCAGAAGACAATCGGCTTCCTTTTCATCGAAGGTTTTGCCGACTGGGAATACGGCTTGCTGGCGGCCTCGGCGGTTGAATGGTTCGGCGCCCGCGCCGTCTCCTTGACACCCCAGGGCAAGCCGGTGACCGGGATCAGCGGTTTTCGACTGACACCCGATCGTTCGGCCGATGTTGATGAGAATGCCGATCTCGATGCAGTCGCCGTCATCGGCTCCGATCAGTGGGCGGGCAAGGCGCCGCCGGATGTCGCCGAACTGCTCAACGCCGTTGCAACACGCGGTGGCGTCGTCGGCGGTATCTGCGCCGGCACGCTGGCGCTGGCCCGGGCCGGCATGTTCGAAGAAGCCAGCCATACCAGCAATGGCCGTGACTGGATCAACGGCCATGAAGCCGGCTATGCCGGCGACAGCAACTATCAGGACGTGCCGCATGCCGTCGCCGACGGCAAGATCGTGTCCGCGCCGGGCTCGGCGCCTGGCACCTTTGCCCTTGCCTTTTTGAAGACGCTCTATCCCGAAAGAGGCAGCGATCTCGCGCAGATGCGGACCCTGTTTGCCAAGGAATATGCTGAAGCCTCCTGACAGTATGCTGTCAGGAGGGGCGTGCAATGGTGCGAGATCGAGATACCGCATGTCGATGGTCGAAAGGACGATCGATGAAGAGTTGGAACGACAGGCTGAACACACCGGGCATCAATGGCGTCAAGCCAACGCCGCACACGATGGGAGATGTCATCGAGGGTCAGCCGATGCTGGTGCCGACGGCTCGCCAGGTCGACGATTTCATCCGCTCAATTCCGCAAGGCGTCGAGATGGATATCCGTGCGTTGCGCACTGCCCTTGCCATCGAACACGGCGCCGAAGTGACATGTCCGGTCACTATCGGCTATCATCTGCGCACGGTTGCCGAAGCCGCCAAGGAAGACCTTGAGCGCGGCATGACGCTGAGCGACGTCGCGCCCTTCTGGCGCGTGCTCGATGCGAAGACGCCGACAACGAAGAAACTGTCCTTTGGCGCGGAGTTCGTTGCCGCCCAGCGCAAGCGCGAAGGACTGAAACCGTAATGCATGTCATCTGGAAGTGGGCCCAGTTCCGGGACCACGGCATGCATAAAGAAAAAACTGGGGAAGCAAACGATGCGCCGCGCCGACAGGCTCTTTCAGATCGTGCAGCATCTGCGGGGTGGCCGTCTGGTCACCGCCCAGAAGCTCGGTACGTGGCTCGAGGTTTCCGAGCGGACGATCTATCGCGACATAGCCGACCTGCAGTCGACCGGAGTGCCGATCGACGGCGAGGCCGGCGTCGGTTACATGATGAGGGAGGGCTTCGACCTTCCGCCGCTGATGTTCACGCGTGACGAGATCGTGGCGCTGGTTGCCGGCGCCCGCATGGTGCGCGCCTTTGGCGGCGCCGCCATGGCACGCGCCGCCGACGAGGCGCTGGTCAAGATCGGCGCCGTGCTGCCCGATGCCGAAAAGGACCGCATCGCCCGCACCGAGATCCACACGCCGATGTGGGTGGTCAGCGACGCCGCCCGCGAGGCGATCGACCTGATCGAGCGTGCGGTTGAAAAGCGCCAGGTGCTGACCATCGATTACTCAGACGAGGCCGGCCGCGGCACCGCGCGCGACATCAGGCCGCTCGGCCTGTGGTTCTGGGGCAAGGTGTGGACGCTGGTCGCCTGGTGCGAGATGCGCGACGACTTCCGCGCCTTCCGCATCGACCGCATCGCCTCGGTGGTGATCGCCGGCCGCATCTTCAAACCGGAGCGCGGCAAGCAGCTTGCCGATTTCTACCGGGCGGTGGAACGCAGCGAGGATTACGGCATGGCGCCGGACCGCGTGGCGCGAAGCTGAGCCGATCAGACCGCACAAAAAAGCCCGCTCGAAGCGGGCTTTTTCTTGAGTTCGCGACAATCTTACTCGTCGTCGTCCGTGTCCGTGTTCTTCGACTTCAAGGCCGAGAGCTTGGCGAACACCGCGTTGGCGTCGAGCTCGGCATCCTCGTCCTTCGGCTTTTCCGGAGCCGGCACCAGCCGCTCGGTCAGGGCCGCCGGCAGCAGCGTGTCGCCGACCGGCTGCGCCTGTTCGCGGCCGCGCGAGGCGCGGTTGACTTCCATGTCGAGGTCGATCTGCGAAGCGAGGCCCAGCGTCACCGGATCCATCGGCTGCAGATTGGCCGAATTCCAGTGCTTGCGTTCGCGGATCTGCTCGATCGTCGACTTGGTGGTGCCAACGAGACGCGAAATCTGCGCGTCCTTGAGTTCGGGATGGTTGCGCACCAGCCACAGGATGGCATTCGGCCGGTCCTGACGCTTCGACAGCGGCGTGTAGCGGGGACCCTTGCGCTTGGATTCAGGCACCCGCACCTTGGGGTCGGAAAGCTTCAGGCGCTGGTTCGGGTCTTTCTCGGCGCGCGCGATCTCGTCGCGGGTCAGCTGGCCGGTCATGATCGGGTCCATGCCCTTGATGCCTTGCGCCGATTCGCCGTCGGCGATCGCCTTGACCTCAAGCGGATGCAGCCCGCAGAACTGTGCGATCTGCTCGAAGGACAGCGCGGTGTTGTCGACCAGCCAGACGGCGGTCGCCTTGGGCATCAGCAGCGTATTGGCCATTCTAGAAATCCTTCTCGTTCGCCCGCGTTCCCGCGCGGGCGGTGGTTTAGAGCCACCAAAATGGGAAATTCGCGGCCTGTATAACCGTTCCCTGCCTGTTTCGCAACGTTTTTGGAAAGGCCCGGCGGCCCGATACTTTCACAACCGGCAAGCGCACTCGAATGCCCTGACGGTCGGCGACGTCAGCCAAAGGGGCCGGCGCTTTTGAGCAGGGCCACGAGCTGGCTTTGCTGGCGTGTCCCGGTCTTGGCGAATATTCGCTCCAGATAGGTCCGGGCGGTTTTCTCGGTGATGTTGGAACTGACTGCCGCGGCCTTGAGCGCATGGCCTTGTGACAGTGCCGTGGCCAGGCGCGCTTCGGCCGGCGTCAGATCGAACAATCCGGCAACCAGCGTTGGCGAAGGCACGAGCGAACTGGCGCTGAGCACCGTCGCAGCCACCAGAATGTCCGCGCCCGAAAAGATCTCATGCGCCGAACGGCGCAAGGGCAGCATGTGCAGAACCATCGGCGGCCGGCCGTCGACGCCTTGCACCGGTATGGAGCGAACCGTCGGCTCCAATTCGTTGCGTGCGGCGACGACGGCCTGCTGGAACAGCCGATTGGCTTCGGCGTCGGCAATGGCCATGCCGCCAAAGGCGGTGGGCAGGAACAGGGAGGACAGGCCGTCGAACAACGCGTTGGCGACCATCACCCGCCCTTTCAGCGACAGGACGGCCGCCGGCAGGCCCATCGCCGTCATGGCGGCAACCGTTCCCTCGGCGCGTTCGAGGCCGAGCCGCCCTGCGATCAGGCCGGCGCGCGCCATGGCTGGCCGGAAACTGTCGAGCACATCCAGGCTCTTTTGATCATAGTCGCCTTCACCGAGCCGTCGCTGGAAGACGAAAATCGCCAGCTCGCCGCTTGGCATCGGTATCGCGGTGCAGGCATGCGCGCCGATGCCCATGGCGCGAAGCCGTTTGCGCACCGGATCATTCTCGATCTCTTCCGGTGTCAGGAACGCCTCGACATCGACGAAGCTCGCCGGCTGCAGCGCGCACATGCGCGAAACCGCTGTCGAAAACTGCAGCGTATCGCTCGCCAGCAACTCGCTTTGCAGATCCCGCAGGAATTCGATCGCCCTGCCGCGCGCGGGCTGGTCGTCACCGAACAGAAACACAGCTCCGCCCACGGAACCGGACACGGAATCGATGTCCTCCAGCACATCAGGCCAGAGATCCGGCACGAAGGCCGCCTCATAGATCCTGTTCGTCAGATCATCGAACATCGACACGAAGCCTTTCCGGGGCAGCATGTTTGCCGGAGCCAAACAATCAGCGCTTCAGGCCGGCTGGTCTTCCCCCACGTCAACATGCCACGGCAGGCACCGCGGTCAATCTTGGATAAGCAAAATGCCACAGAACGGTTCCGTGCGGCGGCGCCGTTGATGAGCTTCCCCGTTGCCGGTCTTGCGCAACGCGGAGGAGACGCGCGCTCCCGGAATTGACAGGGCAGTTGCCTGGATCCGCAAAAGACAAAACCCGCTGGACAAGGTCCAGCGGGCTCGGAACCGGAAACGGGGAACGTCTGCGACGGCTCTACTTCTCAACATGCCCGGCCGTGCGGCCGGGTCGTGCTTGAAATCAGATCGCCTGGCGGGCGATCCGTTCGATGTCGCCGCGGTTGATGCCGAGATCGTTGAGCTGACGGGCGTTGAGCTTGTTCAGTTCGCGCACGGTCTCGTTATACATGCGCCAGTTACGGAAAGCGCGGATCGGGTTCATGGTAGTCCTCCTGATGGGGTGTTCGTTTCGATGCTGCACAGATAGTGATCATCGATCAGGACTTGAACGGCCGATTTTGCATAGCAATGATGCAAATGCTGCATTGCACCATTAAGCCTCTGTTCATCTTGTAGGCAGTGGCGAAGGGCGCCGGGCCAGGACGTGTCGAGATTCCGGTCAGGCCGAGTCGAAAATGATGGGTTCCGAGAACCGGAGCGCAGCGTACTTAAGTACGTGAGCTCAGTTCTACTGCGACGCAGTAGAACGGGGAAGCGCAGGCAGCCGTCATTTGCAGGCCGGCCTCACCGGAATATCGGCACGTCCTAGCCGACGTCGAGCACGATCTTGCCTATATGCTCGCCCTCCTCCATCCGCTCATGCGCGCGCCAGGCATCCGAGAGCGGGTAAATCATGTCCACGACAGGTGCCACCTTGCGCGTGCCGAGCAGCGGCCAGACTTGCGCCTCCAGCGCCGATGCGATCGCCGCCTTGAACTCGACGGTGCGCGGCCGCAGCGTCGAACCCGTATGGGTCAACCGTTTGACCATGATCTTGGAAAAATCGGCACTGGCGACCGCGCCGGCCTGCACGGCGATCTGGACAATGCGGCCCTCGACGGCCGCCGCCTCGTAGTTTCGCAGGACATAGTCGCCGCCGACCATGTCGAGGATGACATTGGCGCCCTTGCCATCCGTCGCCTCCTTGACCGCGGTGACGAAATCCTCCTCGCGATAGTTGATCGCCCGGTCGGCACCGAGCTTCAGGCAGGCGTCGCATTTCTCCTTGCTGCCGGCGGTGGTGATCACATAGGCGCCGAAGACGGAAGCCAGTTGAATCGCCGTCGTGCCGATGCCGGACGAGCCGCCATGCACCAGCAGCGTCTCGCCCTTCTTCAGGCCGCCGCGTTCGAACACATTGTGCCAGACGGTGAAATAGTTTTCCGGCACCGCCGCGGCCTCCGTGTGCGTGAAGCCGGCCGGCAGCGGCAGCACGCTGCCGCTATGAACCTTGACATACTCGGCATAGCCGCCGCCCGGGGTCAGCGCGCAGACCCGGTCGCCAATGCGCCAGCGCGATATCTCGTCACCAAGGGCAGCCACTTCTCCCGATACTTCGAGGCCCGGCAGGTCCGATGCGCCGGGCGGCGGCGGATAGGCGCCCTTGCGCTGCTGCACGTCGGGCCGGTTGACGCCGGCGGCGTGCACCTTGATCAGGATCTCGCCGGGGCCGGGCTGCGGCACGTCGCGCGTTTCCGGTTTCAGCACCCGTGGGCCACCCGGCTCCGAGATCGCGATCGCCGTCATCGTTGCCGGAATTTTCTGTCCGCTCGCCATGAAGTTTTCCGTCTTTCCTCGCCGCATTCTTACCGGCTGTTTGCATCGACGCCCCTGCCCTATGTATGCTCATTGCCAAATCAGGCAAATGGCCAATCTGGTGTGGCGGAGGAGGAGCAACGATGGCGATCTTCGACGACGAACCCAAGAAGAAAGCGCGTCCGCACGAGATCGGGCAGGATTTGTCGCTGCTCTCCGTGGGCGAGCTGTCCGAGCGCATCGGCATCCTGCGCGACGAAATCACCCGGCTTGAGGCAGAGCTCAAGGCCAAGGACAACACCAAATCAGCCGCCGAGGCGCTGTTCCGCCGCGGATAGGCAGACGGACGTAACGGCCCGCCGCTGAAAAGCCGGAATGCGACTGTCTTCAGACCTTGAGTCCCTCCCAGAGTCCAGCCGGATCAAAAAATGCTCGCATCTTACAGACCGATCCTCTCCCTGCTTCGCGGCACGGCCTTCCTGCTGGCGGCATCGGGGCTGCACGGACTGCTGTTGCCGCTGCGCGGCCAGCTCGAGGGCTTCTCCACCGCGTCGCTCGGCCTGATGGGTACGGCCTGGGCCGGCGGCTTCGTCACCGGCTGCTTCTTCGCGCCGCGCCTCGTGCGCCGCGCCGGGCATGTGCGCGCCTTCGGCGCCTTTGCCGCGTCGGGCGCCATCGTGGCACTGCTCACCGGCTTGATCATCGACGAATATGTCTGGATCCTGTTGCGCGCCTTCACCGGCTTCACCATGGCCGGCGCCTTCATGGTCATCGAAAGCTGGCTGAACGAAAAGGCCACCAACGAGAATCGCGGCACCGTCTTCGGCCTCTATATGATGGTCACCTACGCCTCGATCATGGGCGGACAGATGATCGTCGCCGGCGGCGACGTCAAATCAGCCTCGCTGTTCATGATCACCGGCATCCTGTTTTGCCTGTCGCTGATCCCGACCGCGGTTTCTTCGGCATCACTCCCCAAGCCGCTGCAGGACGTCAAGCTCGACGTCAAGGGGCTCTACGCCAACTCGCCGGTGTCGGCGGTCGCTTGCCTGTTGGTCGGCATCGCCAACGGCGCCTGGGGAACGCTTGGCGCGGTCTACGGCGCCCGCATCGGCATTTCCACCGCCGAGATCGCCTTGATGATGAGCCTTGTGGTCGTCGCCGGTGCCGCCATGCAGCTGCCGGCCGGGCGTCTCTCCGACAAGACCGACCGGCGTTTCGTGCTGGCCGGTGCCGCCTTCGGCGGAGCGTTGGTAGCCCTCTTGATCTTCCTGTTCGAACCGCGCTCAGCTATCTTCGTCATCGTCTTGACCGCCGCCTACGGCGGTTTCGCCTACACGCTCTATTCGATCGCCGTGGCGCATGCCAACGACCACGCGCGGTCGGAGGATTTCGTCAAGGTGTCGGGCGGCTTGCTGTTGCTTTACGGCTTCGGCACCATGATCGGCCCTTTGCTGGCGGCCGCGCTGATGGGCTGGATGCGTCCGGAGGGCCTGTTCCTGGCGACCGCCTTCGCGCATCTGTCGCTGGCCGGCTACACGCTGCTGCGCATCAGCCGCCGCGCTCCGGTGCCTATCGGAGATCGCGATGCGTTCAAGACGCAACCGGCCGACCGCTCCGTCACCCCGGAAGCATTGCGGCTCGACCCAAGAAGAAAAGCAGAAGCAGACAGTTGAGATTTGAAAAACTTTGCCTCACAAATGAGGCATGATGTTTTCCGACGCCTTCTTGGCGATCGCCGACCCCAATCGGCGCCACCTTCTGGAAGAACTTCGACGCGGTCCGAAGACCGTCAACGAATTGGCGGCCGGGCTGCCAGTCTCACGCCCGGCCGTATCACAGCATCTGAAAGTGTTGCTCGACGCCGGGTTGGTCAACGCCAAGGCTGAAGGCACGCGGCGCGTCTATACGGTAAGCAATGCCGGCTTCCTGAAACTCAACATCTGGCTCGATCAATTCTGGGAAGCCTGATCGTGTCTGGTCGCTACCTCATCGATTTATTTCAAATATTTGTGTTCAGAAAGGCGCCGAGCAGATCGAGCAGCACTCCGGTTCCATGCTCGCGCGTCGACGATGTGTCATGGCCATCGAGGAAGGCGCCCTGCTCGGTCAGCACCAGCCGTGTGCCCTTGCCCTCGGCAAAAAGTTCGATGGTGGCCAACGACACCGAGATGCGGGTTTCGCCGAACAGCATGTCATAGCTATAGACGATACGCTGGTCCGGTACGATGTCCTGATAAATGGCGGTATAGACGTGGATCGGACCATCCTTCGGCCCACCGGCATTGATCTCCTTGCCGCCGACGCGAAAGTCCATTTCAAAATGGCCTGGCATTGGATTGTCGGGATCGGTGAACCAGCGCCGCTTGGCGTCTGCATTGCTGAGCGCGAAGAAGACCTTCGATGGCGCCGCCGGATAGAGACGCTCGATGACAAAGGTGGAATGGGCGACGGATAGTTCGGTCATGATGGACTCCTTCAGTTTTCGTCTTTGGTTTCCGTCAGAAAATCGCCAAGCCGATCCAGCCGGCGCGTCCCAGACGAGGCGCCGCTCGTTGATCCAGTGTTCGGCCGCCCTCAGCGCTTTCGGCTCGATCTGGCAGGTGCGCACGCGGCCCAGTTTTTCCGAGCGCACCAGGCCACTCGCCTCCAGCACGTTGAGATGCTGGACGACGGCCGACAGCGACATCGCCAGCGGCTCGGCCAGCTGGCTGACCGAGGCGGGACCGCGCGACAGCCGGTCGACCATCTGCCGCCGCGCCGGATCGGCAAGCGCCTGGAACATCAGGTCGAGCTGGGCGGGATCGTGCAGCATCAGGGTCAGCCGTTATTGTAGGGGAAGAACTTGAAGTAGGGCTGCGCCTCCTCGATCACCCTGCTGAAGGCGGGGCGCTGCAGCAGCCGGTCGTGATAGCGCCTCACGGCAGGATATTTGTCACCGAACGGCTCGACCTTGTTGGCGTAGAAGAGCGCCGGGGATGCCGCGCAATCAGCCATGGTGAAGGCGTCGCCCATCGCCCAGATCTTCGACTGCATCTCCTGTTCGATGATGGCGTAGGAATTGCGCAGCTGGCCGCGCGCCTGTTCGACGCCGAACGGGTCGGTCTTGTCGAGCGGCCGCAGCCGGTCGCCGACGATCTTCTGCATCGGCTCCTGCACATAGAAATCATAGAAGCGATCGGCTTGGCGGACCGCCAGCGCGAGGTCGACATCGGCGGGAACGAGTCCGACCGGCCCCGGATAGTGGGCGCTGAGATATTCCACGACAATGGTCGATTCCAGCACCGTGCGGTCGCGCGCATCGTCGCGCAGCGCCGGCATCTTGCCGGTCGGCGATATCTTGAGGAAGGCCGCGCGCGATTGCTCGTCGCCGAGATCGACAATGACCGGGTTGAAGGCCGTGCCGTTCTCGTAGAGCGCGATCAGCGGCTTCCAGCAGAAGGAGGCCAGCGGATGGAAATGCAGCGTCAGGGACATTCTTTGCTCGTCTGTTTCTGGTTCATCGATGGGCGGGGGGCTGTCCGCCCGCCCGACAAACACTGAAGCATTTACTTAACTATTGCGATGAGGCCTTTCCGTCAAGACCGACCCGTGAAATCTCAATTGGACCTGATATGCGCGATGATGGCGGCTTCAAGCGCAGGCCAGTCTTGCGGGTGCAGTTCATGGCCGCCGCCCTCGACGCGAAGGAGTTTCGCGCCGGCGACCGTCTTGGCCAGCAGCTCGCCGTGTTCGACCGGAAAGATCGGATCCGATGTGCCATGGATGACCAGCAATGGCGCTTTCATCTCGTGCAAGCGGCCCTTCCATGCGTCACCGCCCTTGAGCGAGAAATGATTGGTTGCGCTCAGGAACCCGCCGGAGCGGTCGTAATCCTGTTCGATGAAGGCTCTCATCCCGGCCTCGTCGAACGGATGCGCGGTGCTGGCGATCGCCCTGGCATCCCTGACCATGAAATCGATGACCTGGCGGCGGTCCGCCCAATCGACATCACCACCGTCGGCCGAATGCTTGATATAGGCATCGGTCGTCTGCGGCAGTTGCGAGGTGTCCATCCCCACCGGTGAACTGCTGATCACGGTCAGCGACGCGACGCGGGAGGGATGCTTAAGCGCCACGAGTTGCGCGATCATACCGCCCATCGACATGCCGGCGACATGCGCCTTGCCGATGCCGTGGCTGTCGAGCACACCAATCGCATCGTCCGCCATGTCGTCGAATGTGTAGGGCGGCTTGCCCGGCGGATATTTGGTCGAGCGACCGGTGTCGCGATTGTCGTAGCGGATCACGTACAGGCCGGCATCGGCAAGTTCCCGGCAAAATGCCTTCGGCCACCACAGCATCGAGGCCATCGCGCCCATGATCAGCAGCAGCGGGGGATTTTCAGGGTCGCCGAAAGCTTCGGATATGATCACGGGACGGTCGATCGACGTCATTGCTTGGCCTCCTCATCTGATTGCATTTTGCAATCGGTTGCACCATAATAAAACTGATACGATAATGCAACCGGTTTTGTGTGGAGAGAATCGAATGAGCCTCGATCGCCGGTCCGGCTGTCCGATCAACCTGTCGTTGGAAGTGTTCGGCGACCGATGGAGCCTGATCATCCTGCGCGACATGATTTTCGGCGGCAGGCGCCATTTTCGCGAGCTGCTCAACGGATCGATGGAGGGCATTGCTTCCAACATCCTCGCCGACCGGCTGAAACGGCTGATGGAATTGGGCATGCTGACCAGGGCCGACGATCCCAGTCACAAGCAGAAGGCGATCTACAGCCTGACCGAGATGGCCATCACGCTGGTGCCGATTCTGGCCCATCTCGGCGCCTGGGGCCGGGTCTGGCTGCCGACCAGCGAGGAACTCTCGATCCGCGCCGAGCTTTTGGAAAAGGGCGGGCCGCCACTGTGGGAGAAATTCATGGACGAGTTGCGCCATGAGCATCTGGGTACGCCGCTCGATACAGCGTCCGGCCCGTCCGTCCGCGCGACCCTGCAGGCTGCCTATGAAGCCGTGGTCGCCAGCAAGGCCCTCAGCGCCAGCCCGGCTGCCTGACCAACTATTTTCCCCGTTGAGAGGCCGGCTCTGCTACAACAAGCGGAAACCACAATTCACGGGATTGGATAAGGTCTTGGTTGAGAACTCTCGGGATGCTGCCCGCGCGCGCGCAGATCTGCGCTTCAAGAAGCAGGAAGAAGCGGCGACCGTCCGCCAGAAGGCAATGGCGGAATATGCCGCCGAGAGCGACGCCCGCAAGGCCAAGACCGACAAGCTGCGGGCGCTCCGCCTCGCCAAGGAAGCCGACGACCTTGCCAACGCGCCGGCAGTGCCAGCCAAGAAGCCTGCCCGCGCAAAAAAGAAATAACGCGCCGCTCTCCGGTAACCCGAGTTGCTCGCCTATCGCCGTTCGACGGCGCCATCCAGACAGCCGCACTTCATCCCACCGCTGCACAAGAAGCAATTTCAACCGAAACCGGGATTGCTTCGGCCGGCCGGCCGCCGATGATTGCCTCTTTCAACAGGAGATTGCCATGACCGCACTGCCGCTCGAAAAAGCCAGGCAAATCATCGATGCCGCCTTCGCCAAGGGCGCCGATCTCAAGCTCAAGCCGCTGGGCGTCTCGGTGCTCGACGCCGGCGGCCACCTGGTCGCCTTCCAGCGCCAGGACGGCGCCTCGTTCCTGCGCCCGCAAATGTCGGCTGGCAAGGCCTATGGCGCGTTGGCCATCGGCATGGGCTCGCGCAAGGTCGAGGCCTTCGCCAAGGAGCGCCCGCATCTGGTCGCCGGCATTTCCGACGTGTCGGGCGGACGCGTGCTGCCGGTGGTCGGCGGCGTGCTGATCCGCGACAAGGCCGGCACCGTGATCGGCGCCGTCGGCATATCAGGCGACACGTCGGATAATGACGAGGCAGCGGCCATCGCCGGCATCGAGGCCGCCGGCTTCAGCGCCGATCCGGGCTGAGGCGTCAGCCTAATTCAGGTTGATGTCCCGGCTCGCCGACCGCATCGACACCGCGAACCCGGCCAGCACATCGAACAGCGCGATGATCATCAGCGTGAAGAAGATGGAATGCGCCGCGCCCTTGACCAGCAGGAACTCGACCAGGAAAGCGACGAAGACCAGCGTCGACAGGAGATGGTCCATGATCGAGGCGCTGGTCGTGCGCGCCGACTTCACCATTTCGAGGAACAGGAAGATCAGCCCGATCAATATCATCAGGTCGCCGAGCGTCATTGAGAACACCCCGCCCGACATCATGCGGAACGAGAAGATCTCGCTCGCCCACGGATCATCACCGCCGCCGAAAATTCCGAGCAGGCCGAGATTGTAGAGAATGAAAGGCACGATCAAAAGCGGGACGGCACCGAACATCTGGCGTCTCCATATGGGGGCACCTTCTGTAGAATGCGCCACAGCCACGCCGTCAAGATTTTTCGTAAAAAGCCGCCAACACGGTCGAAGACCGAATGCAACAACCATGTCAGCCGGTTTGCCCGGCTGAAATAGCGCCGGCTCGGCATTTGGCCCGGCGTGGTCGATCTCTGACTGCCAAACAGAGGCCGCAGGCATCAATGGCAGAGGCTTGGAGAGACGGTGATGACTGGCCGAGTTTCGGCAGCGAACCATCGGTCCGCCAAACGCAAAAAGACCGGCCAGAGGCCGGTCTCAGACTGCTGACAAACCCCTGGCATTTGCCGGGGGTTTTTGATTCACTGGGCCATGTTGAAGCGACCCGCCCCTGAACAGACCGCGCTCGAGATGGTAACGCTGGATCAGTTGGTTCCGGCTGATCACCTGTTGCGCAAGATCGACCGTTTGATCGATTTCTCCTTCATCCACGATCTGACCGCGCCGCTGTATTGCCCCGACAATGGCCGCCCGCCGCTCGACCCGACCTTGATGTTCAAGGCTCT